>NZ_WWRX01000022.1:0-25697 GCF_009875575.1 Eggerthella sp. BIOML-A4 | reverse complement strand
GGCCGGCGCGGCCGGGCCGGCCGCGAAGCTGATGCCCGATGTCTCGAGCGCCGCCGCATCGGCGCTGCGCGCGTTGCTCTGCGGCGCGTCGCCCGCAAACGTCGCGGAGTCCTCCGGCCTGGCGTCGTCCTGCCAGGCGGCGATGACGTCCTCGCTATGTCCGATGTTGACGTACATGGCCTACATCGCTCGCCCTTTGGTTTCCTTGGGTTTGGAAGTGAACACCTTGTACGTCTCGGTGCCCTTGGGCCAAGAGTCTTTGAACGGCATGACCGACCCCATGACCGACAAGACGCCGTGGCCCTCGGGCGGGTTGACCGTGTAGCGCATCTGCCGCTCGGACATGTGAAGCCGCTCGGCGAGCTCCCTCGCGTCGTCGTGGGCCATGTTGTACATGGTGACGACGCCGGAGTTGTCCAGGGCGCGGGACGCCTTGGCGTTCTCGAGCACTGCCAAGACGTTCTGGGTGGCGCCCGTCTGGTACAGGTCGTACTTGCGGCCTTCCATCCACGCCTTCAAGAAATATTGCGCGGCGATCGGCCAGTCCATGAAGGTCTGGAACTCGTCGAACAGCACCCACGTTTCATAGCCCTTCACCTTGTTCATTACGGCTTGCCTCCAGAACATGTCCGTGAAGGCGAACAATGCGGGGGCCTTGATGATGTCGCCGGCGTTGCGGAACCCGACGCCGAACAGCCTGCAATCATCGTCGTCGAAGGGAGATCCGTCGCGCTGGCTGAACTGACCGCCGACTGCCGTAGTGGTCGTGAAGAGGCTGAGCGCCTGGGCGGCGTCGCGCGCGACGGGGACTTTCATGTCGCCCAGCTCATCGGCGAGCTGCGCGAGCACGGGGACGTCCTCGGCCCGGTGCGTGTCGAGGTAGCGGCCGTAGACCTTCGGTATGCAATCCTGGATGCAAGAATAGAGCAGCGTCGCCTCCTTCGCAGCCCGTGTGTCCTTGCCGTCCATGACCGCGCCCTTGTAGAGCATGCACTCCACCTGGCCCATGAGGTACTCCGCCTTGTCCGCGATGGCCTGCTCTACGTCCTCCACCTGGTCGATGTTGATGGACATGACATTGAAGTAGTCCTTCGAGCCGGCGCCGACCTCGAACCATTTACCGCCGAGGAGCTGAACGAACGGCTTGTATGCGAGCCCGGGGGACGCGATGTAGACCTTCGCACGGGGGCGTCGAAGCAGGATCTGCAGGTTCTCCCGGCACAGGCCGAACGACTTGCCCGAGCCCGTGATCCCGAACACCATCTGGTGCGGCGCGCCGAGCGCCGTCCGGTCGAGCATGATGAAGTCCTCCGACTCCGCGTCGACCCCCCAGTAGATACCGCCCGGATCCTGGTAGCGGCGCGACGTGAACGGGATGAGCGCGCCGACGTTGGCGGTCGTCATCGTGGACGGGGCGTTGATGAAGTTCTTGCCTATGGGAAGGGTCGCGTTCATGGCGTCCTTCTGCCGCTCGCGCCCCGACAGCGGCGTCGCGCTCACGCCCCACCTCCCGCAGGCCCGCTGCAGCTTGGGTATCTGCTCGAGCTTGAGGTCGTCGGGCGTCTCGGCGCGCACATGCGCGCTCATGGTCGTGTAGAAGAGCTTGTGGCCTCCGAACTGCACCTCTTTCTTGAGCTCCTCCGCGTCCTGGGCGCGGTCGACGTGCTTGGAGGTCATGTAGACGCCCGCCGGCATGTTCTCGCGACGCGCCTCCTTGGCACGGTCGTGCGTGTCGCCCTCGACGGCGGCGATGTAGGCGTCGGTCGCCTTGCGCGAGCTCTCGGCCGACGTGGGCTGCATGTGGATGGTGAACATCATGTCCATGGGCGTCGAGGTGATGACGCTCACCATCCTGTCGTCTATCATGCCGGGCGACTTGCGCAGCAGCAGCGTCGAGGCGTAGAAATCGTTGCAGCGGTAGATCCCGCTGTCCTTGACGACCGAGGTGGTGCCGTTCGGGCGCGGCTTGAGGATGCGCGGCTCGAACGCGAGGGACATCGGGGCCACGGCGTCCTTGGTGGTGAGCCCCGTGGCCTTGCCGGTCTTGGTGTCGACGAGCGTTGCCCAGTCGAACACGAGGACGTCGGAGGGCCAGAACACGCCGGCCACTATCTCGAGCCATTCCGCGCCGCTCAGCACCGTCAGGCCGGATCCCATCGACTCGAAGTCGGGGCGTATGTCCTTGACCAGGCCGTCGAGGATGCTCTGGGCCTCGGCCTCGTTGTCGGCCTTGGTGCAGATCGTGAGCAGCAGGCGCGTCTCTATGTCCGTCTTGCCCTTCGACGCGCGGTCGGTGAGCACCTCGTTGACCTCGTCGCGCAGGCGGTCGAGCCCGTCCGGCTGGTGGGATATGAGCACCTCGTCGAGGATCGACCGGCGGCCGACGACGCGCACGATGACCGACCACTGCAGGTGCGTCGTCGGCTCGAACAGGTTGTAGACCCGCAGGAGCCGGACGTACAGCGCCTCCTTCTCGCTCTCGCCGAGGTTGCGGTAGTCCATGTTGTCCACGTCGCATGTTATCGAGTAGAGCCCTTTCTCGACCTTCACGACGCCGCTCTCGAAGCACTTCTCGTAGCGGATCGCATCCTGGGTGATCTTCGACAGGGGCTTGCCCTTCGCCTTGCGCCGCTCGTACTCGCGGCGCTCTCGCTCCCGGTTGCGCGCCTCGGCGAGCGCCATCTCGGCCTGCTTCACCGTCAGGCCCGCGACGTCCGGCATGGCAGCATCCGCCCTATCGTGCGCTTCGCGCTTTGCCGCGGACGTACTCTCGCTCTTTCTTCTCATGCTTGGCAGACTCCTTCCTCTCCCTGGGCGACTTCGCCGGCGGATCTTCCATCACCTCGTACTCGTCCTCGTCGTCGCAGCCGTACACGTATACGTCCTCCCCGCTCAACGCGGATGCGAGCCGCTCCCTCATGTACTCCTCCGGCGACTCGTAGCCGGGCGGGGCCTTGGTGTTGGCCACGTAAAAGAAGGGGAACGCCACCGCGATGGCGGGCATCACGCGGAAGAGCTCGGGCACGCTCAAAGGGGCGAACCAGAGCGCGCCGCCGACAACTGCGGCGAGGACGATGCCGATGCCGCCGTACTTGAGCTCGCGAGACGTGAAAGGCCCGAATGCCTTCCGCTCGTAGTCGAGCGGGTCGAGGTGGTAGGGGACGGTGAAGGACATTGCGGCCTCAGCTCATGGAGAGCATGAGGACGGCGCCGCCGCCTATGGCCGCCATGATGCCGCCGCCAACCATCCCGGCCAAGCCCGCCTTGGCCTTCGGCCCCTCCTCGTCCTTGTAGTTGAAGTAGTTGTAACCCCCTACCACCAAGATCGCGAAGCCCATGACCGTCATGCCGGGCCCCACGTATTGGGTGATCATGTAGTTGAAGCTTGGCCCGTTGACGTCCACGGCGTAAGCGGGCCTCGCGCTCGCGAGGCACACGGCGCCGGCCCCGAAGAGCGACAGCGCCGCCGCCTTCGCCTTCCCAAGCGCAGATGCCCTGTTCTTGGCCGTTTTCGATGTTTGGTCTTTCATGTCCCGTTCCTTTCGAATATCATTTCCTTGGTCAAAGCCGCCTCGTTGCGGCCGTGATCGCTTCTCGGCCCCGGACCGTGGGAGACGGACCGGGGCCTTTCCATGTCGTCAAGCGGCAAGGGATGCCCGCACCCTCGCGTTGTGCTCCCTCATCTCCTGCAAAGGGAAGGGCCCTGTGACGGCCTCGCCCCTTCGGTCGGGCGCGAAGGGCGAGTCCTTGTACTCGTCCGTGTCCTGCGTGCGGTACTTGCCCACCATGAGGGGCGCGGCGCCCGAGAAGTGGACGATGCACTGCTCCCGCGGTATCTTGTCGACCTCGGCCTCGTCGAGCAGCGGGCGGCCGAGCGACTGGTACGACGACTGAGCGGAATCGTTGCTGCCCATGATCCGGGCGCTCACCGTCTCGCTCACCGTGTGCTCGTAGACCGTCTGGGTACCCAGGGACTCCGAGATGTACGCGCGGCTCTCCTTCGAGCGGCCGCCGCCCATGTAGACGATCGTGTCGCAGGCGTCGAGGATCGCGCCCAAGATGTTCTCGCCCCATTTCTCCTTCGCGAGATCCATGCTCTGGAGGCCCATCACTATCGGCATGTTCCTGGAGCGGGCGGTCATGAGGATCCTCTCCTTGTAGGGTATGTTGCCCATGTTCAACATCTCGTCGATGAACGACACGACCGGGACCGGGAACCTCTCCCCCGGCAGGTTGTCGGCGATGTTGTAGAGGGTGCGGAACGTCTGCTGGTAGAACATGGCCAAGACGAAGTCGAGCTGGCCGCCAGCATCGTCGGCCACGACAAACAAGTTGGTGCCCTCGAAGGGTATGCGGTCGATCTCCATCTCGTCGCGCCACATGAGCTCGCGGATGACGGGGAGGTTGAAGGGCATGAGCCTGACCGCGCACGACACCAGGATGGAGTTCATCGTCCGGCCCTTGCCGGCCAGCTTCAGGCCTTTGTAGGTGCGGCAGGCGTAGCTGTCCGGCTTCAGATGCTCGATCAGCGCGAAGAAACGGTCGATGGTCGTGGGCGTGTTCGGATCCTCGTCGTCGCTCGAAGCCTCGGCGGTGAGCAGGATGTCCGCCATCGTCGGTATGTTCACCTCGACGTCGAGCCCCGGAGCTATCTCCTTCAGCTCGCGCAAGCCTCCGATGATGGACACGAACACCGATTTCTCGGATTTCTCCCAGAAGTCCCCGTCGACGCCCTCATCGGGCTTGCGTCCTGTGGTGTTGCCCATGATGGTGTCGACGGCGATGAGCACCTCCAAATCGTTGCGCGTGTACTTGAGCGGGTTGTAGCCGTGGCTGTTGGACGGATCCTTGGTGTTGAGAACCTTCACCACGCGGTCGTGCCTCATGAGGTACGGCAGCATCCGCTTCACGGTCGTGCCCTTCGTGTCGCTCGTGATGCTCGACGGGTCGGTGGGCCGCCAGAACCGCAGGAGCGCGGGGACGAACAGATAGAACGTCTTGCCCGTGCCTGGCGGGCCGAAGCACATCACGTTGCGGTTGATCTCCACGAAGCCCTTCCGGCGCGTCCCTATCGCATCGGGGTCGAGGCAGAGCTCGACGCCCTGGGCGAGCGGTATGTTGTTCAGCGGGTTATCCGTGTCGGCGTGCCTGTCCTTCTCGTCCTCCTCGCCCCAGCGCGCGGTGCCGTGCTCCATGCCCGCCATGGTCGGCTTGTCGGCCTTCTTGCCGCCGAGCAGGTACACGAGAACGACGGCCGCCGGCCCCGCGAGCCCGACGGCCACGGCGGCCGGGTCGAGGCTCAGCGCCCAAGGGCTCCGCGCGAAGTCGAGCAGGGCTACCGGGATGCTCGTGAGCGCCGCCGCGGGCCCGCGCGACGAGGCGACGGGGATGACGTAGCCCGCCACATGGTTGACCGCAACGAACGCGACCAAGGAGATGCCGGCCATGAGGGCGATGAACCCCTGGCTCGCCTCCCGCTTGCGCGCCGTCGTTGCGACGGGCACCCCGTTTTTCCCGTTCTTGGCCATCAGCGCGCCGCGCCCTTAGATTGCACGGCCGCCTTCGCCCCGCGTTCCACGCCTTGCTGGCGCTTGGCCTCGAGCTGCGCCTTGATCATCTTCACGTCTTTGGAGCATGCCTGCAGGACGTCGCCGATCTTCGCGCCGTCCAGCTTTTCGGCGGAGCCGAACCGCTCGATGCTCGGCAGATCGAGCCCGTCAGGGTTCGTCATCTCCTCCAAGGAGCTTCCGATGTGCGCCTCGCCCGCATCGTCGGCCACTTCCGCCGACTTGGTGGCGGCGACCACCGTCTCTACCGTTTCCGACGGGCCGACGTCGCGCGGCTCGACGACGTAGTCCGCCTGCTCCACGGTTCGCTCCTGGCGTGCTGGGGCGTCGAGCTCGGGAGCGGCTTCGCCGCGCTCCTGTGCGGGCGCTTCGGGACGCGATCCCACGGCGACCTCGTAGCCCCTCTCGGCGAGCTCCCCCGCCGCCAGGGACTCCGCGTACTCCATGGCCTCTGCGAGGTCATCGAATCCGCGCTCGCCGAAATTGGGCCCGTCGGCGTTCCCCCATACCTCCCATCCCTCGAGGGACGGGTCGGATTCCACGACGGCCTTGGCGTACACCGACACGCCGACGACGGCTTCGGCGTCCCATGCGTTCGCGTACGCCTCCAGGCTGTACCTGCCATCGCCGACGTCGATCCACTCCGCCCTGATCGCCTGCAGGGCGTCGTCCCTCACCATCCCCGTCTCGGCGACTTCGCAGAACTCGTCCCAATCCTCGAAGCGCGCAGTGGTGAAGTCCTTGAGGTTCTCCTTCGACGATTTGATATAGCGGTCTGCGATGGCCTTGACGCCGGCGGCGTGCTCGGACGCGAAGGTGAGCGAAGCGGTTTCCGCCGCCTCGTCGAAGGACAGGGAGAAGGGGATGCCGTCCTCCTCCATTGGGCCTCCCATGATGTTCGCGGCCCGGTCCCACTCGACCGTGGTCATGGTCAGCGTGTAGTCGCCCGCCTTGCGCCCGTCGAGGTCGCGCGCGGCAGCTCCCTGGCGCGGGATCTCGACGTTCGAGCCGAGCTCGGCGGCCCTCTGCTCCACGAGCAGCTCGCCCGCCTGCACGGCCTCGCGCTCGGTGCCGTAGACGCCGTCGCCGAAGCGCTCCCCCGCCGCCTCGCCGTAAACGTGCCATCCCCCGTTCTCCGGGTACACGTGGGCGGCGGCCAGCACCTCGTCCTGGCCGGCGTTCCTCGCCTCGAGCGTCGAGCGGGCTCCCTCCCGTTTCCATACGCCCTCGGCGGGAGACGGGAGGTAGCCCGCGACGGCGCGCGCGACGTCCTGGGCGCTCTGGGGATGCCCGTACGCCTGGTCGAGCTCGCACAGGGCGCGCTCCACCATGCTCGCGTCCTTCGCGTTGAACTTGACGACGTAGCCGAGGTTCTCCGGGCGGCGGGCCACCTCGAAGTAGACCCCCATGGCTGCGAGGTCGGCGCGCATCTTGTTCACGGCGGCCACCTCCACGGTGGACGCCACCTCGAAGCACTCGTTGAGCGAGCAGCCGCGCCAGTCCCGCAGCGTCTCGTAGTAGACGTTGTCAACGGATTCCGGGTGCATGGCGTCGTACTTCGCGGCGTAGCCCTTGGTGAGCGCCTTGAGCGTCTCGAAGTGCTTGGCGTCGCACGAGTAGACGAGGCCGCCGTCGGCCTGCGCCACGTACTCGGCCCCTATGCCCGCCGCGGCGAGGTCGGCGGCGAAGCTCGCCGCGTCCTCCGGGGCTATGCGGCCGCTGATCTTCGAGGGGTCGCGCCGGCCGTCGTCCCTCCCCTTCTCGCGGCGCTCGAGGGCCCACTTGATGAGCTGGTACATCAGCTCGGCCATCTCGTTCGCACCGTTGAAGATGAACCGTACGACCTCTTCCTCCGATGCCATTCGCTACCTCCTAGCCTTGGGGGATTCGGCGACGAACTCGCATCCTGCCTCGGTCACCGTGTACCCGTTCTCCAACTGCGCGCCGTTCTCCGCATAGCGGCCGTTCACCTCGACCAGGCCGAGCTCTTTGAGGTAGCCGAGGACGACGGACACCGTTGTCGGGTTCATCTGCAGGTCCCTCACGAGCTTCTTCCGGCCGACGACGATCCTCCGCACGTCGTCGGAGTTGTCCAGCATGTAGCGGAGCATGTCCTCTGCATGCTCGGCCAGGGCCCTCCTCATGCCCCCTCCCCTTCTTCGCGCCTCGTGGCCCAGATGCCCAGCAGGACGGCGGCCACCGCGGCGAGGAGCATGGCCACGCCCTCCAGGGCCGGGACGCGGTCGCCCGTCGCGGTGAGCGCGCCACCGTTGCCTGCCGTGCCCGTCGAGAACCCGTGATAGGAGGATGCGAAGCCGAAGGTGTCGATGACCCGCGTGATCACGTTGTCATGCGCGTCGTCGTACAGCCCCTGCCCGTCTCTCCAGTTGCGGGTGATATGGCTCGTCACGCTGTTGGGGATGACCACCTCGCCGTTGCTGTTGTCCAGGGGCTCCGTTGCGTACACCAGGTAGCTCATGTCCTGCAGCGTGCGGAACCCTACCTCGACCGACCCGTATTCGAGCATGATTCCCGTGACGTATTCGCCGGCGGCGAGGCCGAGCCCGTCGACGTCGAGGCGCGTGCGGGCGCCGGCGGCGACGCCCTCCCTCCAAAGGCGCCACCCGACCGTGCCGATGCGGTCGGTTCCGTCGGCCATCTGGTTCGGGGGGTTGCCGGCGGTCGCGCTGGCGGTCGAGTACACGGCCGACGTATCGGTCATGTTCGTCCGGTACCATACGTTGACCAACCCGTCGGTGTCGCCATAGGCTGCAGGCGTCACCAGCGTGTCGAGCCTGATTCCCAGGTTGACGAACTCGCAAGGATCGACGACCGCGTACTGGTCTGCCCTCACGTTGGTGGAACCCGCGTCGAACGCGACGTCGTAGCGGTAGCGCTCCTTGCCCACGTTGTCGACGCGAACGGGTGCGCGCTCATCCGACTGGAACGCCGCGCTCGTGCGGTCGATGGTCGCCTTGCTCACGTTGCATTCGAGCGATATGGCCATGTTGCCGTACGTCTGCGTCTGCCGGACGTCGCTGTCCTTGTCGGCCTTGAAAAGGTAGCGTCCCCAGGTGGATCCCGCCGACTCCCACCACTCGGCGTAATCGGGGTTCGGCACCGCCTCGACCATCATGTACCAGCCGAACTCCAGGCCCTCGAAGATGACGGCGCCCATGTCGTCGGTCGTCCCCTCGGCGACCATCTCCCACAGGCTCCCGTCCACCTCGCCGTCGGGATCATCCGCGAACACGCCATGGAAGCCCTGACGGCCGCCGAACGTCGGGTCGGGCTCCCCCTCCCCGATCCAGCGGTACAGCCCGAATCCGGTCTTGCCAACCGGCTCGCCTGTGTCCTGGTCGACTTTGTGGGCCTCGATGATGCGCTTGTGGTAGTTCGTGTTCAAGAACACGTAGGCCGGCTCGCCTGCGATCAGGCCCTCCTCGTCGACGGAGAATTCGTAAACCTCCGGGTCGAGGATGTAGTCATCGCCTGTCTTGGTTTCCTGGCAGTAGTAGGCGAGCCCGTCGCCGTGGGGGATGCGCTCGAGGACGAAGCTGCCGTCCTCGCCGGTCGTGGCCGTGGCATCGTACGCTATCTCGCCCGCCGCGTCCTCGGCCCACACGTGCCACTCCGAGCCTGCATAGTCGACAAGCTCGCCGTCGATCAGCTCGGCCTTCTTGAGCAATATGAACGTGGTGGGCGCGTCGGCCGTCTCGAGCACGGTACGCGTCACCTTTACCTCTTGGCCAGCGTATGAGAGCTCGACCATGTGCGTCTCGTGGTCGATGGCCCAGCCGTCGGGCGTGGCCGTCTCACGCACGTTGTAATCGCCCAGGTACAGCTCATCCGTCTCGGCCTTGCCGTCATCGCCCGTGGTGACGGTGGCCACCACGTCGCCGGAGCTCGCATGCACCGTGCCGTCGGGGGTCACGATGTCCGCGGCTGCCGTCACCTCGTAGACCGCGCCTGGCACGGCGCGCCCGTCGGCCTCGTCGGTTTTGACGATTTCGATGACGCCCTTCTGGGGCGCGTCCTCCACGACGGCCCCGGCCCGCGTCACCGCGACCTCCTGGCCGGCGTATGAGAGCGTTACATCGACGGGCTCGCCGTTGAGCACGTACCCGTCGGGCGCGAGCGTTTCTTCGACCTCGTAGCGGCCCAGGTACAGCTCCGGCGTCTCGGCCTTGCCGTCATCCCCGGTCACGACCTCGGCCACCACGTCGCCCTCATGGGCGCGCACGGTGCCGTCGGGCGTCACCACGTCGGCGGCGGCGGTCACGCGGAATTCGATGCCGGGCACCGCGACGGGCAGCCCCGACTCGGCGTCGACTTTGTGGGCCTCGATGATGCCCTTCTGGGGCACGTCGCCGAGCTCGGACTCGGCGTAGGCGGCTTCGACCTCCTGGCCGGCGTATGAGAGCGTTACATCGACGGGCTCGCCGTTGAGCACGTAGCCCTCCGGCGCGAGCGTCTCGACGATGCGGTAGCTGCCCAAGTACAGATCTTCGGCCGTTGCGGTGCCGTCGGCGGCCGTGACAATGTGCGCGGCGATCTCGCCGGCGGGCACGTGCACCACGCCGTCGCCGGTCTTGATGTCAGACGCGGCGACGAGGTCAAACTCGATGCCGGCAGCGGGTACGGGCTCGCCCGTCTCGGCGTCCACCTTCATCGCCTTTACAGAGCCCTTCTGGGGCATGTTGGCGTACTCGACCACAAGCGGATCATCCCAGTCCGTCGTGGTTGACACCGTGAAGGGCACGTCGGCATGGCCGAGCAGGTAGCCCTCGGGGGCGGACACCTCGCGAAGGTAGTAGGATCCGGCGTTGAGCTTCTGAGGCAGGTACACGCGGCCCGTATCGCCGACCGTGAGAGTGTCGTAGCTGATCGCCTCGGGATACGTCTCGTGCCACACAATGGGGGTCTTAGACGCATCGAGCACCTGCAGCTGCGTTCCCGCAACCAGCACGGGCAAGCCCGACTCGGCGTCCACCTTGACGAGCTCGACGCCCGCAGTGACGTACGTGTTGTTGGCGAAGAAGTGGTACACCTTCTTGTCCTCGCGGGCAGAGAACGTGAACGGCTCTATGGGATCGTAATTCGGCTTCGGCCCCGTCTCGATCACCAGGTAGTCATCGTAGGGCAACGCGCCGTGCTGATCGTCCGGTCGCGGGTTGTAGGACGTGTCCGCTATGCCGTTCTCATCGGTTACGATAGTGGCATAGGGCGCGGCTCCGTCGCGCACCGTGTAGGTTCCGTCGCCGTTATCCACGAAGTCCTTGGAGGCGTAGATGCTGAACTCGACCCCCGGCAAGGGTATCGCGTCGGCCTTGTCGCCCTCGGTGACGTCATCGCCTATCTTCGTGCCTACCTTGATGATGAAGCACTCCGCGGCCTTCACCTGGTCGTCGATGGCCTGCTCGGTGGTCGCCTCCACAACCTTGCCGTCCTCGCGGATCTCGAAGCGCCATACTTCGTCGGAGAGCAGGTAGCCCTCCGGCGGGACGGTTTCGCGCAGCTCGTAGGTGCCGTAGGGCAGAAGGTCGCTCGCGGTCTGCGCCACGCCGTCGGCGCCGGAGGTGATGGTGGCCACGTCCTTGCCTGGCTCGTATACGATCCCGTCCACCAGCACAGGATTAGCGGAAACGCTCTTGATGGCGAAAACGGCCCCTTCGACGCTGGCGGATCCCTGCGGTACGGACGTTTGGCTCTGATGGTCGAGCTTCGCCGTCTTGACGCCGCCGCGGATCACCTGGTTGTCTATCGACTGCTCGGTGGTAGCCTCGACGACCACGCCGTCCTCGCGGATCTCGAAGCGCCATACTTCGTCGGAGAGCAGGTAGCCCTCCGGCGGGACGGTTTCGCGCAGCTCGTAGGTGCCGTAGGGCAGAAGGTCGCTCGCGGTCTGCGCCACGCCGTCGGCGCCGGAGGTGATGGTGGCCACGTCCTTGCCCGGCTCGTATGTGACGCCTCCGACCACGACGGGGTTCTCTGATGCATTTTTGATGGCGAAGGTCGCGCCTTGCATTGTTCCATCGCCCTGCGCGGTCGCGCTTTGGTAGTAGCCATCGAGCTTCGTCGTCTTTACGCCGCCGCGGATAGAATCGTCCAGGAATTGATGCTCATTCCAGACCTCAGCCGGATTCCCCTCAATACCCGACATTGTAATGCGCTGCACGAATACGTCGTTCGGACGCGCCGCAGAGGACAGCACGTATCCCTCCGGCGCTTTAGTTTCCTGGACGGTCACAGTGCCTAAAGGAAACGTCGGTGTGCCAGCAGCGCCAATATAAAACGGGTCGCCGGATACCACATACGATGAGTCAAAATAGCAGAAACCGTCAGAATCCGTACGCATAACCCACGTGCGCATAGGGCTTATCCCTTGTGCAGCTGGATCGGAAGAATAGTAACCCGCATAGTATTTTACGGTGAATTCCGCTCCTCCGAGCGTTCCACCCCCTTGAGCGGTGCCTCCGGTCAACGGGTCTGCCTTATGAAGCAACGCACCTACCGGATCGTCGTACGGCACATCAGACGCTCTAATAACAGCATTGCCTGATACATCGAAGTAATGTCGGCTAGTATCTTTAAAGAAACCCGTTGGTGGTTGCGACTCAACGCAATAGTAGTTGCCATAAGGCAGGCCGGAGGCCGATGCGTAACCAGATGCATTAGTCGTCAATGTCAGTACATAACCGTCATCGTTTGAGCGGTAAACATCGTATTTTGCACCAGAGAGACTGTAAACCGGGTTGCCGTTCGTCATATCAGGCTTAGTTGAGCTCTTGTAGAGCTCAACAGATCCTTTCGGCGTCCAGTAGAAGTTCCCTACCCGCTGGCACGGATAAGGCGCTAAAGATCCTGGATTCTTATTTGCCCCGGTTGTGTCAAGCGTCACATTGTAAGCACGAGCTCCAGAATCCCAAACCCCTGTGAAATTATAAGTGCCATCGGCTGGCGCCGCTTGTCCATAGTCCATGCAGTGGCCAATCAAATACTGGCCGTCGGGCATGGTTATACCGAACCGGTTGTAATGGTCGTTCGTCGGCCCAGGGTTGAGACACACCATGCTTGCGGTGCCACTTATGGTCGATAGGTCACGCGCGATCGACCCCATGACCGGTGGAGCCTGACTGGCCAACAAAAGCGGATCTACAGGCTGCTCGGCTTCCTCTTCAACGTCAGAGGCCTCATTTTTTATAGATTCCGAATCTTCATCCGGCTCTTTCGACACGGGGTTTTCTTCCTTTGGGTTATCAGGCTGCGTTTCCTGATCAGGGGTAACTTCCTGCTCTAGCCCATCCCCCTTATCTGCCATCTCCGTACTTGTGTTAGATTCCGAGATTACCGGCTGTGCCTCGCTATTTGCATGCCCGAAGGCTTCAACATCTTCAGAGACGGGAGCAGGATCGGCTAAGGCCAATCCCTGTGGTATCGCCAGCGTCACCGCTAGCATGATAGCCATCGCTGCGGACGGCAGGCGACGCAGTATGCCTCCTCCTTCTTTCAGCAAGTTGTCTATCATTGCCCTCTCCCATCTCGTTCGCCTTCGATTCTTCTATTTCCACTCCCCACAGGAGCAGTAGTAGCGGCCAGTGTTCACAGTCTCCGTCCCTACAGGAGACGGATAGGCGTTGCCAACGCCTTCCCCTGCTAGGGCATGGTTTTTCAGATGACCCGCTTCGTTTCCTTGAATATCAGCGCCGCAAATCCCACAGAAATTGTGGTAAATAGTCTTCTCTGTCGTTTCGGGAATCCAGTTATGGACATGCGCCGGAGGATCCGGCTCGGGAGCAGGAGCCGGCGCAGGGTCGGGCCCAGGAGCGGGAGCAGGAGCGGGAGCAGGTTCCGAGGAACCTCCCCCGGACGTCGATCCACCTCCGGTCCCCCCGCTTTGCACAGCATTACCCGATGTGGCAGGGGCGCTCTGCACGGCCGCCTGGGCGGCGTCTGACTTGCCTGCCGCTTCGAGGGCTGTTGCCGACGCCTCGACCTCTTCGGCACTCATGTCGGCCAGCGCTTTCGGCGCGAGAGTGATGTTGACGATTATCTTCTTTTCATCGGCTGAAACCGTCTCGAACATGACCATAGCGTCTTCGCGCTCGTTATCCCACTCAAGGCCAAGCGACCTTACGGTGTTGCTCGCGCTCGCAGCAGCATCAGAGGGGGCTTTAAGCTCGAAAGGCTCCCCTGCGGTGTAGGTTGATCCGTCTTCAAGCACGGGGGCTTTGGACACGGACACCTTGTAAGTGGCGTCCTTCACGAACTCATCGGCCTCTACAAGGACGATATTCTCGCCGCACTCGACCTCGCGCTCGATAGGTTCCATCTCTCCGTGCGGGGCCGCAGCTTCGACGCGCACTGTCGCCTTAGTCGCGGTATCAGTCCACCCTTCGGCTTCGATTTTGACCGCGAGGGAATACTTCTGGTCATTCTTAGGCGCAACCGTCTCTTGCTCCGGCTGGGATTTTTCGGGCTGGGGTGCCTCCGAGGGCGTTGCAGCGCCCACGATGCCCGCAATGCACAGCGCGATCACGGCAACGCCGAGGACGGCCGCTGCGACGATGCGGCGCTTGCGCTTGGGCGAACCCCCGCCGTCCACCGTTTCCCCTTGCGCAGGCTCGGACTCGATATCCTTCTCGCCCTCAATCGGCTCGGTCAGCCCTTCGATCTTCTCTTCCGTTTGATATTCCAGCTTCTCGGTCTTTTCGTTTTCGCTCATGTCCCAACATCCTTTCGCCCGGTCTTATGCCCAGTCTGTTTGCCTAGCGCAGGGTTCGTATCCCTCCGATCGGCGGCCCCGATGCCGGGGGGCGCATGGACAGACCGGGCGGAGAGCCATGCGCACCCCGGCATCGGGGCCTAGTTCGTCATTCTTCTTGCAGCTTCGCCTCCCCACCCCCGTCGTCGAACTGCATGACCTTCACGGGAGCCGACTCCCGCAGAACCATCCCGTCGCGGGTTATCGCGATGGAGGGGAACCTCATCATCCGCTGCGTCGGGCGCAGCTCCTTCGGCCCGCGTTCCAGCCTGTCGGGCACGCGGACGCTCCACGCGCCGTCGCCTGTTTTCACAGCCTTGACCCGCGCGAGCACCACCACGCTGCCGTCGTCAAACGTCTTGGTGATGCGGGCGCGCCGCCTCCAGACCACCGCTACGGCGATGAGCACGGCACCTGTCGCCCCCGCTCCGACGACGTAGGGGATCACATCGAACGGCTGCTCCGGCTCCGGCTCAGGTGCGGGTGCAGGCTCGGGAACCTCGTGGTAGTAGGTAACGTCCAGCGCCATGCGCCTGTCCTTCTCCGTCGCGATCCCCTTGTAATGGCCTATGACGGTGTAGGCGATCGTCTCGAGGTAGTCCTCGGTGCCGCGGTAGTTGGCATGGGCCGTGTACGATACGGGGAGCCCTAGGTCGTCGGTGGCCGTGACCTCGAACTCGACGTCAGAGAGGGCCAGGGTCTTGGTCGTCGTCGTATCGGGGCCATCGCCGCTTGTCACGGTGAAGTCCGCGTACGCGGGTATCGTCGCATCGACGTCGTTGGTGGGCAGCCCGGGATAGTCCACCGGCCGGTCAACCTGACGGGTGCGGAGCTGGTAGACGGGGATCTGCTCGACGCTGTCAAGCGGCAGATCCCCTTCGTAGAGTGGATCGATCGTCGACGCGTCCATCGTGGCCGGCATGCTGGCGATGGCGTAGCTAACATCGAGCACGCCCGCTTCCACGGTCGTGTCATGCTCGAGTTCGGCGGTTTGCCGCTCGTACGATTCATCAACGTAGGGTTCGCCTTGCTTTTCGAGTTTGTAGGCATTGCCGCCGAACTCTATAGACGATGGCACGAGCCCTTCCGGCATGCCGGACGCTTCCATGTAAGTGAACGTTTTGACGATCCTGTCCCCGTCGCCCGCGGCAAGGGCCGCGGCCGGCGGCGACGCCAGCGATGCCGCGAGCAGGATCGAGGCCAGCGCGGCAGCCGTTTTCAGCAGTTGGTTGGAGACGGGTTTTTCCTGGGTCGCCATCGTTCACCCTTTCTATGCGCTTTTCACTAATCCATGATACCCCCCCCCCAGGGCTGTTTTTCAAGGCCTAACCTGCGAAATATTATTTGCAGCATCATTTACATGTTTAGCATTTCGGTATAGAAGTCTCATATTTAATTATGAGATTTAAGTATTCGTATATTCTAGTATTCAAGTATTTGTATTTTCTCATTTTCAATTTTTCAAGTACTCGTGTTCTACATTATTCAAGTATTCGTGATCTTCACTAACGTTGCCAGTGGGATGTTTCCTCAATTACACGAGTATTCAAGAACTCTATACCTCGCTTTAACAAGTTTTCTATTACTTGAATTTTCTAGTTCTTACAATTTCATATTTTATTGTTTTTTAGTTCTTGTGTTTTCAAGTTTTCATATTTTCATGTTCTTGACTACTCTTTTTCTTGATGTATACTTTACTCGTGTTCTCTAGTATTCAAGTTTTTGAGTTCTCTATCAATCAAGGAGGCAGGGAATGGCAAAGGCCAAGGCGCCGACGTCCCAGAAGAACCCCGCATGGGTCGTCACGGTGGGAGCCATGAAGGGCGGGGCTGGAAAGACCATGGTCGTCGACAACATCGCCGGCTGCCTCGCAGAGCGCTATAAGGTGCTTGTCGTGGACGCCGATCCCCAGGCTAACGCCTCCAAGGGGTTGGGGATCGACATTGCCGACCCGGACATGACCACCCTTGCCGACGTCCTCACGAACCAGGGCACGCCGCCGGAGGACGCGGTGATCCGCGCCCCGTTGCGCGACCTGCCGAACCTGGACGTGATGCCGTCCTCGATCCTGCTGTTCAAAACGGAATTCGAACTCGCGGCAAAAGGCGAGCGGATCAGGCTGCTCGGCTACTACCTGCAGGACAACAGCGAGTTCTTCGGCCGGTACGACTACATCATCATCGACACCAACCCTGGGCTCGGCCTCGTTAACCAAAACGCCTTCTTCGCCGCGGACTCGATAGTGCTCGTGACCGACGTGTCGGACAACGGGCTCACCGGCGTCGAGATGTTCCAATACTTGTGGGGCGAGGAATTGTGCACCGAGCTCCGCATCCCCGACGTCACCAAGGGACTTGTGGTCTGCAACTACGACAAGCGCATCAAGCTGGCACCCGAGATGCTCGACTACATCCGCTCGCGCGAAGACATGGGCGGTCTGCTCGTTGATACCGTCATCCCGTACCGCGTAGCCTACAAGGACACCGAAGTCGAGTCGAAGCCAATCAACCTGGAACATCCCAAATCCAACGAACATACGATACTGGAAGCGGTCGTGAAGGATCTTAGAAAGAAAGGAGCCATCTGATGGCAACCTCGAACCGATTCGCCGCAGCAAGGGAAGCCGCTGCGAAGGAGGCATCCCAGCCGGCACCGCCAGAACCCGAGGTCGTCACGCCGAGCCGGGCGGAAGCCCCCTCTCCCTCGAAGCCGCGCAAGGGTGGGGAAGAGGGGCAGAAGCCGTCAACGGGCAAGCGCCGGGCACCGGCCGCGCGCGCAACGCCGAAGAAGGCCGACGCCGGCGAGGTAAGCCAAGCCTCCTCGAGGGAGAGCGGCGAGCAATCGTATACGACGTACGGCTTCATGATCACCGAGGATCAGAACAAGGCCCTCAACCGGCTCAAGGGCATAGACGGGCTGAACCGCTCGCTGGTCATACGCGAGGCGCTCGATGCGTGGATAGCCGCCCATAAGGACGAGTACCCCGAGTCCCTCGGCCAGTACGGGAAGTGACGTCGTGAAGACATCCAGATACCGCGGCCACGTGCTCGCCACGATCACCGACCGCGACCTCTACTACGGCGGCATCGGCGAGAGCTACCAAGTAGGCCAGGTGCTCATATTCGCCGCCGGCACCAAGCCGAAACCGGGTAGCGAGATGGCATGCGCCGACAACATGGCCGCCGCCACGGAGTACCTCGACGGCGGGGGATCCCCCGCCGCGATACCGGAACCCGCTCGGCTGCAGGAGGATCCTGCACCTGCGCCGCAAGCGCCCTCCGACGGCCGCCTGGAGGCTATCGTCGCCGAAGCGAGGATGGCTGCAGAGGCGCTCGAGAGGGACGCTGCGGCGCAAAGACGGCATACCGACGCCCTTGAGGCGGAGCTCGCCGCGGCGGCCGCCGCGAGGGACGAGGCGGAAGCCGGCCGGCGGGAGGCGGACCGGCAGATCGAGCAGGCGGAGAAGCGAGCCGCAGAATCCGAGGCCGCCCTCAGAGCCGCTACGGAGGCGCTGGAGCGGGCGGGGGAGGATCGCGCCCGCCTCGAAGGCATCGTGGCAGTGGAAACCGCGGCCAGGGCCGAGGCGGAGGCGCAGCTGGAGGAGGCGGCGTCGGCGCGAGACGAGGCGCTCGCCCGGCTGGGCTCGCTCGAGCGCGACGCCGCCTCCTTCGCCGTCGCCAAGGGAGCCGCCGAGACGGAGGCGGAGGAGGCCAGGGCCGCCCTCGAGCGGAGCGAGGCGAGACGCGCAAAGGCGGAGCAAGACCTCGTGTCGGCAAGCTCCGAAAGCGAGCAAGCAGCCCGAGCGCTCTCCATGCTCCAGGACAAGGTGTCCGCGCTTACCGACGAGCTCTACACCGCGCGCAGCAAGACGGAGGCAGCGGAGAGGAGGGTACGGCAACTCGACAACGGGATGTCCGAGCTGATCTCCAACATCTCCGACGAGCGGGATCTGTACGCCAACGTCCTGAAGGAACGGGAACGGCTCGCCGGCCTCCTGGACGACGCGGAATCGGAGCTCTCGCGCCGCTCTTCGCTCGCGGACAGGCTGTCGGAGGAGCTGCAGGCCGCCGAAAAGCGCGCGGCGCAAGCGGAGAACGCCGCCAAGGAGGCCGCCCTCGACTCGGAGTCCCTGGCGAAGGATCTTGAGCATGCCCGGGCGCGTTCGAGCGAGCTCGAGACAGCGCTCGCCGCCGCGAAGGCGAAGGCCGGTACGGCCGAGGACGCGGAAGAAAGGCTCCGCGCGGCTTTGGCGGAACTCGCCGACGTCAAGGCGAAGAGGCTCGAGGACGCCGCCGCGTGGCAGGCGGATCTGCAGCGCATCGACGCGCAGCTGAAGGCGTCGCGGGGGAACGTCGTGCAGACGGGATCGGGGGAGGTGGTTGTCCGGCACGTCTACCCCGACGCGCCCAAGCCGACGATGGCAGCCAGGGCCCAATCCGTAGCGTACACGGTAGGGCGGGGTGCCGTGGCGCTGGTCGTCGTGGCCGCCCTCAGCCTGCTGGCCAGCGCGATCCTCACCGCGGCGTCGAACGGGGCCTCGTTCGGGGAGGGGCTGCGCACGGTGCTCGGCACGGTGCTCGACGTCATCCCATAGCCGTCACGGCGGTTCAGCGGGGGCTACGCCCCCTGCGCCCCTGTTTCCAACAAGAAAGAGTGACGGTTAGAAGGACACTAACCGTCACTCTTTCTTGTTGCGTTATTATTCACGAATGGAAGGGGGTACTTCGGCATCTATGAGAACAGACCGGGCATCTCGTAAGACAGCCAAATCTGAAAGAAGAAGACCATGAGCATTAACCGAGTTATCATCAGCGGCAACCTTACGCGCGATCCCGAGCTTCGCTCCACCGCGAGCGGGCTTCCCGTGCTCGGCTTCGGCGTAGCGGTCAACGACCGTCGCAAGAACCAGCAGACGGGCGAGTGGGAGGATTATCCGAACTTCATCGACTGCACGATGTTCGGCGCGCGCGCCGAAAGTCTTTCGCGTTACCTCAGCAAGGGCACCAAAGTGTCCATCGAGGGCAAGCTCCGTTGGAGCCAGTGGGAGCGCGAGGGCCAGAAGCGCAGCAAGATCGAGGTGATCGTCGACGAGCTCGAGTTCATGTCCAGCCGTAATAAGACCGACGGCTACGACGCCAACGCGGAATTCGCAGCCATCCCGTCGTCCCTTTCGCCTGATTCTACAGCATCCGTCTACGACGAAGACATCCCGTTTTAATCATGGACGCTACAAATTGATCCCTAACATCCTGTTGCATGTTCAGAGCACTCGCCCAAGTGATGATGAAGACAATCGTCCGGCGTGGTGCTGGTGGATGCCCCTCCCTAAATACCACGTCGATGAACGGCTGCTGATAAATGAACTACTGGGCCGAGACACTAGCGGCGCATCCTTGGAGCAAGGGCGGCGGGTGGAAAAAGAGTAAATAGTATGATATTATTCATACCATGCAGAAAGGACGGCAATGAGCCACATCGACATACACCCGAGAATCGAGCAGCGTCATCCGGAGATAAAACCCCAAGACGTTTACGATGCCGTGCGAGGGATGGTGAGCTACACGCGCCGCGAGAGCGGCGAGTGGGTCGGTGTAGGGTTCGATACGCAAGGAAGATTCATCGAGCTCGTTTATGTCTACGATGAGGATATCGACAGCTTCCTTGTCTACCACGCGATGATCCCGCCGAGCGCCAAGACGCTCCGAGAGCTAAGGATGGAGAGGTGAAATCAATGAACGTAGATGAACTTGCGGCCAAGTATGGTTTGACCAACGAATGGATCGAAGAGAGCGCCGCCGCTTATGAGCGCGGAGACTACCCACACGAGGACGGACAGGTGTACAGCGGTTCCCACCTCGACGCAGTGGGCAAGAAGCGCGTCACCGTTGTCTACCCGTGCGAGAAGGTGCAGAGAGCGAACCGCATAGCGAAGAGCAGGGGCGTAAAGCCCTCCGAGATATACCGCGATGCGTTGGCTGAATACCTCGACAAGTACGAGACGGTCGCATCCCGATAAAACGTTGCGGTGTCTTGTTGGTTCTCATTGCTCCGGCGGGGGCAATGAGAACCTTTCTATATAGCCTTTCGCCCTCGCAAGCTTCCTGGATCGGCAAAGGCGGAATCGGAGGGCCTGCGATGGCCCTCCGTCGTTTAGACGCCCATTTTTGGGGCGGCCATCCTCTCCTTCAATGCGGGGTTTTTCTCTTCCTGGTTTCAGGGTCTTTCAACGTCGACAAGGCTTTCCATAATTCGGCCGATTAGGTTTTTTCCACAACGCCGATGCGCGAAGGAACCGCTAGGGATTAATTCCGTAGCGCCGGGATCGGCGTTGTGGAAAAAATCGCCGCGCTCTTTGCGGCGACCGAATTGTGGGAAGGCGCGCTTTCTTGCTCCAAAAACCAAGAACCCCTAAACGCCAAAGCGAGAAAGAAGGGTATCCGCGCCGGCCGCTCTGAGCGGACGGCGCGGCCAATATGCTAGGGCCCGAAGCCCTTTTGCCCGGCTCTCTAAGAGCCGGGCAAAAGGGCCGCAGCAGCGGGGCTCTTCGAGATCGACCGCCCTCCAAACTAAGCCAACCAACCAATCCGAAACCCTGGAACACGAACAGGCGAGTACGCCTTTCCACAATCGAAAGACCGCTCGATTATGGAAAGCCTTGTCGACGTTGAAAGACCCTGAAACCAGGAAGAGGAAACCCCAACCTGCAATGCCGGCTTCGCCGAGTGTGGACAGCCGCGAGCGCCTGCCCACACTCGGCGCGGCAACGACCGCGCCGCCGTTTCGCCGCCAGGAGGCCGGCTCCCGAAAATCGCGACGTCGGCCTCGCGTCGCGCCAGAAGGCGCTCCGCTCGGCCCGGTGGATGCTCGCCCCGAGCATCCACCGGGTGGCTTCACACACCCTTCCTCCATTACGGGATCCGCGTAGGGTCCCTTCATGGGAAAGCCTGTGCAAAGCCACCCGCGCCCATCGGCCCGAACCCGCGCTTGCGCTAGGCCGCGCAGCACGTTAAACTCTGTAGGGAGGTTAGCAAGAGACGCACGTTGTAACACAAAATAAATTTTGCGTTACAACGTGCACGGGGCTTCCGCCCCGAACCCGGGAACGCGCCGCCCGCGGCGCGTAAGCCGGAGGCAAGCCTCCGGGCCGTACAGGCACGGGTCGGCTGCGCCGACGGGCGGCCGGGCCGCCCCTCGCTAACGCTCGCTCGCTGCGCTCGAAACGCATTGAAGGAAGGAAGCCGGTTGCCGCGATCCAAAGGCTACAAGAAGCAGGAAGCGCTCGACGGCGGCTACCTCAACGTCAGGCTCTCGGCCGACCTGAGCGCGAAGCTCGACCGCGACTGCGCCGACTACGCGCGCAGGGCGGGGAAGCCCGACGCCTCAAGGGTGCGGGGCTCCTACGTCCGGGAGCTCATCTCCGCCGGCCTCCAAGGTGCCGCCGACGCCGATCTGGAATCAGCCTCGAGGGCGATGAAATCGGTGGCGTGGGAGCTCGAGGCGGCGTCTATCGGAGCCTCGCTAGCGCCCACGGCCAAGGCCCTGCAGGGATGGAGCGACCGGCTGATGGAGGCCTCCTTGATGCTCGACCGGGCAGCGGGGGAGCGCTAGCGATGCCGATGCTCAAGACCATAACCGGTCACACGGGCTGCGCCGGCGTCATGGACTACCTGCGCAAGGGGTCGAAGGACGACAGGCGCAAGCGCCGCATGGGCGAGATAAGCGAGGCCGACACGCTCCGCGTGGCGGCGAAGGGCATAGCCGGCTACCTCCACGACGGGCACGGCGCGGAGTTCGACCGCGCCCTCGCCGAGGACTTCGTCGGGATCCCTCCGAGCGCGCAGGGCGACTGGGCTCGGTACATGGACGACCTCAGGCGTGCCGCCGGATGCGACAGGAGGACGGGCGGAAGGGAGGGGAAGGCCGTCACCTACCGCCACTACGTGCTCGCGCCAGACCCCGAGGACGGCATCGATCTGGACACGCTCAGGGCGTACGCGAAGGAGTGGGTGGTGAAGGCGTTCGGCCCCGGAGCGACGGCCGCCATCGTCTACCACGACGACAACCACGAGCGCCTGAAGAAGGGCCTGCAGGGAATACCCCACGCGCACATCTGCATCAACGCGCTCAACACGCAGACGGGCAGGAAATGGCATTTCGCGAAAGACGACCTCGCCCGCCAGGCGAACGTCGCGCAGGAGCTCGCCGAGAAGTACAGCCTGGCGCCGTTGCCGAAAATGAGGACGTCCGACGCCAGGGAAGATCCCTTGAAGACGATGCGCATCTGCAGGACGAAGGAGGAGTGCGCGATGCTCGCCAAGGGGTTCGTGCCTTACAAGGAGTCCATCAGGAAGGCCGTCGCCAAGGCGTGCAGGACGGCCAGCAGCTGGGACCAGTTCAAGGCGGCCCTCGCCGACAAGGGCGTGAGCGTGACCATAACCAGGAGAGGGACGCTGACGTACTGCGACTCCAACGGGCGCAAGGCCAAGGAGCAGAAGCTCGGCCTGAACTTCGGCATCGTCGCGGTAGGGGAGGCCATCAAGCGGAACTCGTCCGAGTCCGTATCCCTCCCCGACGTCGACGCCACGCCGGCGACGTACGACGTCTCCCTCGTGAGGAGGCGGGGGAAGGTCGAGTGCCGTCTCGGCACCGAGAGGCTCGTATGGCACGAGGAGGCGGGATCCCGCTGGCAGCACCTCGACAACATCAAGTCGCTCGAGCGCGCGGCCAAGGTCAAGGAGATCTACGGGATAGTCGACGGCGAATCGTACTCCCGCACCCTCTCGCATCTCAACCTGCAGCTCGAAGAAGCCGCCAGGAACCAGGATCCGGCCGCCGCCCGGATCCGGTGCGAGATAAAGAGCGTCATGTACGCCCAAGCCGTTATAGACCTCGCGTCCGCGCGCAAGCGCATAGGCGACGAAGCGGTGCTGTCGTATTCCGAGTCGCTGCTGAGGCAGGGCCGCCAGCTCGGCGTGGCCAACATAGAGAGCATCGCCGCCATAGCGCGCAGCAACGGCATCGACCGCACGGAAGGATGGCGCGCCGCGGTGCTCGCCGCCGAGCGGATCATGTCGTCGAGGGAGACGGCCCTGCAGGACGCCCTCGTCGAAGGATCGTGGGCGCGCGACGTCGCACGATACGCGGAAGCGGTCGAGGCCATGCGCGGCGTCGTCGGCGGCAAGAGCGAGGCGGCCTGGACGTACGAGGACGCAAGCGCGGTCCAGGCCGGAACGATCGCCGAGAGGGCCCTCGAGGGCATCGCCGAGTCCAGGGGCGAGAGCGTCGCGGACGTCCTTTCCAAGGCCGAGGGGATGGAGCGCTCCATTGGGGCGGCCGAGGCGGCCTACTTCGACGCGGCGAGGAACCTAAGCCGCGTCTCCGGCGCGCGGGACGCGGCATATGCAGTCGCGGGCCTGGAGCCGCCGGCCCGCAAGGCGGCGGGCGGCGAGGCGGTCAGGCCCAAGCCGCAGGGGCAGGAATCCCGCGGCCAGCGCTCGCGCCTCGCAGCCGAGATCCACGCAAGGCACCTCGAAGAGGCGCGCAAGAAGGCCGTCTCGAGGAGCGCGGCGGCGTCGAGGGCCAAGCAGGCCGCCTACCAGTCCGCGAAGAGCCGGAACATCGCGGCGAACGTGGCGGCCAAGGAAGGGAGGGGCGCGTCGCGGTAGGGACGTCAGACCTCGGCGTCCTCGGCCTCGGCGGCCTCGTCCCAATAAAGGTCGACCTCGGCGTCCTCTACCTCGCCGCCCCCTTGCGGGGCCTCCATCGGCAGCACGTCCTTCAGCCTGTCGACGACGACGAGCTCCCCGACCTTCAGGTAGAGCAGGCCGCCGAGGTACCGCTTGTCGAGCAGCTTCTTCCTGACGAGGAACTCGGGCTCGCGCTCGGGTTTCGGGTCGGGGTTCGCGCCGATCCTCTCGACCTCGTCGTCATGGCAGTAGACGTCCGCGTACAGATGGTCGTCGCCGGACATGAAGGATCCGACGTTGACCCTCTCGTCAACCACGGTCGGGTGCCTGTCCGTGCCCCTCGAGTCCGTCCACCCGTCCATGGTCATGAGGGTGGTGTTGTACTCCCTGTACCCCAAAGCCCCCGTCATCACCGCGACGTTCACGATACCGCCGCCTTGTTCGGGTTGCGCTCGGCCCATTCCGCCTCCGCAGCCGCCTTGCTGGGCCAGAACAGCCATATCTGGGACGACGAGTAGGATCCCTTGTAGGACAGGGTAGCGGGCGAGGACGGGATGGATCCGTCCTCGTTAGGCGTCGTGTAGAACGCGAACTCCTCGCCGGCGCTCGCGTTGGGCTGCTCGCCTTCCGGCTCGAAGAACGAGACCTTCATGTTCTCGCCTACCTCCCATTTTCCGAACATCAAAGGCTGCACCAGGGTCTTGTCGTAGTAGCGCGCCGTGCCGTCGCCGTTAAGGGTGAGCACGTACGCCTTGTCGTACTCGACATGGTACCAGGATCCCACGTACCCTCCGCTCACCGTGTCCTCGGGCTCCGCTTCGGGCTGTTGCGAGGATACAACGATGGCGGCCACGAACATCGCCACGAGGGCGACGACCATGATGGCCGCGAAAACCACGCCGCCGTGATCCTTGACCCAGTACCCCAAATCACTCGCTTTGCTCATCCCGACCTGCCTTGTAGCCATGGTCGATGGCGTAGCCGTACATGCGCTCGAACTCCTCCACGTCCGCCACGACAGCCACCGAGTAGCCGTTCTTGGTCAGGTACGCGAACCCCCTCGTTTCGGAGAGCCCTTCGAGTATCCTTGCCGAATTCACGCGGAACTCGGACAGGGGCACAGCCTTCGCCATCGATCCTCCAACATTTCAGGCCCGGTCTTTTCACGATTGTACCAAATTAGCTATCTTCAAGGTATTAATTCGTTTCGAATTGCTGGTATTATCGATCACGACAGCACATAGGAAGAGGAGGGCCCATGATCGGCGAAGCCGGCTACGAAACGTCAGAAGAAAGCAGCGACTTCAAAGATGTCCGAGAAATGCGCGCCGATAAAACCCAGACCTGGCTGTCTGCGGGATTCGGCGACGACAGCCCCCATGAGTTCGTCGGAACGATCATGCCGGCTTCCCGCGCCGCCGAGGGCAAGTGCGCCGCGCTCCACAGGTTCGCCAACGCCGGGGGAACCCTTTACTCTGCCCTCTACGAGGACGGGCAGGAGATACTCTCTTGCGAGCGAAGCGGCGAAGGGAAGATGATATCCGACTACCTCAGCCGGATTCACGTTCTTTAACGCGGAGGGAAGGCCGGCGAAGGCCGCTGCCGTAAATTGAATTCTCGTAGGTAAAAACTTCACCTCCAGTCTTGCATAAATCATGTAAATGCGGATTCCGAACCGTG
>NZ_WWRX01000021.1:0-28154 GCF_009875575.1 Eggerthella sp. BIOML-A4 | reverse complement strand
GCGGCGCCGGCTGCGCCGAAGCCGGTGCAGAGCATCGTGTTCGCGGACGACGGCAGCGTCGTGAGCGACACGGCGAAATCCAAGGCGGCCGGCCTGCCCGACTTCTGGGCTCCCGCGCTGCAGCTGATGGAGCGCGACGGCGTGAGCGTCGAGGAGATACGCGCCATGAGCGCGGCGAAGGGGTTCTTCTCGGCCGATACCCCGGCCGAGAACTACCCGGAGGACTACGTGCTCGGCGGCATCGTCGCGCAGTGGGACAAGTGCGTGGCCAACATCGAGGCGATGCGCGAGGAAGCGGAGCCCGTGCCGTTCGGCGCTCCGGACATGACCAAGATCTAAGAGAGGACTGAAACATGGCAGAGAACGACAAGGGCCAGGCGCTCGACTGGGACGTGACCGAGGTCGTGGACGACGGAGGGTTCACCCTGTTGCCCGCAGGTACGTACGCCTTCGAGGTGGCCAAGATCGAGCGAGAGCGCTTCGAGGGCTCCGACAAGATGGAGGCGTGCCCGCGCGCGAAGGTGACCCTCAACGTGTGGACGAGCCAGGGCTGGGCGCCCGTCGTCGACCGGCTCATGCTCAACACCAAGATGGCATGGCGGATCGCCCGCTTCTTCGAAGGGCTGGGCTTCGACCGCGACCCCCAGACCGGCAGCGTGAAGATCGACTGGAACGCGGCCGTCGGCAAGCAGGGATACGTCAAGATCAAGGTGCGCGACTACCAGTCCAACGGCGAGACCCGGCAGGCGAACGACATAGACGCGTACCTCAAGCCGTGCGAATGGCCGACGGAGCAGCAGGCCGCCGCGCCCGAGCAGACGAGCCTGCCGGTCGCCCCGCAGCAAGCGGCTCCGCGCCCGCACTCGTCCTACGAGATGTGATGGGCGCGGTCGATCTGAGGCCGTACCAGGAGGAGGCGCGCAGGGCGGTAGAGCGCGAGTGGGACGAGGGGCGCGCCAAGACGCTTCTCGTCCTCCCCACCGGGTGCGGCAAGACCATCGTGTTCGCGATGGTGGCCAAGGACGTGGTGGACGGGGGCGGGCGCGTGCTCGTCCTCGCCCACCGGGGCGAGCTGCTCGACCAGGCGGCCGACAAGATCGGCAAGGCGACGGGCCTCGGCTGCAGCGTGGAGAAGGCCGAGCGCACGAGCGTCGGCGAGTGGTTCCGCGTGACCGTCGGCAGCGTGCAGACGATGATGCGGCCGTCGCGCCTCGATAGGTTCCCGCGGGACTGGTTCGACGCGATCATCGTTGACGAGGCGCACCACGCGCTGTCCGCCAGCTACCAGGCGGTGCTCGACCATTTCGACGCCGCCGACGTGCTCGGCGTGACCGCCACGCCCGACCGGGGAGACCGCCGGGACCTGGGCGCCTACTTCGACTCGATCGCCTACGAGTACACGCTTCCGCGCGCCATCAAGGAGGGCTACCTCTGCCCCATCAAGGCGCAGACGGTGCCGCTGGCCATCGACCTGGCCGCAGTGCGCACGCAGTCGGGCGACTACTCGGCCGGCGACCTCGGCACGGCGCTCGACCCGTACCTGGAGCGCATCGCCGACGAGATGCTGGCGGCTGGGTGTACGGAGCGCAAGACGGTGGTCTTCCTCCCGCTCGTCAAGACGTCGCAGAAGTTCCGCGGGATCCTGGAGGCCAAGGGCTTCCGCGCGATGGAGGTCAACGGCGAGAGCGCCGACCGCGCCGAGACGCTCGCGGCCTTCGACGCGGCCGGCGGCGGCGCCGTGCTCTGCAACTCGATGCTGCTCACCGAGGGCTGGGACTGCCCGAGCGTGGACTGCGTGGTGGTGCTGAGGCCGACCAAGGTGCGCTCGCTGTACTGCCAGATGGTCGGGCGAGGCACGCGCCTGAGCCCCGAGACCGGTAAGACGGAGCTGCTGCTGCTCGACTTCCTGTGGCACGTCGAGCGCCACGAGCTGTGCCGCCCTGCGCACCTGATCGCCGAAAGCGAGGACGTGGCCCGCGCCATGACCGAGCGCCTGGAGCAGGCCGGCTGCCCCGAGGACCTGGAGGAGGTCGAGCGCGAGGCCGCCAAGGACGTGGTGGAGAAGCGCGAGCGGGCGCTCGCCGAGCAGCTGGAGTCCATGCGGAAGCGCAAGCGCAAGCTGGTGGACCCGCTGCAGTTCGAGATGTCGATAGCGTCCGAGGACCTGACCGGCTACGTTCCCCAGTTCGCCTGGGAGATGGCACCGGCGAGCGACGCGCAGAAGGCGGCGCTGGAGAAGGCCGGCATCTGCCCCGACGAGATCGGGTGCGCAGGCAAGGCGTCGCTCTTGATGGACAAGATAGCCAAGCGCCGGGCGGAGGGCCTGGCGACCCCGAAGCAGATCAGGCAGCTGGAGGGACGCGGGTTCCGCCGCGTCGGCGAGTGGACGATGGACCAGGCGTCGGCGCTCATCAGCCGCATCGCCGCCAACGGATGGCGCACTCCGGCGAGCATCGACCCGGCGACGTACGAGCCGAGCCGGGAAGCGCGCGCGGCGCGCGTCCCGACGCTCCGGCTCGGAGCCTAAAGAGGAGGACGGATGACCGAAGGATACGATCTGGAGGAGTGCCTTGCGGCGGTCGACCCCGCCGCGTGCAGCTACGAGGAGTGGCTGCACGCGGGCATGGCCCTGCACGCCGAGGGGATGCCGCTGGCGCTCTGGGACGACTGGAGCCGGCGCGACGCGGCTCGCTACAAGGACGGCGAGTGCGCGCGGAAGTGGAGGGGCTTCGGCCGCGGGCCGGACGAGGTCAAGGGCGGCACGCTCGTGCAGATGGCGCGCGACGCGGGATGGTCGCCCGCCTGGGACAAGGGAGAGGCTTTCAGCTGGGACGTGACCGAGGTCCAGGGCGGGCCGTCCGCGCCGGGACGCATCGTCGACCCGACGTGGGTGGAGAGCGCCGAGCTCGCGGAGCCGGGCGAGGAATGGCGGGGGTCGGACGACCTGATAGCCTACCTGGAGGCCCTGTTCGACCCCGGCGAAGTCGTGGGCTACGTGGTCGAGTCGTGGGACAACGAGGGCAGGCGCGTGCCGTCGGGCAAGGGGCCGCACACCGAGACGGCGGGCGAGATCGTCGAGCGCGTGCGGAAGTACGGCGACGACCTGGCCTCGTCCATCGGCTGGAACGACGAGGACGGCGGCGCGTGGATCCGGTTCAACCCGCTCGACGGCAACGGCGTGCGCAACGACAACGTGGCGGAGTACCGCTACGCGCTCGTCGAGAGCGACGACATGTCGGTCGGCCGCCAGCTCGCCATCATGCGGGAGCTGGAGCTGCCGGCGGCGGCCATCGTGCACAGCGGCGGCAAGAGCGTGCACGCCGTCGTGCACGTGGACGCCAAGGACTACGACGAGTACCGCAAGCGCGTCGACCTGCTCTACTCGACGTGCCGAGAGAACGGGCTTAAGGTAGACACCCAGAACAAGAACCCGAGCCGCCTGTCCAGGATGCCGGGCGTGACGCGCGCCGGGCGCAAGCAGTGGCTCGTGGCGACCGACGCGGGAAAGGCTTCGTGGGCCGAGTGGCGCGAGTGGATCGACGAGCAGAACGACGACCTGCCCGACCCCGAGAGCCTGGCCGACTGCTGGGACGCGCTGCCGGAGCTGTCCCCTCCCCTGATCGAGGGGGTGCTGCGCCAGGGCCACAAGATGATGCTGGGCGGCCCCAGCAAGGCCGGAAAGTCGTTCGCGCTCATCGAGCTGTGCGTGTCGATCGCCGAGGGCGTGCCGTGGCTGGGGTTCGGTTGTGCGCAGGGCCGCGTGCTCTACGTCAACCTGGAGCTGGACAGGGCGAGCTGCCTGCACCGCTTCCGCGACGTCTACGGGGCCATGGGCGTCGAGCCGGCGAACCTGGCCAGCATCGACGTGTGGAACCTGCGCGGGAAGAGCAAGCCCATGGACCAGCTGGCGCCGTCGCTCATCCGGCGCGCGCTCAAGACGCGGCCCATCGCGGTGGTGATCGACCCGATTTACAAGGTGATCACCGGCGACGAGAACTCGGCCGACCAGATGGCCGCGTTCTGCAACCAGTTCGACCGCGTGGCCACGGAGCTGGGCTGCGCCGTCGTGTACTGCCACCACCACTCCAAGGGCAGCCAGGGCTCCAAGCGCTCCATGGACCGCGTGAGCGGGTCCGGCGTGTTCGCCCGCGACCCCGACGCGCTGCTCGACATGATCGAGCTCGAGCAGACCGACGCGCTGCGCCAGCAGCAGGAGGACGCGGCCGTGTGCGCGGCGCTGGAGCGCGTCATGGCCGACGTCGGGCCGGACGGATGGCGGGACGTGATCGGCGACGACGACCGGCTCACGGCCAAGCGCTTCCTAGAGGGCGCGCGGGCGCTGCTCGACCGGCAGGGCGAGGCCGCCATGCTGGAGGCCGTTCACGCGGCCCGCGAGGCGGCCAAGGCCCGCACGGCGTGGCGCATCGAGGGCACGCTGCGCGAGTTCCCGCGCTTCGATCCGCTGAACCTGTGGTTCGACTACCCGGTGCACCGCCCCGACTCGACGGGCGCGCTTTCAGACGTTGAACCGGAGGGCGAGGCGCCGCCGTGGAAGCGCAACCTGGCCAAGAAGCGCACGCCCGAGGAGCGCAAGAAGGAGCGCAAGGCGGCCTTCGACGAGGCGTTCGCGGCGTGCGATACGGGCTCCGGCGTGACCGTCAAGGACGTCGCCGAGTACCTCGGCGTGACGGAGAAGACGGTGCGCAACCGCGCCAAGGAGCACGGCGGCTACTGGATGGACGAGGGCGCGATCGGGCGGAAGGCGGCGTCGTGAGCGGAGGGAAAAACCCGGAGGGAAACGCTTCCCTTCCATGCGGACGAAAGGACGCGTTCCCCGACTTTTTCCCTTCCGTCCTTTTTGACGCGCATCGAGGATTTTCCCGATTTTCCCTCGGAGGGAAATTCTCGGCGAGAACCCGAGTTTTTCCGAGGGAAGGAAAAAGTACCCCCCTACGGGGGGTAAAGGTTTCCCTTTCTCTGGGGTCAAGGGGTGAAGGAAGGCGGGCTAAAGCTGCGCCCGCCGTCCTCCCTTCCCATGCCCTTGACAAGCGGCGAGATTCGAACAAATTGACAGGAAGAAGGTAGCATTTATGCATTTCGACAGGATCGTGAGGACGGACATAGTGGCGGACGAGGGCGGCGTCCTCGCCACCATGCGGTTCGACGAGGAGGCCATCCGCGACATGGCGGGCAAGATCGACGCCGAGCTGTTCGACCGGATCGCCGCCGAGCGCGGCTACCTCAGGCAGGGAGTGGACGTCGCGGCGCTGATGAAGATCGCGGCGAAGCTCGAGGAGGACGCGGACTACGGGTCGTGGCAGGCCGAGACCGCCGGGCGCATCCGGGAGGCCGTCGAGGACGGGGACGTCCCGAAGCAGGTGAGCAACGTGCCGTACTGCCCGACATGCCTCTACGACGGGTACTGGTGCCTCGCGTCGGCGGACGCCGAAGGGTACGAGGCGCTGCGCTGCGCCGGATGCGGCCGCGACTACCGCCACAAGCGCCCTGGGAAGGGAGGCGATGCGTCATGACATCGGCGTGGTTGCTGCTCGCATCGACGGCCCCGCTCGCAGCGTTCTGCGCATGGGTGCTCGTCGGGGTGTACGGGCTTTTGAGAGACGAATGGGAAGCGAAGAGGAAGGACGACGACCGATGATGAAGAGCGTTTGCCCGGGATGCGGCCACGAGCAGGCGTGCGGGCACGCCGACGTGACGCACTGCGCCGACAGGGTGCCAGCCGCTTGGTGCAGCTGCGACATGCTGCGCAAGGCGGAGGCCGAGCGGGACGAGTGGAGGCGCGCCGCCGAATCCAAGCAGAGGCTGTTCGAGCGGGTCAGGATGCTGTCGGCGCGCCACCGGCGCGCGATGCTCCGCGCGCAGGACGAGCGGGACAGGTACCGGGCCAAGGCGCTGCAGCTCGTTTGCAGCAGGATCGAGCACTTCGGAAGCTGCGCGTGCGAGAGGTGCGCCGTACGGCTGTCCGGAGGCGATGCGTCGTACGGTTACTGCGCCGCCGTGGTCGAGGAGGTGGACGGGGCATGAGCGGCTGCGACTTCAAGGCGCTCGCGGACAGCCTGTCCGATCGGTTCCTGGCCGAGGGCTTCACCGTGCACCGCTACGACGCCTACAGCACGTCCAGCGTCTACCTCAAGCTCGACTGCGGCATGTGCAACTCGATCAGGATCAGCGACCATCGCGGCAAGAAGCACCTCGCCTACCGCTACAACATCGGCCCGTGGATCAAAAAGCGCTGGCACGACCACGACGGCAGGTGCCCGCGGCACTACTACCCGATCGACGAGGCGGACGTGCTCGTGGCCAACGTGCTGCGCGACCGGGAGCGCCGCAAGAAGCGCTACGGAGAGGCCAAGTACGAGGCCCTGATGCGCGACAACGAGATCCAGGGCGCGCAGGCGACGTGCGGGTTCTGGGCGGAGGCGAGGAAGGTGGAGCGATGATCGAGTTCTTCGAGCCGATGGTGCCGCCGACCGCGACGCACAACGACATGGAGATCCACAGGATCGCCGGAAAGGCGGTTCTCGGCAAATCTGGGGCGCTGGAAGCGGCCGAGGCGAAGTGGGAGGCGCATCTTGCAAAACATGCCCCGCAGAAGCCGTTTGACGGCCCCGTGGCGGTGGAGATGCGCATCTGCTGGCCGACGGGCGGAAAGCGCGCCCAGGGATCGTGGCACGCCGTCAAGCCCGACGCGGACAACGTGGAGAAGACCGTGTTCGACGTGATGGCCAAGCTCGGCTACTTCGACAACGACAGCCGCATCGCGCTGCATTCGACTGCCAAGCTGTGGAGCGACCCGGCCGGCATCTACGTGAGGATGGAGGAGCTATGAGGGTGTACGTGGCGGGTCCCGTGACAGGCAGGCCGAGGCGCAACCTGGCGATGTTCGAGCATGCGGCGAAGCAGCTCGTGCAGGCCGGCCACGTCCCGGTCGTGCCGCACCGGCACGTCCCCGCCCAGGCGGAATGGCACGTCGCCATGAGGCGCTGCGTCGCGCTGCTGACCGAATGCGACGGCGTGTGCCTGCTGCCCGGATGGAGGGGGAGCCGCGGCGCGCAGACCGAGTACCTGCTGGCGATGCGGCTCGACATGGACGTGCGGGAGCTGTCCCGATGGACCGGGTGACCTGTGGCGGACAATCGCCGCCGTACGAAGCGAGGCGATAGGAGGGCCATGGCGTCGACAAGCCGGCAGAAGCACCTGTTCGAGGACTACGACGGGTTCGTGGAGAAGTTCAAGCCGAAGAAGACCACCGACGACTGCTACACCCCTCCCGACGTCTACGACTGCGTGAGTGATTGGGCGTGCGAGCGGTTCGGTATCGATCCGAGCGGCATCGTGCGCCCGTTCTGGCCAGGAGGCGACTACGAGTCGTTCGACTATCCGGAGGGCTGCACGGTGCTCGACAACCCGCCGTTCTCGATCCTGTCCAAGATATGCGAGTTCTACCTGGACCGCGGGATCGGCTTCTTCCTGTTCGCCCCGGCCTTGACGGCGCTCAGCGGCGCGAAGACGTGCATGCGCACGAACCACGTGTTCGCCGATTGCGACATCGAGTACCACAACGGCGCAGTCGTGCGCACCTCGTTCGTCACGTCGTTCGGCGACAACGTGGCGGAGACAGCGCCGGACCTATTCCGCGCCGTGAAGCGCGTCCAGGACGAGAGGCGGTCGAAGGAGAGGCAGCGGCTCCCGAAGTACTCGTATCCGAGCCACGTGCTGACGGCGGCCATGCTCGGGAGGTACGCCAAGTACGGCGTGCGCCTGGAGGTCAAGCCGGGAGACTGCGCGCGCGTGAGCGCCCTGGACGCCCAGCGCGAAGCCGGGAAGAGGATCTACGGAGGAGGGCTGCTGCTGTCGGACGAGGCGGCGGGGCACCATGAGCGCGCAGAGCGCGCCGCAGCAGAGCGCGCCGCAGCAGAGCGCGCCGCAGCAGAGCGCGCCGCAGCAGAGCGCGCCGCAGCAGAGCGCGCATCGGCGTGCAGATGGGAGCTGTCCGACAGGGAGCGGGCTCTCGTGCGCTCGCTGGGGTGACATCTCCCCCATCATGCAACGTGCCGACGACGTGTCGGCACCCTCCTCTTCGCGCCCCGCCGTCCCCCTCCGGCGGGGCGCATCCGTGTGACGCGCCTGGCAAGATGCCCGGCATGGCGAATCCCGAGAACATAGAGCCCCACAAGATCCGAAGCACGAGCGAAGCGCGGGAGAAGGGGCGCGCCGGCGGGCTGCGCTCGGGCGCGCGCAGGCGCGAGCTGGCGAGCCTCAAGGAGGCCGCGCGGCTGATCCTGTCGATGGACTCGGCGTCGCCGAAGCACAACAAGGCGATGGAGCTGATGGGGCTGGATCCCGACGAGCGCACCAACGCCGCCGCCGTCACCGCCACGATGGTGATGCGCGCCGCCGAGGGCGACGTCAAGGCCTACGAGGCGCTGTCGAAGAACATGGCGCTGCTCGACTCCGACCGGCAGGCTGAGCGGGAGGACGCGGATCCCGCGGCCCGCCAGGCTCCCCCGTTCGACCTGTCCGCCGCCATCGCCCCGACGTTCTGCGCGGTCTCCCGCGCCGTCGAGGCCGGCATCCAGGAGGTCGTCCTCAAAGGCGGGCGCGGCTCGGCCAAGTCCAGCTACGCGTATCAAAAGCAGCTCGACGTGTTCCTCTCGCGCCCCGACTCCATGTGGCTGTGCATGCGCCGCTACGCCAACACGCTGCGCCGAAGCTGCTTCGCCAACGTGCTGTGGGCGATCCGAAAGCGCGGCATGACGATCGGGCGCTCCGGCGAGGACGCGGATTTCACGGCATCGGTGTCGCCCATGGAGGTCGTCTACAACGCCACCGGGCAGAAGATCCTGTTCAGCGGCCTGGACGATCCTGAGAAGCTCAAGTCCATCACGTTCGACGACCCGCGCAAGAAGATCGAGATCCTGACGTGGGAGGAGTACTCCCAGTTCGACCCGGCCGACGTGCGCAACGTCGAGTACTCGGTGCTGCGCGCCGACTACGGCCTGGAGTTCAAGCTGTTCAACCCGCCCCCGGATTCGGAGCACTGGGCCAATCGCGAGGCCGCCGACAAGGCGGACGACCCCGCCGTCCTCGTGCACCATTCCACCTGGCGCGACGTGCCCGAGGAGTTCCTGGGCGCGCGCTTCGTCGCCAACGCCGAGCGCATGTACCGCGAGAGCCCCGAGGCGGCGAGGAACGAGCTGGACGGCGAGTGCATAGAGCTCCAGGGCCGCGTCTTCCGCAACGTCGAGGAGCGGACCGTCACCGACGAGGAGATCGCGGAGTTCCGCTGGATCCGGCGCGGCCTGGACTGGGGATACGAGACGGATCCCTGGGTGCTCCTCGACGTGGCCTACGACCGCAAGCGGCGCGAGCTCGTCATCTACGGAGAGGAGTGGCGCCACCACATGCTCAACGCCGACACGGCGGCCGTCGTCAAGGAGCACCTGGCGGAGCGGGGATCCGACGGGCGGCCGATCCGAGACGAGGACGGCGAGCCCGTGTTCCGCCGCGACCTGCCGGCCAACGAGGTGCGCTGCGACATCGCGGAGCGCAAGAGCATCGCGGACTACCGCGCCTACGGCATCAACGCCGTGGGCGCGTCGAAGCGCGTCCCCGTCGCGGACGGCATCGTGTGGCTCAAGGGGCGCGCGCGCATCGCGATCGACCGCCGCCGCGCGCCCCTCGCCTACCAGGAGTTCGTCCGCTACCGCGCCCTCCTCGACAAGGAGGGCCGTTTCGCCGGCTACCCGGACAAGGACAACCATGCTATCGACGCCGTGCGCTACGCGGTGTTCGACCTCATAGCAGACCCCGACACACCGTAAGGAGACAGGCAATGGCAAAGATCGCGACGGAGGGCGGCGGCTGGAGGGGCGCGGCCGAGAGGTGGCTGCAGGGGCTCGGATACCCGGCGGCCTGCATCGAGACCCCCATGAGCGGGTTCGTGGACGAGTGGTGGCGCTACTACAGGTCCGAGGCCGACTTCTACGTCAGCGAGCTGCGCGACGTCAACGGTACCCCGCACACCGTCAAGGTGCGCAGCTGCACGCCGGCGCGCATGGTGTGCGAGGACATGGCCGGGCTGATCTACAACGAGCGGGCGAGCGTGAGCGTGGCCGAGGACGGCCAAGCCGGCCAGGCCGCCGAGTGGCTCGCGGGCTGGCTCGCGCGCACCAGGTTCGACGACGGCGCGCCGCAGCTCGTGCAGCGCATGTGCGCCACCGGCACGGGGGCGTGGGCCCTGCACCTGCGCGGAGTGCAGGTCGTCGGCAAATCGCCCGGCCTCGGCGTGTCGCCGCAGCGCTACGACGCGCGCCACATCGCGCCGCTGGACTGGGACGGCGAGGAGTGCACGGCCTGCGCGTTCGTCTCGCAGGTCGCCGTGCGCGGCGAGCTGCTGACCCAGGTCGAGGTCCACCGGCCGAACGACCGCGGAGACTACGAGATCATGACCCGGTTCTTCCGCGACGACGGCGAGACGGTCGTGCCGGACGGCTACTCGGGCGGCGCGATCAGCACGCGGCAGCCGCGCAAGACGTTCGAGCTGGTCACGCTCGCCCTCGACAACCCGTACTGGGAGGGGTCGCCGTTCGGCGTGGCGCTGTTCGACGCGGCCCTGGGAGCGATCGAGACGACCGAGCTGGCGTTCGACAACATCGGCAACGAGCTGGTGCTGGGGCGCAAGATGGTGATGATTCCCGAGGCGATGCTGCGCCGCGACGAGGCGACCGGCCGGATGATGCTGCCCCAGGAGGAGCGCCTGCAGTTCTACGTCGCCCTCAAGGACGCGACGGTGTACGCGGACGGGCGGCCCATGATCACCGAGTACAACCCGAGCCTGCGCGCCGACGAGGACGTGAGGATGCTGTCCACCGCGCTGCAGGTGCTGGGCAAGCGCTGCGGGTTCGGCACCAAGTACTACGCCCTGGACGAGTCGGGCGGCGTGGCCACGGCCAAGCAGGTGGCCTCCGACAACGCCGAGATGATGCGCACCGTGCACAAGCACGAGCAGATCGTGCGCCCCGCCATCGAGGGCATCGTCACGGCAGCTGCGTCCGTGTTCCGCAGCCTGGGCGGCCTGGCGATCCCCGATATCGAGGGCGCGGTCAACGTCGTGATGGGCGACTCGATCATCCAGGACGACGACAGCCTTCGCGAGCGCGACCGCGCCGACGTGGCGGCGGGCCTGCTGGCACCGTGGCGCTACATGGTGCGCTGGCAGGGCTACAGCGAGGACGAGGCACGCGAGGAGTGCGGGCTCGCGGACGCGTCCTCCGCGCTCCCCGTCGAGGCCTAAGCCATGGCGGTCGAGCCCGAGGACGTCGGAGCGCTGGCCGACGCGATCGTGCACGGCGCGGAGGAGCGCCTGGTCGCCGACCTGACGCGAGCGCTGGTGGACGGCCTGGCGGACGGGATCATCGGAGGCTCCCAGGCGGAAGCGCTCGAAGCGCTCGCCAGGGCCAACCGCGCGAGGCTCGACCAGATCCTGGCCGAGCACGCCTCGAAGGTGTCCGGCGAGGTGCGCTCGCGCACGCTGGCCGCCTTGGAGCGCGCCGACGCGCGCGACGTGTCGGACCTGGAGGCGTACTACGGAGCGGCGGCGGTCGCTCGGGCCATGGACGGCGCGTCCGCGGCGTGGGCGGAGATCTCCCACCAAACCGCCCTGGGCCTCGCCGAGATCGTGGCGCGGCAGAACATCGCCATGGCCGGCGCCGCGGAGCGGCTGTGGTACGAGGTCGCCGGCGACGCGATAGCAGCGCGCAACCTGGGCGTCGAGCCCCTGGACCGGATCCTGGCGCGCGCCGTCTGCAGGATCGCGGCGCACGGCGTCGAGACGATCGATTACAAGAGCGGGATCATGAGCCAGATCGACGTGGCCGTGCGCCGCCACGTCGTGAGCCAGGCGTCCCAGGCCGGGGGGCGCATGACGCTCGCCCGCCTGGCCGCGATCGGCCACGATCTCGTGATAACGTCGGCCCACTACGGCGCTCGCCCGTCCCATGCCGAGTGGCAGGGCCGCCCGTGCTGCGTCTCCGGCCCCAAGCTCGTCGGAGGGGTCCAGTACCCCGGACTCGTCCAGCTCACCGGGTACGGCGGCGTGGGCGGCCTCAAAGGGGTCAACTGCCGCCACTCCATAGGGCCGTACTACCCCGGCGTCACCGATCTGCCCGACCTGTCGTTCCCGCGCGAGTCCGGCCATTTCGGGATGACGTCGGAGGAGTGCTACGAGGCCATGCAGCGCCAGCGCGAGCTGGAGCGGCGCGTGCGCGGGACGAAGCGGGAGATAGCGGCCATGGAGCAGGCCGGCATCGGGCTGGAGACGCCCCGCTACGCGCAGAAGCGCCTGCTCCTCGGCCGCCAGCAGCAGGCGCTGCGGAAGCACTGCGAGGAGAGCGGCCTCGTGCGCAACTACCCGCGCGAGAAGGCGTACGGCGTGGGCGCGCAGCCCAGGGCGCTGAGAGCCGCGGCGAAGGCGAAGGCCGCGGGGCGCTACAGGCACCCGGCGAGCCAGGAGAGGATCGACGCGCTGACATCGGGCGCGCTCGCCGGCGTCAGGTTCTCGGCGCCGCCGACGTACAACGGCAGGATCAGGACTCCGGGGCTGACGAAGGTCGGCTACGACGGCGACGGCCGGAAGTACGCCGGCCCGGTCTACATCGGCAAGCAGGCCAAGCCCGGGGACGCCGAGCTCGTCGACACGATCCTGCACGAGGAGCTGGAGGCGCGCATCTGGCTCAACAGGCACGGAAGCGAGCGCTATTGGCGCCTGAACAGCGCCGGAGACGACGAGAGGCACGCGTACATCCAGAAGATCATCGACCGCTATGTTAGAATGAAGGGCATATCATGAACAAGATCGAGGACATATTCGACGTTCTGCTCGAAGGGACGAAAGCGCAGATCGACGCGCTGGAAGGATGCGGCGCATCGTACCGCTACTCCATGGAGAGCGGTACGTTCACCGTCTCGCTCGGGCGCGACGAGATCAGGGCGCACAAGCTGTTCGACCCTCCGGCCTGCACGAGGTGGCGAGGGTTCGAGCACGCGTTCTAGGCGAGCCCGCTTCGGCGGGCTTTTTTGCCGCCAAAAAAATACGTATATATATACTATACTTCACTTTACGTTGATATCTACGTATGCTATAATGATTGCATCGAAAGGGACGAGGAAAGGAAACGGAAATGAAGTTCGACGAGATCAGCTGCTACGCCACGGTCAACGCAACCGACGGCGCGAAGGTCGCCGAGCTTGCCGAGTCCATGAAGGAGAACGGCTGGAAGGGCGCCCCCATCCTCGTGTGCAACATGGGCCTCGTCACCGGATCGCACCGCCTCGCCGCGCTCAAGGCGATCGACTCCGATGCGGAATACGACGGAGAGGTTCTTTACGAGGACGTTGCCGAAGACGTGACCGACGAGATCAACGACTACTGCGAGCGCGAGGGCATCGGCTTCGAAGAGATCCAGTTCGACAACCTGCGCGACGTGTTCGCCGGGACGTGGGTCGAGGAATACAAAGACGAGATCGTCGAGTGGTAGGAGACGAAATGAACAAGGTCATCAACGGCAAGCGGTACGACACCGACAAGGCGGAGCAGATCGCGCAGAGCGACAACGGCTGCTACGTCGGCGACCTGGACTACTACTGCGAGACCCTCTACCGCAAGCGCACGGGCGAGTTCTTCCTGCACTCCGAGGGCGGGCCGCGCACGAGGTGCGCCAAGCGCGACGGCTCGGGATGGGCCGGCGGCGAGGAGATAAGCCCGCAGTCGTACGAAGAGGCGCGCGAATGGGCCGAGGAGAACATGGACGCAGACGGGTACGCCTCCGTGTTCGGCGATCCGGACGACGACGGCGCGACGGTTCCCGCCATGCTCAGCATCAGCGCGAGCGCGAAGGCGAAGCTTGAGCGCGAGGCGTCGCGCACCGGCAAGACGCAATCGCGCATCGTCGAAGAACTCATTGAGGCGATGTGACCGCATGGGAGCGCCAGTCGATATTGCCGGCCAGAGGTTCGGACGGCTCGTCGCCGTGAGGGTCGCACAGTCGAAGCCGAGGAAATGGCTGTGCAGATGCGACTGCGGAAACGATACGGTAGTCCTGACGCGCGACCTGCGCAACGGCAACACGACATCGTGCGGGTGCCGCAAGAAGGACTACGAGGACCTGACGGGCGAAAGGTTCGGCAAGCTCGTAGCAGAAGAGTACGCCGGAAACTCCAACGGTTACTCGATGTGGCTGTGCGGATGCGATTGCGGGCGCAAGGTCACCGTGCGCTCGGTGTCGCTCAAAGACGGCAACACCCGCTCGTGCGGGTGCCTCTCCTCAGAGGTCGAGCGCATGCCCTCCGACGCGGTGGACGGCACCAAGCTCGGAAATCTAGGTGGAACGCCGACATGCCAGAACACCAGCGGCGTCAGGGGTGTGTCGTGGAACAGACAGAAAGGCAAGTGGGAGGCTTACATCAAGTTCCAGGGGAAGAAGCGAAGACTTGGCTTATTCGATGATATAGCCGCCGCAGCCGAGGCGCGCAGGGAAGCGGAGCAGGAGCTGTTCGACCCCGTGCTAGAAGCCCATGGGCTGGAACCGACGAGCGAGGCCGAGTACGAGGAGGCACTGCGAAAAGCGGTCGATAACGAGAAAACCAACTAGCGGCAATCGTCCGCATGAGCCGCCCTACGGGGCGGCTTTTTTCATGCCCGGTGACACCTCCCCCATCATGCTGCCATCGCGAGCGCCGAGCGAAGAGGCGCATCGTTCGCCGGCCCCGAGCGGAGAGGGGCGCGTCAAGCGCGCAGGGAAGCGCGTACAAAACACGACGATAGGAGCAGGATGGCCAACCAGGATCCCAACACCGACCCCGCGGGCGCGGGCCAGCAGACCGACCCGAAGCCGAACGGCGACGGCGGCGCAAAGGGCGAGCCCGACCTCAAAGCGCAGAACGCGCGCCTCACCCAGGAGCGCGACGATTGGAAGAAGCGCGCCGAGGAGGCCGAGGGCCAGCTCAAAGACCTCAACGACAGCCTGGCTAAAGCCCTTACCGAGGACGACGTGAAGGCCGCCGTCGAGGAGGCGCAAGGCGAGGCCAAGAAGGCGGCGGACGCCGCCGAGAGCGCGTGGAAGCAGCGCGAGAAGTCCCTCGTGGTCGAGAACGCGCTGATCGCCGCGGGATGCAGCGACACCGTGGGCGCGATCGCCCACCTGGACATGGACGGCATCGACGTGGCCAAGGACGGGCACGTGTCCGGCCTCGATGTCGCCAAGGTCAAGGAGTCCTACCCCCACCTGTTCGACGCGAAAACCGTGGTCAGCTCGGCGGCGACGCCCGGCGGCCCGGCCAAGAAGATGACCAAGGACGAGATCATGGCGATCAAGGACCCGGCCGAGCGCCGGGCGAAGATCGCCGAGCACATGGATCTCTTCGAGTAAGGAGAATAAACATGCCTGCAGACGCAAACATGCAGAAGGCGGCGGACTTCGCGAAGGTGAGCGCCGTCGACTTCGCCGCGCGATTCGAGACGAACATCAACCAGCTCGCCGAGCTGCTCGGCATCACGCGCAGGATCGAGAAGAAGCCCGGCCAGGTCGTGAAGACCTACAAGGTGACCGGCAAGCTTGAGGACGGCAACGTCGCCGAGGGCGAGGTCATCCCCCTGTCCAAGTACAAGACCGAGGTCGGCGAGATCTTCGAGCTCAAGCTCAAGAAGTGGCGCAAGCAGACCTCCTACGAGGCCATCAACGACAAGGGCTACGAGCAGGCGGTCGAGGACACCGACGCGAAGATGCTGCGCGACGTCCAGGAGGGCATCCGCAAGGACTTCTTCGACTTCCTCCCCACCGGGACGGGCACGGCAGCCGGCGAGGGCCTGCAGGGCGCGCTCGCCGCCTGCTGGACGAAGAACCAGGTGCTGTGGGAGGACACCGACGCGAGCGGCTACCTCTACTTCGTCAACCCCGAGGACATCGGCGAGTACCTGGCCAAGAAGGACGTCACCGTGCAGACGGCGTTCGGCATGACCTACCTCGAGGCGTTCCTGGGCATCTACGACGTGCTGGTGTACACCGGCGTGCCGAAGGGCAAGGTCATCACGACGGCCAAGGACAACATCATCCTCTACTACACGAACCCCAAGAACGGGGACGTGGCCAAGGCGTTCGAGTTCGTCACCGACGCGACCGGCCTCATCGGCGTGCATCGAACCGTAGACTACGACGACCTGACCACGAAGACGACCGTGCTCACCGGCTCCAAGCTGTTCGCCGAGGTCATGGACGGCATCGTGGTGTGCGCCATCGAGGCCCCGTCGGCAACGCCCGCGCCGAACCCCGCAGGCTAGGCGATGCTCGGCCACGCCCCGACATACGCATGGTACTCGGCGGAGTACGGATCCGGCAGGCTCGGGCAGGACGAATACGAGGCCGTCCTGCCCGACGCCGAGGCGCGCGTCGACGAGAGGATCGCGCACCGCGACCTGTCGGCGATGCCGGACGGCGAGATCGACGCGTACAAGCGCGCCGTGTGCGCCGCCTGCGAGGCGCTAGCCGACCCGGCGGCATCGTCCTACACCGCCGGCGGCGTGTCCGAGCGCCTCGTGGACGCCGCGTCGATGTCGGTGGACCGGGCTATCGACCGCATGCTCGCGCAGGCGCCGGGTCGGATCCTCTACGGGGCCTGGCTGTGAGCCGCGCGTACCCGCACACCGTCACCGTGTGGCGCCGCGACGGCGAGGACGGCGAGCGCCGCGCCGTGTGGGCCAGGCGCGTCCTGCGCGGGGTCAGGTGGATCGAGGCCAGGGCCAAGAGCTCCGGCATGGAGGACTCCGCGAGGGACGAGGCGCGCCTGCTCGTCCCCCGCGGCACGGGCGGATGCGGCACGTCGTGGGAGCCGCGCAGGGGCGACCGAGCCATGCTCGGCGCGTCGTCGTCCCCCGGCCCAGAGCCGCAGGCGCTCGCCGTCGAGTCGGTGGAGCCGGTGCGCCGAGGGCGGGCGGTCGACCACTACGAGGCGACGGCGCGATGAAGGTTTCGGCGAAGCTCGGAAGCTGCGACCTGTCCCGCGCCATCGCCAAGGCCAAAGGCATGGAGCGGGCCGTCACGACCGGGGTGACGCTCGCAGCCCGCGAGGACTGCAAGCCCTACGTGCCGTACCTCGACGGGCACCTGAGGGGCACGGCGGAGACCGAGAGCGTGCCGGAGGACGGGCTGCTCGTCTGGGGCAACGCGTCGGTGCCGTACGCCAGGGCGCAGTACTACGGGCTGCCGAACAAGCGCTGGCCGGGCACGTGCATGCAATGGTTCGACCCGGCGAAGGCGGCCAACATCAGCAAGTGGATCAGGATAGCCGGGACCAAGGCGGGAGGCGTGGCGAATGGAAGGTGACATGGATCGGGCCGACGTGGTGGAGCGGCTGTACGGGGCCGTCGAGGCGCTCGTGCTGTCCTCACCGGCCGGCCTGCGGTGCGAGTACGAGTACCTGCCGACCGACCGCTCGGAGCTGCCGTGCGTGTCGATGCAGGTGCTCGACGGCGATCCGATCGAGCGGCGCTATCTCGACGGCGGGACGGTCTGGAGGCTGCCCGTCGCGCTCGTGCTGCGGCAGGCGGCGGACGACACCGCCGAGCGGCTCGACGCTCAGGCGATCCTGCGATCCCTGTCCGCCGCCGTGCGGTCCCTCGCGGATCCGTCGGCCGATTACGCGCTCGACCTCGGGCCCGGCACGCGCCTACGCGAGATCGAGGCCGGGACGCTGCCCGCGAGGGTGCAGGCGGCGCCCGGAACCACCGACTACCGGGTGACGCTGGTGGTCAAATACAAGACGCAGCGATAGGAAGGAGGCTCGTCCATGGCGAACGAAGACATCGCGTGGGGCTACGAGCTCGAGAATTACATCAACATCGGCACGCCCGAGGCCCCGAAATGGGTCAAGGCGACCGAGCTGCTCAGCTGGGAGCAGTCCGGCGAGTCGAAGACCTACGAGCCGGCATGGATCGACCGGAAGACCCCGCCGACGCTCACCTACGGCCGATCCTGCTCCATCAACATGGAGAAGGACACCGTGCGCGACGGCGAGCTCGACGAGTGGATCTTCAAGCATCGAAACGACCTCGACGTGCCCTGCGAGATCGCCAAGGTGTACACCTGGAAGCTCGACGAGGCCGGCAAGGCGCTCGCCGACAAGGCGGCGTTCAAGTTCACCGCGAACCCGCACTCCAACTCCAACCAAGGCCAGCCCGTGACCAGCGCCGGCACGTTCAACATGAGCGACGAGGCGTGGAGCGAGGGCACGTGGGACGCGTCGGCCAAGGCGTTCGCGCCCGCAGGGCAGGCGCCGTCCGTCCCCGAGGCGGGCCCGCAGGGATAGCAAGGCGTTCCGGAGGGCGCGGGCTTACTCCTTTCACCGCGCCCTCCTACGCATACGACGACGATCAGGATAGACGGAGGGTTAGACATGGGTTTCACTTTTTCAAAGCACACGGTGGACGTCGAGATCGAGGGCAAGTCGTACGAGATAAACCTCGGCGATGCGGACGTGCTGGACAAGGTGCAGAAGTGGAGCGAGAAGCTGGGCCGCGTCGATTACGCGCAGCTGGCCGGCGACAGCGGCCGCATGGCGCTGCTCGCGCAGGACGTGCGCGGCTACCTCAAGGCGCTGCTCGGAGACGAGCAGTTCGCCGACATCTTCAAGGCTCGCAAGTTCGACTTCATCGACGGCTTGGAGCTTTTCGCCTACCTCTACGCCGAGGTGACCAAGAGCCGCGTCGACGAGGGATTCCGGGCGAACCTGGCCAAGTACCTGCCCGACGTCGACTGGGACGCCGCCGAAGCGTCCGAGTAGGCGCATGGATCCCAGCATCGTCCTCGGCCGCGCGCCGTCCTCCGTCAAGGTGGGCGGCGCGCCCGTCTCCATCGCCACGTCGTTCCGCGCCGGGATCCGCGCCATGCAGGCCGCCGACGATCCCGACCTGGGCGACGCCGGTCGCGCGCAGGCGATCCTGCTGATCTACTACGGCCGGGGGGCGGTCAGAAACGGAGCGCGCAGGATCGAGCTGCCCGGCGCCGTCAACGCGGACCCCGCCGGTGCCCTCCAGGCGGCGCTCGGGTTCTTGAACCTCAACGAGCCGCAGAAGCCAAAGCGCATGCTCGGCAAGGCCGCCGCGAAAGGCGCCAGGCTCTGGGACTGGGACTACGACGCTCCGCGCGTCATCGCGGACTTCCAACGCGAGTACGGCATCGACCTCGCGGATCCGGCGCTCGACATGCACTGGTGGCGGTTCTGGCCGCTGTTCCGCGGCCTGGGTGACTCGTCGCTCACAATGACGGCCATGGCCGCGAGGGGCGCGGACCCGTCCGAGTACGAGGGCGACGCGAGAAGGCGGCTGGTCGAGAGGCAGCGGGAGCTGGCGCTGCCTGCGAGGACCGAAGAGGAGCGGCTGAGGCTCACCAGCCTGCTCTGGGGATTGGATGTCTGACGGCCAGGTAGTAATCGACATAACGGGCGACGCGTCGCGCTACCGGGCGGCTGTCTCCTCTATCACCGAATCGACCAAGAAGCAGGTCGCCGCGCTCGGCAGCGGCCTGCAGTCGCTCGGCAAGGGCATATCGAAGGCCGTTACGGCCCCCATCGTCGGCATCGGCACGGCGGCGGTCGGCACCGCCGTGAGCTTTTTGAGCCTGCGCGAGTCTGCCCAGACCGCGTTCAGCACCATGCTCGGGAGCGGCGAGGCCGCCTCCAAGATGATCGGCGACCTCTACACGTTCGCGAAGAAGACCCCTTTCAAGTTCGACGGCATGATGCAGAGCGCCCAGCAGCTCATATCCATGGGCATGGCCGCCGAGAACGTGATACCGACCCTCACCGCCGTCGGCGACGCGGCGGCCGCGTCCGGCAAGGGCCAGGAGGGGTTCGGCGCCATCACCGCCGCCCTCGGCAAGATGCAGGCCCAGGGGCAGGTGTCCCTTGAGGAGATATGGTCGCTGTCCGACAACGGCGTGCAGGCCCTGCAGATCCTGGCCAACAAGTCCGGCAGATCCATCGACGAGATGAAGGAGGCCATCAGCGACGGCGCGGTGGAGTCGGGATGGGCCATCCAGGCGCTGGCCGAGGGCATCGAGGAAGGCACCGACGGCATGGCCGGCCAAACCGCTCGTATGGGCGGCATGATGGGCGAGTTGAAGAACACGTTCAAGGGCGCCTGCGACTCCATGACGTCTTCGATCCGAAACTTCGGCCTGGCGGTCGTCGGCGAGTACGGCACCACCGATGCCGAATCGTCGAAGTTCCTCGGTTCGCTCACCCGCATCGTGCAGCAGGCCACAGCGATCATCGACGCGGCATCAAAGAAATGGAGCGATGCGGGCTTGTCGATCGAGCCCATGGCCTCTGCCGTCGGCGACGCCCTGGAGAAGATCGCGGGCGGGATCGAGAAAATGGATCCCGCGACATTCGCCGCCATCGTTAAGGCGCTGGTAGCGCTCGCGGCGGCAGGGCCCGGCCTCGTGATTGTTGGCAAGGCCGTGTCCCTCGTCGGCGCCGCCATGGGTCCCATCGGCGCGCTCGCGTCCGGGGTTGCATCCGCCGCAGGGACGCTCAAATCTGCCGCCAAGGGCGCGGGCGAGTTCGCGTCCGGGATCCTCGGAGCCGCGCTGCCGGCCGCGAAGGACTTCACACAGAGCCTGGCGCACGGCCTGATCCCGCAGTCCGCGTTCGATACGGCCAAGCAGCTGTCGACGGATCTCGCCTACGGGTTCCGCGACGCCAAGAACGACATCGCCGAGGCGTTCGGCGGAGTCAAGGACAAGATCGCGTCCAAGTTCTCGGGCATCTCGGATACCGTCGGAGCGAAGCTCGCCCCCATCAAGGACAAGGTCGGCGGCTTGACGTCGGTGCTCGGCGAGTCGGCGAAGAACGCCGCGGACACGTTCGCCGCCAAGCTCGACCTGTCGGGCCCGGCCGAGAAGGCGAAGGGCGCCCTCGGCAAGGTCGGACAGGCAGCCGGCGGGCTCGCCAAGGGCGCGGCCGTGGCGACCGGCGTGCTCGGGGCGGCCGCGACCGGGCTGCTCGGCCTCGGCCTTGCGGCCGCCGCCGGCGGGGCCGACCTCAAGAAGATGGCGGACGATTTCGTTTCCAACATGCAGCAGATCACCGCCAACCTGCCGGCCCTGGCGGATCAGGCGTCTCAGATCCTCCCCACGCTGGTCTCGCAGGTGGTGGACAACCTGCCCGCCTTCCTCTCCGCGATCCAGCAGGCGTTTCTCCAGGTCGTCGGGATTTTGCCGACGATCATGCCGGCGCTGATCGACGGGGTGGTCCAGCTCGTCACGGCGCTCGCGACCATGCTCGTTACCATGGCCCCGCAGCTCCTGGACGCGGGGCTGCAGCTCTTCATCGCACTGGTCGAGGCCTTCGCCGAGATGGTCCCCCAGCTGACCCCTCTGCTGCCCGATTTAGTGAGCAAATTGGCAGGAATCCTGGTCAAAAACGCACCGGCCCTGCTCAAAGCCGGGTTCACCTTGTTCAAGGCTCTGGTCTCGGCTTTTCTGCAGATGGTGCCGCAGCTGATCTCGTCTTTGCCCCAGCTGATCAGCCAGGTGCTCTCCACCGTGGGCTCGTGGATGCCCAGCCTGGGATCGGCGGCCGGCCAGCTGTTCGGCATGATCGTCCAGGCCGTGCCCGGAATCGCGGGGTCGCTGCTCGGCGCGCTCCGGTCGCTTCTCGGCCAGCTGCCCGGCGCGGTCGCCTCGTTCGCCGGCAGCCTGGCCTCGGCCGGCTACAACATGCTCATGGGCCTCGTGTCCGGCATCACGAGCGCGGGCGGCGCCGTCTGGAACGCCATCGTCAACGTCTGCAGCAACGCGCTCGGCGCGGTCAAGGACTTCTTCGGGATCCACTCGCCCTCGCGCGTCCTGGCGGCCGTCGGGCGCTACCTGCCCAAGGGCCTGGCCGTCGGCGTGTCCGACACCGCAGACGAAGCGGTGCAGGCCATGAGGGACATGGCCGCGGAGGTCGTGGACGCGGCGGACATGGACGTGCCCGCCGTGGAGGTGCCCGTGGAGTTCGACGTGCCGGACTTCCCGGGCGTCGGCGCTCCGTCGTCCGCCGCGTTCGCGCTCGACGCGGCGCTCGCCAGGTCGGGATCCTCGCCCTCGTCGCCTCGAGGACGCAAGCCGAAGGAGGACGGCGGCGAATCCGGCAGGATCGTCGACGCAGTGGAGCGCCTCACCGAACGCGTCGACAGGCTCGATCGCGGCCTCGGGCGCAAGATCGCGGACAACTCGCCGGACGAAGTGACGATATCCAACGCGCGCGGCGCGAGAAGGGCATTGGGGGTGGGCTAGATGGACATGAGGATCGAGTACGCCAACCACCTCGGCGAGACGCTGGAGCTCGGCCCCGAGTCGGTCTACCACTACGGCAAGCACACGCTGTTCGACGCCGAGCTGGCCTACGAGGTGGAGAACGGCTCGGTCGGCCCGCTCACGCGGGATCCGGCCGAGCGGGAGCTGCCGATCATGGTGCAGGGCTCCGACGGGGAGGACGGCCTCGCCGCCCGCGAGCGCCTGCGCTCGGTGCTCGCAGCCGACGCATCGACGGGTGTTCCCGGCTCAATCGGCATAGGCGGCTGGCGGCTCTCGGTCGTGCCCGTGGCCGTCGAGCGCGACCGATGGTGGATGGACGAGTCGTACTGCGAGGTGCTGGTGCGCCTCCTCGCCGAGAGGCCGGTCTGGACGCGCGCCCAGGAGTTCTCCTTCGTGCCCGACCGCTCCCCCGCCGTAGTCGGCACGCAGCTCGATTTCCCGTACGGCTTCCCGTACGACTACACGCCGAACCCTCCCCTGCGCAGCATCGACGTCGATGCGGACGGCCCGTGCGAGTGGAGGCTCGTGGTGTACGGCCCCGCGACCGACCCCTACGTGGTCGTCGCCGGCAACCGCTACGCCGTCGAGGCCGAGGTGCCCGACGGAGGGATCCTCATGGCCGACTCGCGCGACTGGTCGATAACCGTACGCGACGTCGACGGGAACGAGGCCGACGCGTTCGCCGGGCGCATCCGCGGCAAGGAGGGATCCGGAGAGTACATGTGGGAGCGCGTCCGCCCCGGAATATCGTCGGTGTCGTGGTCCAACGCCTTCGGCTGGGATCTGACCGTCTACGCGGAGAGGGACACGCCGCCATGCTCCTGATATGCACCGATGCGTCGCGCCGCGACCTGCGAGCGCTCGACGACTGCACCATGGACATGGAGTTCGGCGACGGGGGCGGCGACGCCAATACGTTCGAGCTGCGGATGCCGGTCGCGTCGGCGCCCGAGGGCCTGACGTTCGGCTCGCTCGTCTACGTCGACGGCACCGAGTACGGAGGGATCGTCGACGACGTCGGCTCGGACACCACCGGCAGGATCCATAAGGCCGTGTACGGAGGGCGCACGTGGCACGGCGTGCTGGAGGGCCGCGTGCTGCGCCCGGACCGGGGCGCGGACTACCTGTCCGTCTCCGGCGAGGCCAACGCCGTGCTGCTGCAGCTCGTCCACAGGATGGGACTCGCCGAGCTGTTCGCCGTCGACGCGTCGGACAGCGGGATCCGCGTCGGCTACCGGTTCGCGCGCTACGTCGCCGGCTACGCGGGCCTGCGCGCCATGCTCGCGTCCGCCGGCGCCAAGCTCGCCATGCGCTGGGACGGCGGCAAGGTGGTGCTCTCGGCCATGCCGCGCCGCGACTGGTCGCGCGAGGAGTTCGAGGGCCGGCGCACGCCGATCAAGATCAAGCAGGCGAGCCGTCCGGTCAACCACCTCGTGTGCCTAGGCAAGGGCGAGCTCGCCCAGAGGACCGTGATCGACCTGTACGCAGACGAGTCGGGCAACGTGTCCAAGACGCAGAGCATGTTCGGCGTCGACGAGGTGGAGCGCGCCTACGACTACAGCTCGGCCGAGGACGCCGACCTCGAGCAGGAGGGGATCAAACGCCTCAAGGAGCTGCAGGACGCGAGCACGTGCGACGTGCCGGAGCTGCCGAACGCGGACTTCGACGTCGGCGACGTCGTGGGAGGGCGCGAGAGCCGTCTCGGGGTCTTCGTGACGGCGACCATAGCGCGCAAGGTCGTGACCATCGGCAGGCGCGGGGTGACGTCCTCGTGCGAGGCGGGAGGCGCGTCCTCTCGCCGGGTGACAAGGGCGCTTTAATGGCTGCGAGGTGATCGACGGATGCACGTATGCGACATAAGGCTCGACCTGCGCAAGCCCGACTGGGACAGGCCCCCCGTGCGCGTGATGCGGGGCGACGCCGACGCTACGGTCGTGCGCGCCCATATCCTCGACGGCGGGGAGCCGGCCGACCTATCGCACGCCCAGGCGAGGTTCGAGGCGGTCAAGCCGGACGGCACGTGGGTGCGCGAGGAGGCGGCGGCGAAGCCCGGCGGCGTGGTTGAGTACGTGCTCCCGCCGCAGGTGTCGGCCGTCGAGGGCCTCATCGAGGGAGCCTGCTTCCGCCTGGTTCGAGACGGCGCGGTCGACTCGGCCGGCCCGTTCGCGATCGAGGTGCTGCCGTCGATCGAGAGCGCGGGCGCGGGCGAGTCGGGCTCGTACTGCCCCGAGCTCGACAGGCTGATGAACGAGATGCGGCAGCTGATCGTCGACGGAGGGGCCAAGGACTACGCCGCCCTGGTCGGCAAGCCGTCGATCGGCGGGAGGACGCTCGAGGGGGACATGGCGCTCGAGGACATCGGAGTCGTCGAGCTGGGAAACGTCGAGATCGAGTCGATGTTCAATGCGAAAATGGCCGAAAGGACCGGACTATGGCAATCAAGGTGACGTCGGAAGGCGGGCTGCTCTACTTTCTCCAGAAGCTGCGCCAGCTGTTCGTTCCGCGCGAGCTGCGCACGGGCTCGTCGAGCGAGTACAAGGTGCTGTCGGACAACAACCTGACCGACGGCCTCGTCGCGAAGATCGAGAACGCGGACAGCCACGTGTTCAGCGGCTCCTACTCCGATTTGACGGCGAAGCCGTCGATAAACGGCAGGACGCTCGAGGGATCCCAGTCGCTCGCCGACCTCGGCATAGCGGCGGCCGCCGACGTGCCGACGAGGGTGTCCCAGTTGGCGAACGACAGCGGCTTCGCGGTCGCGACGACGGTCGGCGAGGACATCGCGGCCGGGGACAAGGCGACGCTCGCGAGCGCGAAGAAGTACGCTGACGACAAGGCGGCCGCGATCCACGTCCCCGCGAAGGTGTCCGAGCTGACGAACGACTCCGGATACCAGACGTCCGCCGACGTGCAGTCCTCGGTGGACGGCGCCGTCGGGGCAGCGAAGAGCGAGCTGCAGTCGGCCATCGAGAGCGCCGTGAGCTCCACCTACAAGCCGGCCGGATCCGTCGCCTTCGCGAGCCTCCCCGCGCCGTCGAAGGCAAACCTCGGCAAGGTCTACAACGTCACCGACGCGTTCACCACGACGGCGTCATTCGTCGATGGAGCAGGTCAAACGTACCCTAAGGGCACCAACGTGGTGTGCGTCAACACGTCGGGAACCACGTACATGTGGGACGTGCTGGCGGGCATGGTCGACCTGTCGCCCTACCTCAAGAGCGCAGACCTCTCGACCGTGACCAACGCCGACATCGACGCGATGTTCTAGGGGCGCCCCCATGGCCTTCAAAGCGTTGACCGCCGACGGGCTCCGGTACCTGGTCGCCAAGCTGAAATCGACGCTAGCCCCCAAGAGCCACGCGTCGGCCGACACCTCGTACGGAGCGGCTTCGTCCGGCAGCTACGGGCACGTCAAGCTCTCGTCGTCCGCCGCGGCTGCGAACGGGACGGCCTCCGCCGGCACGGCCAACGGCATCGTGGCCAACGCGGACCACGTGCACCCCAAGCAGGCGATGGACAAGGCGACCTCCACGGCGATCGGGGCGGTCAGGCCGGACGGCACGACCACGACGGTGGACGGCAACGGCGTGCTGAAGGCGATCCCTCCGACCGACCAGGCCATGTTCCTGGCCGCCCATCGGGTCGGCTCGTACCTGGAGACCGACGGAACCAACCCCACGGCCTGGGGCGGCACCTGGCAGCAGGAGCCGAGCCTCGGGCCGTACAAGTGGAAGCGCACGAAGTAAGGGAGGCCCCATGGCCAAGACGGACGGATACAGCAGGCTCGCGTGCGACCGCAAGACGTGCGACACGGTCGAGTACCTGCAGGGCAACGATCCCCGCACGGGATCCTGGAAGACGGTGAAGCGCCTGACCGCCGACGGCGTGGAGGCGACCATCACGCTGTGCCCCGACTGCTACCCCGGCTACAAGGCCGTGGCCGAGGCCAACGACAAGGCCGTGAACTCGTACCTGGAAGGAGCGCAATAATGGGCATCGAGCTGGTAACCGGCTTCACGGGCAAGGCGCACATCTCGTCCCTCGACGTGGCCAAGTTCAACGCGGGGGCGCTCGGCCCCGGCGAGTACGTGTTCGCCGGTGTCAAGGACGACAAGCTCAAGGCCACCATGGCATCGTCCAACAAGGTGCATATCTCCTCCGGCAACGCCATGATGCAGGGTCGCCATTTCTGGGTCGACGCGGCTGGAGTCGACCTGACGGTGCAGACCGGCACGCAGAGCCAGAAACGCAACGACCTGGTGGTGGCCCGCTACGCCAAGAACGCATCCACGGGCGTCGAGTCCGTGAGCCTCGTCGTCATCAAGGGCACGCCCACGACCGGCACGCCGGCCGACCCGTCGTACACGCGCGGAGACATCCTCAACGGCAACGCGCTGACGAACGACATGCCCCTGTGGCGCATCCCCCTTAACGGCATCACGGTCGGCACGCCGGTGCAGCTTTTCCAAGAATTCACCTCGGCGAAGGACGCTTGGAATTCCGTATCCCATATACAATCCGGCAGGCTGATGGTCATGTCGAGCGCTAAAGCTGTAGTCGAGAAACGCGTCGATTTCAAAACGCCTTTTTCCGATGTACCCGTTGTGGTCGTCAACGCAAACTCGGCAACGCCAAACGACGTTGACGTCAACGCAGGGAGCGTGGACGCAAACGGATTTAGTGTGTTTCTGTATCGCGGAACCAACACAAACACGCACGTTGCATGGCTGGCCGTCCTCTAGCCTAGCTTTCCGTATCCCAGGCCGCTGTTGGCAACTGGGCCACATTGCAAACATACGGCAAAATTGCCGTGCTGGATGTCGAGCTGATCATCACCGGGACAATGCAGCCGTGGCAAACCCTCGAAAACAGCGAGCTGCCGACCGGCATCGCTGCGGCTAAGACTGCGTTCGGCGTCGTGGCGGTCGAAAGCTGCGGAGAGGCGACTCTTGACGTCACGGTCGAAGGATCCAGGGCTTTTCTGCGAAACAGGGGCGCTTCCGCCATCACGATGTCGCAGAAGGGAGCCTATGCTCACGGCCAAGCCGTGTTTTTTTTGGCGTAGCTTTCCGTATCCCAGCGCGAGCTGATATGGTCGGGAGCGTTCTTCATGCGGGCTACGCAGTCGATTCAGATCCCGAAGGGCGTCAACGCGTACTCCACAGGAATCATGCTCGTTTGGTCGGCGTATGCGGACGGGGTGGCGCAGGATTACAACTTCCACAGCTTCATTGTACNGGTCGCCATGATGCTAGGGCACACCGACATATCGACGGCGTACGACCACTACATAGTCCCGCGCCGCGCTATCTGCGTCGCCGCTCAGGACGCCGTGGAGACTCTGCTGGTCAAGAGCGCGGGCAAGCCAAGGAAGATGCTGCTGGCCGCATAGTTTTCCGTATCCCAGGTAGCGGAAGTTGCACCCGCTACCGGCACGGGAAAGGTTCGGTTCGTCCGGTACGGGACGCTCGTCGTCGGCTTCGCGAACGTCTCCGGCACGTCGATCGGAACGTCCGGAGCCAAGCTATGCGTCATACCCGAGATGGCGAGGCCGCGAAGCTGGCAGCGTCTGCCAATCAGCGGAGACAGCGTTAATGCGGCTGCAGAGGTGTCGTCAGACGGCACGATGAAAGTATGGAGCATGGAGGCGGAAAAGACTTTGACGCGTTTAATAAGCACGTTCTCGTACTACCTGATATAGGCATAGCTTTCCGTATCCCATGGCGTGATGAAAGCGAACGAGGCCCCGCCGAATGGGACGAGCATGACGCATGTCGCGTT
>NZ_WWRX01000020.1:0-31609 GCF_009875575.1 Eggerthella sp. BIOML-A4 | reverse complement strand
GTCGCCCACGATGCCGTAGTCGCACTGCTTGAACACCGGAGCGTTCTTGTCCTTGTTGATGGCGAACATCGTGCCAGCGCGGTTGCAGCCCACCATGTGCTGCATCTGGCCGGAGATGCCGCAGGCGACGTACGCCTTCGGGGACAGCATGAGGCCGGACACGCCCACGTACAGCTCGGTGGGAAGCCAGTTCACGCCCTCGGTAAGGGGACGCGAGCAGGCAAGGCCTGCGCCCAGCTTGTCGCACAGCTCGCGCGCCAGGTCGAGCTCGGACTCCTCGGCGAAGCCGCGGCCGGCGGCCACGACGACGTCGGCCTTGTTCAGGTCCACGCCGCTCTTCTCGATGGGCTTGGAGGAGACCAGCTTCACGGGCGTCGCCGGAGCGACCCAGGCGACGTCCTCGACGGCGTTCGCGCCGGAGGCCTCGGCGCCCTCGAATGCGCCCGCGCCCACCGTGTAGATGGCCACGTCGCCTGCGGCCTTCTGCACGCGCTCGGCCACGCCGCCGAAGTACAGGCTGACGGCGCCGTTCTCGAAGGACATGACGTCGGTGATGACGGAGGCGTTCGCATGGGCGGCCAGCTTGCCGGCGATCGTCTTCATGTGGCGCGTGGGCTCCACGAGCACCACGGCCGGAGCCTCGGCGTCGAACACCGATATCACGGTGTCGGCGGCGTCGTCGAGGACGGTCCCTTCCGGCACGGAGATGCGGGCGATCTTATCGGCGACGGCCTCGGGGGCCTCGCCGAAGGAGACGAGCACGACTTCGTCGGCCATGGTGCGAGCGCCGGCGCAAAGCTCCCGAGCGGCATCCGTGCGTTCAGCGATAACGAGTACTTTCATGAATATCAACTCTGCCTTTCTATTGCATAAGGGGATGGTCGAGGGAACTTACAGCGCGGCCTTGAGGGCGGCGGCGAACTGCTCGATGGCGCCGTCGGCCGAGGCTTCAAGGATCTCGCGCTTGCGATCAGCCTGCTTGGGGGCGAGGCAGGACGCGACCTCGATGGAGCTCTCGTACGCGCCGTCGGCGCCCGCCACGTTCATCGGCTTCTTGCCGGCGGCGAGGATGTCCTTCATGCCGGGGATGCGGGGCAGCGCGATGTCCGGCGCGACGGACACGACGCACGGCAGCGGCGCCTCGACGACCTCCACCACGTCTTCCAGCGTGCGCTCGACCTCGAGCGCGCCGTCCTTGGCGGTAATCTTCGTGGCGGCGGTGACCACGGGCAGACCCAGCTTGGCAGCCAGCTGCACGTCCACCTGCTGCGCGTAGTTGTCGGCGGAGCCGTCGCCGCAGAGGACGACGTCGAAGTCGCCCACCTTGGAAACGAGTTCGGCGAGCGCGACGGCGGTGGCGCGGGCGTCAAGTCCCTTGCATGCGTCGTCGGCGGTCATGTACAGCTCGTCCACGCCGCGGGCGAGCACGTTCTTCTTCAACTTGGAGTCGTCGATGTCGGCGCCTCCCACGGTAACGGCGACCACGTTCGAGCCCTCGTTGGCGGCGGCCAGCTGAGCGGCGGCCTCGATGGCGTTCAGGTCGTAGGCGGACACGGTGTTCTTCGCCTTGGAGTAGTCGAGCGTTCCGTCTGCCGACACCTGGATATCCTGATCGTCGGGAACCACCTTGAAAGCAGCAACGATGTTCATCCTGTACCTTTCCCTTCTCGTTTGCCTTACTTTTGCATGCAAGTCGTTGGCCGGGCGCGCCTCGGCGCCTTCCTCCGATGCTTCGGAAGGCCCGGGGCCCTTCCCGGCGCGTTGATGACAGTTTGCCGCCCTGTCATCGCCCCGTCATCGCAAAATCGCTGTGAAACCCTCATTACTCAACTTTTGACTATGCCTGCGCGGGCTCTGCGGACGGGGGCGCCGGAGCCGTCCGGCGGCGGCGCGGGCCAGGCGGCGCGGCGAGCCCTTTCCACTTGGTCGCTACCCCGGTTTACTCGGGGCTACTGCTTTTTTTGCGATGCCCCGCTTGCGCAGTATCGTCGAATTACTGCGCTGCTTGCGATGCGGCCGATACCTGACGATCCCTATGATGGAACCAGATTTCAGGCGCGTCGAGCCTCCCGCTGCGCCGTGCTGCACATGCCGCAGCGGGAGGCGAGACCGCTTGGGAAACAGGCGTGAGATCGCAACAATCCAAGGAGGAGCAATGGCAGATTACTATGGCACCGACACCGTCGTATCCGAACTTCGCGAGGACGGCCTGCTGATCATCCGCATCAACCGTCCCGACGTGGCGAACGCCCTCAACGGCGTCACCTCCAAGGCCATGGAGAACATCATGAACAACGCCGAGACCGATCCCGCGGTGCGCGCGATCATCGTCACCGGCACCGGCAAGGTGTTCTGCGCGGGCGAGGATCTCTCCGAGCTCAGCGAAGGCGGAGAGTGCCAGACCGTGACCGAGCACGGCTTCGGCGGCCTGACCGCGCGCCTGTGCTCCAAGCCCGTGATCGCGGCCTGCAACGGCTCCGCGGCCGGCGGCGGCATGGAGATCGCCCTGTCCTGCGACATGGTGGTGGCCTCCGAGCGCGCCAAGTTCGGCTGCACCGAGGTGGGTCTGGGCATCATCGCCTCCACCGGCGGCCTCGTGCGCCTCGCCCGCGACATCAATCGCAAGGACTGCATGGAGCTTCTGCTCACCGGCAAGAAGATCAAGGCCGATGAGGCCAAGGCGCTGGGTCTCATCAACTACGTCGTGCCGGCCGAGGAAGTCATGGACAAGGCCATCGAGCTGGCCGAAGAGTGCCTGAAGAACGCGCCTCTGGCCCTGAAGTGGACGAAGTACATCGTGCACGCCGCCGACCAGATGTCCGAAGAGGACGCCATGCGCTACAGCGACGCCGCCTACCGCTTCCTGGAGAAGACCGCCGACGGCATCGAGGGCCCGGCCGCCTTCGTCGAGAAGCGCACGCCGAACTGGCAGGGCAAGTAGCTCCTTCTTGGTTTTCGCCCTTGAAACCCCCGGACTCGCGTCCGGGGGTTTTGCCTTTTCCAGCGCGGCAGAGGCGCGCGATCGGCGCGGACGGGTCGCATCCATCGCGAATCGGCGCGGACGGGTTGCGCGAGATGCGCATCCCTCCCCGCGCCAAAAAAGCGAGGCGATGGGACGGGGCCAACGTCTCATTCCTCCAACTCCCCCGTCAGACGTTCCTTCCAGGTGAGCTTGCGTGGCGCGAAGGGGCTCGGCAGGGGCACGTCGTGGCCGATGGAGCGCAAGGCGATGTCCCACAGCGTGCGGCGCCCGCCGAAGAACAGGTAGCCCTTCTCGAGCTCGGGAAGGGCCTTCTCGTCCGCCGCGCCGCTTTGGGCGAAGCCGTCGAGGATCGCGTCGCTCTCACGCTTCGCCTTCGCCCGACGGTACGCCACCACGGCGTTCGCCACGAACACCCCCACGGTATAGGGCAGAACGAAGGCCTTCACGAGCGCCACCAGGTCGTCGGTGCGGTAGTCGGCCAGCGCCCGGGCCTTGTCGCCCACAAGGTCGGGATCGACGACGTGCGCGAGCTGCCCGCTTTCGCCCTGCGCCGCCCAGCGCTGCACGTCCACCAGCCACGCGCCCGCGAACACGATGGCTGCACCGGAGAACGCCACCGCCGCAAGGCCGAGCCCTTTGAACCAGCGCGCAACGCTGCTCATCCAGTAGTACGGTACCGTATAGGCGTACAGCAGCAGGAGCACGGCGGCGAACACCACCGAACCGCCGATGATCACGGCGTCCTGGCGCACGAAGTAGTCCGTCGCCGATCCGAGCACGCGCTGGACGTCGTAGACCCAGGAGAACCCGTCAGCGACGGCCGCCTCGGCAGGCCGGCCGATGGAGCCCGCGAGCGTCGAGATCCATGAGAGCACCATGCCGAAAACCGCGACGATGACGAAGAACGCCGGCAGGGTGACCGCGATGCTGGCCAGGCCGCGCGCGAGCCCGTTGTCGAAGCGCAGCGCCACGTAGTAGAGCAGCAGAAAGCCTCCCAGCAGCACGGCGGCGAATCCCAGGTACAGCGCGATGGAACCCGACAGCTCCGCACCCGGCAGAAGCGCGAGCGCCGCGCGCGAGACGAGCAACGCCGCCGACAGACCCACGAGCGCGATGCAGCCGAGCACCCAGGCGCGCTGCAGCCGGTCGGTCTCGGTGTCGAGGCGCGCCGTGCCGTTCTCGTCGACGAGCCGCACGAAGTCCAGGCGGTGGATGCGCTGCGATACGCGCACCGCCTTCAAGGCGAGCGCGAGCGCAGGCGGCAGGAACAGCGCGAGCCCCGCGCCCGCCGGCAGCGCAAGGCAGAGCCCCGCGTAAAGCGCGAGCGGCAGACCCCAGCGGTACCCCGTGTCGAAAGGCCGGCGCGTCCAGGCGCCCAACCGCCGGGCAGCCGAACGAACGGCCTGCTTGCTGTCGGGAAGGCTTCTCATCATGCGTCCAGTGTACGATCGCCCCGCCCGCCGGACAAGCAACGGCTGCGCAACCCCGCGCGAGAGGAGCAAGGAAGCCGTTCGATATAACGGGAATTCCACGCGGCTCCAACGCGGATCACCCACGGATCCAACGTCGTTTCCACGTGGATCACCTACGGATCCAACGTCGTTCCAACGCGAATTCCACGTGCCATAACACCTGGTAAACAGCTGGTCTGCGCGCTCGTAGCATATCGAAGCCCCATGCTACCCTCACGTCATGAACAGGTATCTCAGTCATACTTCCGCATTGGAATGGCTCGCATACGCGAAGGCCGACCCGCTCGCGCCGGCCGCAGCCGATCGTCGGGAACGGCTTCCTCGACACGACGGAACCCCGCTTCCGCCTGCCGGTAAGACGACGCGCGCGGACATCGACGGGCTCGCCAGCTTCGGCCTCGGGTACCTCGCGAAGCCCGTGCACCTTCTCGTGCCGAGCAGCGAGTGCAGGATACGATGCGCCGACGCCCGTTGCCACGTGCGATCAGGCCCCTTCCCCGCCCGTTCGTTCCTGCCGATCGACGAAGAGACGTTCTCGTCCTCCCCGGAGCTCGCCTTCGTTCAGATGGCGGAAGTCCTGGACTGCCCCCGGCTTGTCAAGCTGGGGGACGAGCTGTGCGGCATCTACGGCATAGAAACCGTCGGCATCGTCGACTTCGACCGAACGAGCCCTTTCACCACCGTCAAGCGGCTGGAGCGGTTCCTGCTCAAGGCAGAGTGCATGCCCGGCTTGGTGAAAGCCCGGAAAGCAGTGCGACACATCGCGCCGGGTTCGGCTTCGCCCATGGAAACGGCCATCGTCCTGCTGTTCTGCCTGCCCCCTCGGCTCGGCGGGTACGGCTTGCCGCGCCCCGTGATGAACGGAAGGGCGAGCCTCAAGAAGCAAGCCTGCCGCAAGCCCTCCGACCGACGCTACCGTTGCGACCTCTTGTGGCCGGCCGCCGACATCGCCGTGGAATACGACAGCTTCCTGCATCACGGCAGCCGCGCGAAGATGGCCGACGACGCAAGAAGAAGGAACGACCTGCTGGCGCGAGGCACCACGGTGGTATCGATCACGGGCAGAACAGTGTGGAACCTCATCGAACTCGACGAGATCGCACGGCTTCTTGCAAGGCGCATGGGCAAACGGCTTTCCACGAACGGAGTCGGCTGGCGAAAAGCCCAGCACGAGCTTCACGGGATGCTGACGGGGTCTTTCTTCGACGGACGATGAGCTTTCCGCTAATATAATCGGCTTCCCAACATGCGCAGCAGGGCTTCGCGCACGTTTCCGCGTCGCGATGTGCAGCAAAAACGAGGTTTTGGCAGTCCTGACCACAAGGAATGCGAAACGGAGAAGTCGCGACCAGGGGTTTCGCCTGGTTGCGTTCGCTCCGACGGCGTCCAACCGCTTCCGAAACGTCGAAAGACTGCCAAAACCTCGTTTTTGCTGCACATCGATGAGATCGAACGTGCGCGGAGGCCGCGAGGAGCGGCGCGCGAAGCGAGGGCGGCACGAGGGTGGCGAGGCGAGGACGGCGCTGGCGGTCGGGCGCATGCGGGGATCGCAAAGAGCAAGCGACGCGGACGGGCGCGAAGGTCGCAAGGTGCGGGCGGCGCGATGATCGCGTGACGAAGGAAGTCGAACGGGCACTGGGACCGCGAGGTGCGGGCGCGCACGGAGGTCGCAGGATGCGGGCGACGCGGGCGCACGGGGCGTGCGAGATGCCGTCGCGCGCCCGGGCGGTTGCCGGGCGCGCGAGGTTGCGGCGCGGCGCCTCCCCTACGCCCCGCGCGGGTGCGCGTCCCCCTCGTCGAGCGAGCTCGTCTCCAGAAGCGACTTGCCCTTCGTCTCGGGCGCCATGAAGGCCGACAGCACGAGGCCCAGGATCACGAGGCCCGCCGCGATCAGCATGGTGGGGCCGATGCCGTAGGCGGCCAGGAACAGCGGCGTGCCGTACGTGGCGATGATGGTGCCGATGCGCGAGAACGCGATGGCGATGCCCACCGCAGAGGCGCGCACCTCGGTGGGGAACAGCTCGTTGGGGTACAGCCATTGCAGGATGCCCGGGCCGCCGCTGAAGAACGCGTACAGGCCGAACCCCAGGATGATCACGTAGATGGGGGCGTCCGGGAACACGCCCAGGATGACGAGGCCCACCGCCATGAGGGCGAGCGAGCGGATGAGCAGCGGACGGCGGCCCATCGAGTTCAGCCAGAACATGGCCGGGATGGAACCGATCAGGAAGAACAGGCTGACCACGCTCTCGCCCAGGATGGCCTCGTGACCCTCCCCCAGCCCGAAGGCCGTCATGATCTCGGGGCCGAACGTGTAGATGGCGTACATCGGCACCACCTGGCACAGCGTCAGGATGCCCAAGAACACGATGCGCTTGGCGTAGCCGCCCGCGAACACCTTGCGCAGGCTGGTCTTCTCGCCCGGATCCTCCAGCTCGAGCTCCACGCCTTCGCCGAACACGCGCCGCATGACGGCGTCGGCCTCCTCGGTGCGGCCTTTCTGAGCCAGCCACATGGGCGACTCGGGGATGTCGTGCCGCCCGACCAGCAGGATGATGCAGGGGATGACGGCCGAGCCGAGCATCCACTGCCATCCGTTGGGCACGCTGTACAGGAAGTACCCCACGAACGCCGCCACCGTGGCGCCGAGGTACCAGGCGGCCGACACCATGCCCATGGAGATGGAGCGGTGCTGCTTGGGCGTGAACTCGGCGATGAGCGAGGTGGCTATCGGGTAGTCGGCGCCTACGAACACGCCGATGAAGAAGCGCGCCGCCACGAGCTGGAGCGGGTCGGCGCAGAACACGCTCAGGATGGAGAAGGTTCCGATGGCCACGATGTCGACGATGAACATCTTCTTGCGCCCGATGCGGTCGGTGAGGTAGCCGCCCGCGATCGTGCCCACGAAGATGCCCAGCAAAACCGACGCCCCGATGGCCGCGCTCCACGCCTCGTCGAGGTTGAACAGCGGTGTGATCTGCGTGAGCGCCACGCCGATGAGCGAGAGCACGTACCCGTCCAAAAACGAGCCGCCGCTCGAGAAGAACGTGATCTTGCGCAAGAAGGGCGTCATGGCCACGTCGTCCATGGTCTTCTTGGCCGACTTCTTCACCTTGTGGACCACGTCCCCGCCGATCTGCTTGGCGCCGTCGGCGACCTCGCCCATGGGAGGGCTCGTTACCTGGGTCATATGCTTTACGTTGCTCATGCTCTCATCTCCTTCTGTGCTATGCGTTCCTCTTGCGATACATCCTGAGCGGAGCGAAAGCTCCTCTTACCGTCACCCCGAGCGAGCGCAAGCGAGTCGAAGGTCCCGGCGGCACCAGCCGTGACGTTTCCCGCTTGCGCCGCACGGGATCCTTCGACTCCGGCCTGCGACCGGCGCTCAGGATGGCAACCTGCGGCTTACTCCCACTCGCAGATGCCGAAGTTCAGGTGCGGCTTGGCGCCGGTCTCGTCGGCGTCGGCATCGACCAGCTGGAAGCGGATCTCGTTGTCGCCCACCTTCCACATGCGGGTCTGCAGCGTGGTGCCCGGCAGCACCGGCGAGGTGATGCGGGTCTTGAACCGCTTCATGCGCTCCGGCTCGCCCGGGAAGAACGAGCTGATGATGTGGCGCATCGTGAAGCCGCCCAAGCTCACGCCGTGGGCGATGGGACGAGCAAGCCCCGTCTGCTCGGTGTAGGCGAAGTCGATGTGCTGCTGGTGCCAGTCGCCCATGAGACGGTAGATCAGCGGCATGTTGAGCGGCATCGTCTCCTCCACCACGGCGTCGGGCGCGCGGTCGGGCATCTCCACGATGTCCTTCGGGGGCTTGGGGCCTCCCCAACCGCCGTCGTAGATGCACACGTCCCAGGTCTCGGTCTCGCACAGAAGCGTGCCGTCGGAGGAGTAGGAGCGTCCGGTCTGCTTCGAGAGGCACCCGCGGCCCTCGCCGCGGTCGTACAGCGCGTCCTGGGTGACGAACGTCTCGATGCGGTCGTTCATCTTGAAGGGCGCGTGCAGCTTGATCTCGAAGCCGTAGTGCAGCGAGCCGTCGTAGTCGTAGCCGTAGTCCAGCGTGCGCGTCATCTCCTCGTGCACGGTCAGCGGCGCGCCGAAGATGGGCAGCACCTTGAGATCGGGGTTCGCGGCGTCCCCCTCGTTCACGTACTCGAGGTCCGTCTTCCCGTCGTAGCCCGCGTTGCAGCCCAGCGCGCAGATCTCCAGGTCCTTGAATGTGTACTCCCTTACGAACGGCCCGAACTCCTTACCCACGATCTCAGTGCTGATAGCCATAGTCCCTCTCCTTATCTCCCAAGTCCCCAAAAAGGGTACTCATTCACCAGGTTCACTCGTACGTGCCACGGTCGAATCCCCCGCTGCGCTTGCCGTAGGGTCGCAAACGAAAAGAGGCGAGGTCGAGGGCATCGGGCGGCACCCACCAAGCGAGTTTCCCCTTCGGGGACTTGCTCCGCTTCGCTCCGCGGCGCCGCAGCGCAGCGAGGACTGTCTGAGCGACTGGGCGCTGCCCGATGCCCTCGACCGTCCCGCAGGTCATTTCAACAATTTCTTCTCGATTTTCATGGAGCACGTGCGGGGGAAGCTGTCGACGATCTCCACGTACGAGGGGACCTTGAACCCCGCCATGTGCTCCTCGCAGTACGCGAGCACCTCCTCCTCGGTGATCCGCGCGCCTGCGGCCGGCAGCACGAAGGCCTTCACGGCCTGGTCGCGGATGGGATCGGGCACGCCGATGACCGCGGCCTCGGCGATGCGCGGGTGGCCTGCCAGCACGTTCTCCAGCTCGGTGGTGGAGATGTTCTCCCCCGCCCGCTTGATCATGTTCACCTTGCGGTCGACGAAGAAGAACCAGCCGTCCTCGTCCACGTACCCCTTGTCGCCGGTCTTCAGCCAGCCGTCCTCGGTGAACGTGCGCGCCGTGGCCTCGGGGTCGTTGAAGTACTCCTTCATGATGGTGCGGCCGCGCACGCCCCTCACCTGGATTTCGCCTACCTCGCCCGGGTCGGCCTGCGTGCCGTCCTCGCGCGTGATGCGCACCTCGTAGCCAAGTCCCGCGCGTCCCACGGAAGGCCCCCGGCGCGCGCCGGGGGGCGGGTCGGTGAGCACCCAGCCGATGGACTCGGTGGAGCCGTACGTGTTCATGAGCGACACGCCGAAGCGCTGCTCGAACGCCTCCTTCTCGGCGTCGGACACCGGCAGGAAGTAGAGGATCTCGCGCAGCTCGTGGTTGCGGTCGTCGGGCGAGGCGGGCTGCAGCATGAGCGTGCGCAGCATCATGGCCACGCACTGCGTGACGGTTGCCTTGAACTCGCGGATCTGCGACCAGAAGCGGCTGGCGCTGTACTTCTCCACCACGATGAGCGTGGCGCCCACGGTGAGCACCGGCATGAGCGCGGCCAGCTGGAAGTTGGAATGGCAGGCGGGCATGGTGGTGAGCAGGCGGTCGTTCTTCGTCAGCGCGACCTCCCAGTCGCCATACAAGCCGCTGAACAGGATGTTCGCATGCGTGAGCACCACGCCCTTCGGGCGCGAGGTGGTGCCGGACGTGAAGATGATCTCGGCCGGGTCGTCGGCGCTCAGCGGGCGCACCTCGTCGAGCTCGGCCGCCGCCTCGGCGCGCAGCCGCGAGAAGTCGTGCAGGGACCCGTCGCGCTCGAGGGCGGCGCGCGCTTCTTCGACGCCCTCGACCTTGTCGTCGTGCGTGCGCGCCACCAGCACGCCCTTGGGGCAATACGGGCCGCTGTCGCGCACGGCGCGGTACAGGCCGAGGAACTTCGGCTCAACCACCGCGCACGAGGCCTCGGTACGCTCGAGCACGAACGCGGCTTCCTCCACCAGGTACTGCTCGTTCATGGGCACCATGACGGCGCCGATCTTCGCCAACCCGAACAGGCACATCATGAACTCGGGGCACGTGCACAGCTGCACGGCCACGCGCTCGCCAGCCGCGACCCCCATCGAGAGGAACACGTTGGCCGCCCGGTCGATCTCCTCGTTGAACGCGCGATACGTGTACGTGCTGGTCGAACCCGTGCGATCGCGGAAGAGGAGGAACTCGCGCTCGCCGCACGCGGCCACGAGGCCGTCCCACAGGCTGCGCACCGTTTCGTTTCCCACGATGTCGGTCAATCGTCTCACCTTTTCCATCCGTCGATCCCCTGGTAATCCGCACGATGCCGTCGTCGAGGGCCCTCGCCCGCAAGGGCGGCATCGTGCGGATGCGCGGCGAGTTCTGCCGGCCGCGCATCCGACGTGGCGCCCGGGAAGCGATTCCCGGACGCGAGGTACCGCGTTAGCCGATCTTCACGACGCCGGCCGCGGCCAGCTCGTCGATCTGCTCCTGCGTGTAGCCCAGCTTCGTCATGACGTCGACGGTGTCGCCGCCCTGATGCGGCATCGGACGCCAGATCTGACCCGGGTTGTTCTTGAACTTCGGGAACACGCCGAGGCCGTGGAAGGTCTCGCCGTCGACCGTCTCCCAGTCGACCCACGTGTTGCGCAAGCGCAGGTGCTCTTCTTCCACGAGGTCTTCCATGTCGTTGACCACCTGCACGGCAATGCGGTGCGCGGCGAAGTCCTCTTCGATGTCGTACTTCGAGTTGGCCAGGCAGTACTCTTCGAACGCCTTCTGGATCTCGTCGGCGTGCGGGTTGGACAGCCACAGGCCGCTCGTGTCCTCGGGGATGTCCTCGGTGCCCCAGAGATGCCCCAGGCCGATGGTCTCGAGGAAGTACTTGTTCTGGTCGACGCCGTACAGGCACACGCCCAGGAAGCCGTCCTTGCACTTGAACTCGCCGATGCCGCAGAGGTTCTGGTTGCGGGCGCCCGGACGAGGCCACTTGATGCCCTCGTTAAGGTAGTCGACCAGGTAGTACTGGCCGATGGCCAGAAGCGTCTCGTACATGGCCAAATCGATGCTCTCGCCCTTGCCGGACTTCTCGGCCTTGTACAGGGCCGCCAGCGCCGAGGAGGCGATCATCAGCGTGTTGAAGTAGTCGCCCGCGTAGGGTCCGGGGAGCATGGGCTGCTCCTCCGTGCCGTTCTGCATGATGATGCCGGAGTAGGCCATCACCGTCAGGTCGTAGGCGGCGCGCTTCACCATCTTGGGGTCGCCCTCCTGGCCGAAGCCGGAGACGTGTACGATGACCATCTTGGGGTTGAGCTCCCACAGCACGTCGTCGGTGATGCCCTTGCGAGCCCACGTGCCGCCCTTGGAGGCCTCCATGAAGATGTCGGCGTCCTTCACGAGGTCGAAGAACACCTTCTTGCCCTCTTCGGAGAAGTAGTTCAGGGCCACGGAGCGCTGGTTGCGGCGCTCGGCCTGCTTCACGTACGCGGTGTCGCGGATAGTGTCGCCCGCGCCCGTGTTCTCGAGCCAGACGACGTCGGCACCCCAGTCGGCCATGAGGTCGGCGGCCTTCGGGCAGGCCAGCTCCACTGCCGCGTACACGACCTTGACGCCGTCGAGCGGGCCGTACGAGGGCTTTTCGGTAGGAATTGCCATAGTTGAATCCTCCTTGAATGGTGACGGCTTGCCGTGGCGGCCGGCTAGCGGTTCAGAACCCGAAGTCATTCGGACACGGCCGATAGGCCGCTTACCTCATTGACCTCGGAACCTTCACCGCTATCCGACTCGCCACGACAGCCCTGTCCAATACTGACTAAACGGAGCTCCTGCTTACTTCTGCTTGTACTTGATGGAGGCGCCCTTGGAGGTGGCGAGGATCATCATCTCGTCGGTGCCGCCGGAGACGCGGTCGACGCGCAGGTCGCGCCAGATGCGGTTGATGCGATGCTCAGAAGCCACGGCGATGCCGCCCATGATCTGCATGGCGTCATCGGTCACTTCGAAGGAGGCGTTGGCGCAGTAGTACTTGCACATGGCGGCAGCGGCCGGGTCGAAGTTGCCGTCGTTGTTGTCGGCGTTCCAGGCGGCCTCATACAGCATGTTCTTCATGTTCGTCAGCTTGATGCACATATCGGTGATCTTGATCTGGTTGAGCTGGAAGCGGCTGATGGGCTTCCCGAAGGCGATGCGGCTGTTCGCGTGCGCCATAGCATCCTCGAAGGCGCAGATGGCGGTGCCGTAGTCGCAGGCGCCCACGAGCCAGCGCTCGAAGTTGAAGTCGGACACGCCGCGCATGAAGCCGTTGCCCTCTTTGCCGAAGATGTCCTTCTCCTCAAGCTCCACGTTGTCCATGTAGACCTCGCAGCAGCTGTCCATGCGCAGGCCCAGCTTGGTCAGCGGGGACAGCTTCACGCCCGGCTTGGACATATCGAGGAAGAACTCGGTGAACATGGTCGGGTCGTCGGCGTTCTTCGCCATGATGACGAGGTACTTCACACCGGCCGAGGAGGTGATGAAGGTCTTGGTGCCGTTGAGGTAGATCTTGCCGTTCTCGCGCTTGTAGGTGGTGGCCAGCGCGCCCACGTCGGAACCGGCGCCCGGCTCGGTGCAGGCCGAGTTCCAGATCTGCTCGCCGGAGCCCAGCGTGCTCATGACGGCCTCGATCTGCTCTTCGGTGCCCTCGCGGATGATGGTCTCGAAGCCGGGCAGCTGGTACAGCACGTAGGTGGGGGCGCCGTACTTGCCCAGGATCTCGTACACGGCCATCAGCGTCACGCAGGGCTGCTCCAGGCCCAGGCCGCCGTGGCTCTCGGGGAGCATGATCTGGTCGAAGCCCAGCTCGCAGAGGCCCTTCACCCAGCGCAGCGGGTACTCGTGCTTCTCGTCGCACTCGTGGAAGTAGGTCTCCCAGTTCTCGCTCTCCATGTACTCGCGGTAGCTATCGACGATAAGCTCCTGCTCGTCCGTCAACTTGAAATCCATGACGATCCTCCTTTTAGTGTTTGTGCAACGGGGCTGATCCCCCGCTGTAGCCTTGATTGGTCTTCCGGCTGCGGCGCCTACAGCCCCAGCTGCTCGCGGTAGAAGGTCGCGCCGTGCTCGAGGGCGTCGTTTGCCGCATCGAGCATCTTGGTGTAGTGCAGAAACGCGTGGATGACGCCTTCGAACACCTCGTAGCGGACGGGCGTGCCGTACTGCTCGCAGATGGCTGCCAGCGTGGCGCTGTCGTCGCGCAGCGGGTCGTACTCGGCCGCCGCGATGTAGCAGGCCGGCATGTCGCGCTCCAGGTCGTTCAGGAACAGGTTCGCGTAGGGGCTGGCCGCCAGCTCGGCGGGGTCGTTCGCGTACATCTGCATGTAGAACTGCCAGTCGGCCTCGGTAAGCCCGTCCCACGGACCGCCCAGAAGGCGCATCGAGGACGAGTCGGTCAGGCCGAACCAGCCGTAGTACAGAAGGCAGCACTTCACGAAGTCGCTTGCGCCTTTCTTCTCGCGCAGGTACATCGTGGCCGCAAGGCCCAGATGCGCGCCGCCGGAGTCACCGGCGAAGGACAGGCGCTCGCCGTCGATGCCGTGACGGGCGCCCTGCTCGTGCAGGTAGGAGGCCACGGCGGCCACCTCCTCCACCGCGCTGGGGAACTTGGCCTCGGGCGACAGACGGTAGTCGACGGCCACCACCGGCACGCCGGCATGGCTTGCCAGGACGCGGCACACGCGGTCGTGCGTGTCGAGGTTGCCCAGCACGAACCCGCCGCCGTGCACGTACACGATGGCCGGCATGGCGGGCTCCCCTGCCGCACGGCCAGCAGCGGCTGCAGCCGTGGGATAGTAGTAGCGCACCGGAATGGCGCCGTAGGGGCCGTCCACCTCGGCATCGAGCTTCTCGGCCATGACCGGTCCGCCCTCGCACCAGAACGCGCGGCCGGCCACGTAGTTCTCGCGCATTTTCTCGAAGCCCACGCTGGTATCGTTCGCGTCGCCCGCCAGCTCATCCTCTTTGGCGAGCACGGCCTTCATCTGCGGGTTGATCTTCGAGAGCACGTCGAGCTTGTTCATTGCAACCTTCTTTCGCGAACCGATCGATGCGGGATGGTGGATCCGGTGGAACAACGGGATCGAGACGCGGGGACGCTGCTTGCAGCGGCGCGCCCCCGCGCTCGCTGGCGGCGCGTTACGCCTTGGCGGACTCGCCGTCCTCTGCGGCCGCGACCGCGTCGGAGGCGCCGAAGTGCTTCTTGATGGAGCGGAGCAGCATGACCAGCGCGATGCAGCCGATGACGCCGAACATGATCTCGAAGCCGAAGATGCTGGAGAACGCTGCCGTGCCCTGGGCGTCGATCATGCCGCCGTACCAGGTGTGGATGAACACGTCAGGCAGGAAGCCGATGACGGACAGCAGGCCGGAGGCGGTGCCGAAGATGGCCATGGGGATCTTGACCTCGGACAGCGGCGAGGAGCCGATGGAGAAGGCGCCGTAGGTGGTGAAGCCGAACACGACCACGAGGATGGAGGCGACCATGGCGCCGGAGGGATCCTGCGGGAACAGAATGAAGCCGACGAGCACCGCGATGGACAGGATGAAGCCGCCCAGGATGGTCTTCGAGGGGCTCTTGATCTTCGTGGCGATGAAGCCGACGATGGGGCCGGCGATGAGGCCGATGCCGTAGGTGCGGATGAGGCCGACGATGTTCACGAGGTTGCCGTCGGCGTTGAAGCACTGCGTGAGGTACGGCGTGGTGTAGGTAGCGCCCTGGTACACGGCGTAGCAGGCGAAGTATGCGACGCAGGCCCAGATGACGCCGGGGTGCTTGATGGCCTGGATGGCCTCCTTGACGCTGAACAGCTTGGCGTCCTTGTTGATCTCGCCCTTGAAGTCGGGGATGATGAAGAAGGAGACGACGCCCAGGACGGCGATGACGACGCCCAGGAAGATGAGCATGGCCTGCACGCCCGCGGAGCCGGAGATGGCCGCGATGATGCCGGCGTTGATGAGGCCGATGACGAGGCCGGTGACGCCGTAGATGGAGTAGCTGATGCCGATCTTGGAGGCGTACTCGTTCTCCTCGCAGCACAGGCGGATGACCTTGAAGCGCGTGCCCCACCACACGAGGATGGAGGTGACGCCCATGAGCACGAACAGGATCAGGCAGATCTGCACGGAAGGCAGCATGGCGTACACGAACACGAGAACGGCGGTGGCGATGAAACCGACCCATGCCAGCGTGCGCATGCGGAACTTGTCGGCCACGATGCCAGAGGGCAGGTAGCAGATCATGGCGGCGATGCCGTAGGCCGACACCATGAGGCCGAGGTCGGCGTTGGTGGCGCCGAGCGCCTGCATCAGCGGATCGTAGAAGACGTTCTTCAGATACATCGGCGCGTAGATGATCGACGAGCCCATGGAGATGAGCACGACGAGCGCCCACTTGTGCAGGGTGGAGAGCTCCTTGTAGGTAACCTCTCCCTTGCTCTTGGCAAGCAGTGACATCCTTACTTCCTTTCTCCTTGTCTGCGCCCGGTCTCTCAGTCGGTCGCCGGCACGTTCATGGCGGCGACCGGCGGTGAACCGAGCCGTTGGGTGCATTCTGTTCGCAGACTGTGGTTTTGCCATCGCAAAATCCCCACTAATTGGCCTAATACTTACTTTCTTGCGAGGCGTTACCGAAGAATTAGTGATAGATTCTCGCCGTGATGAATAAGGCGGAGGCATTGGGAGCCACCCTGCGAAAGGGCAGCTCAACGGCATCATCATCCATCGCTAACGGGAGATAGGAAGGGTGGTCGGCTTTATGACGCTCCAATCGGCAGCACCGTCGGACCGGAAAACGGGAAAAGAGGGGTACTTGACGGATCTTGCGACTCGTCCTGCGCTGAAATACGTGGGATTCGCGTTGCTTTTAGCATGGCACTACGCTCTATGGTTCGTCCCGCACATGTTCACGCAGACCGAACTGCTGGACGAGCGCGTCACCATCTCCTGGCTGGTGAACTTGGGCGCCACCGTGGTCTCGCTGCTGCTCATCGCGTTCGCGCTGGGGCGCAAGCGGCACCTCTCGGCCTACCGTTGGCTCTACGTGGCCGCGCCGGCGCTCACCTGCCTTGCAACGTTGGCGATATGCCTGATTCCTCAAGTGTTCACGGTGCCCGGCCTCGCCTACGCGCTGTCCTTCTTTCTCGGCATCACCGAATCGGTCATGTGGATCCTCTGGGGCGAGCGCTACGCCTGCGTGAAGGCGAACTTCACCCTCCGCCACATCGGCACGACGTTCGGCCTGACGCTGCTCGGAACCATCATCCTGGCGTGGGTGCTGCCCTCGTACGTGACGACGGCGTTCGTCTCACTGCTGCCCATCGCCTCCGGCATGCTGCTGGTGGCCGCTCGCCGCGACGGCTCGCGGGCGTTTCCGGTGCTGTTGCCGAAGAGCGCGGCCCAGGGCGGTCTCAAGAACATGGTCGCGGTGAGCATCATCACCTTCCTGGCCAGCGTCGCGTGCTATTTCCTCGTGGCCATCATCCCCTGGGAGGTGCTGCCCACCGGAGACGTCAGCTTCACGTTGGGCATCCTCGGAGGGGCGGCCATCATGCTGGGCATCGCCGGCATCAGCATCGCGTCGAAGGACAAGGCCAGCATATTCAAGATGTTCCCCTGGCTGCTGGTGCTGCTGATCGCGGCGTTCGCGCTGTTCCTGGCCGACGAGGTGGCGTTCTTCCCCGCCTTCATCATGGCGACCGGCATCTCGTCGCTGCTGGAAATCCTGCTCATCATGTACTTCGGCATCCTCACCTCGAAAGGCTACGTGACGCCGGCCGTAGCGTTCGCCTTCTCCGGCGCGTTCGTGCGCGCGGGCATCGCCGTAGGCAATACGTGGGCCGTAGGCTACGAGCACGCCCCCGAGCTGGCCTTCGCCATCACGCCCGAGACGTGCCTGGGGCTCATGTGCGTGCTGGCCGTGCTGCTGGTGCCGCTGGTGCGCCAGGAGTTCAACATCGTGGCGCTGACGGCCGCGCCGCCCACGAAGGCCGAGATCGACGAGATCTGCTCCGAGGTGGCCAAGGAGTTCAGCCTGTCGGGGCGCGAGGCCGAGATCCTCGTGCTCATCGCGCGCGGCTACACCACGAACAACATGGCCGAGAAGCTGGTGATATCGCCGTACACCGTGAACACCCACGTGCGGCACATCTACGAGAAGATGCAGATCCACAAGCGCAGCGAGCTGCTGAACTACCTCAACATGCAGCGCAGCGATTTCTAGAAGGCCCGGACGCGAACCGGATAGATCAGGACAATTATCCGTCGCAGGACGCTTTCACAGCTGGTAGATTTGAGGTCTCCGAAGCTCGTCGCATAAAAGCGCCCTGAAGAGGCAGGTGCTTCAGGGCGCCGGCGACCGATAGAAAGGATCCCGAAACCATGCTCCCAGACGAAAGCAGCGCCGGTTTGGCGATGGCCGCCGGCTTGGCGGCCGCGATGGCCGGCGCGGAGGGGCCCCGCTACGTCGAAGCGCCCGACGGGACGCGCATCCTCTTCTTCGAGCGATCGAACATCTCGCATGACGAAGGATGCGATGTCGCCCGCATCGTGCTCTCCGGATGCTTCTCCATCAACGGCGACATGCTCCTCGACCGACGAGGCGAACCCGTGGAAGGCGGCTTCGAGGCGATGTTCGACGGTCCGGGCGACCCGGTGAGCGCGTGGGCGTGGCTCGCCGAAGCCGTCGACGACGGCGTGCGCGAGAAGTTCGAAGCCGTGTTCGGCTCGACGTTCTCCGAAGACGGCCTTCGCATGGACATCGGGCCGGAGGCGTTCTTGCTGTTCTCTGACTCGAACTGCTGGTGCGCCTTCGATGACGAGGACGACTCCGAGCTGCTTTTCGACCTCTAGGGGCGCGACCTCGAACACGACGGAGGGGCCGACGGATCGTCCGTCGGCCCCTCCGTCGTTCGCGGCAGCTTCGGGCGCCGCCTACAGCTTCTCCAAATACACCCTTCGCCCGGCGTAGTACGCCACGTTGAATCCCAAGTAGATGACCACGATGCTGGCCAGCCCCACGATGAAGAACGCGTCCCATCCGGCGTTCTGGTAGATCAGCGCCAAGCCCGACGCGGCGAAGGCTCCCACCAGGTTCACGGGAATCAACACGACCGAGTAGATCCTATCGTAGTCCTTGCTGCCGAAGATCAAACGCGTGAGGTACGGCAGGAGCGTGGTGACGAACGGGTAGATCAGGCCGTACAGCATGCCGCCGCCGAACAGCACCGGCAGGATCACCGCCTCGCCGCCGATCCAGATTCCGGAGAGGCCCAGGAACCCGCCGACGCATCCTATGACGAGCGCCAGCTGGATGGAGCGCGACTCCAACGCGCCGATCAGCACCTTGCCGCCGGCCATGCCCGCCATCGTGAAAGCCTCCAACGTCCCCGACATGACCATGAGGGCGCCGACGGCTTGCAGCGTCTCGCGGTCGACGGCGACGAAGCTTTGGTAGTACGTCGTGAAGTGCTGCGGGAAGATGCCGCCGATGTTCGCCATGCACCCGGCGAAGACGAGCGCGAAGAAGTACCACTTCCGAAACGCCTGCTTGGCGGGAATGCCGGGCAGCGCGTCGCCGGCGCCGTCGACCTGCGCGACCGAAGGCTCGAGCACTGCGCCGTACGCCTTCAGCCCGACGTCCTCCGGATGCGATCGGATGGCGAACAGCGTGAACGGGACGGACAGCGCGAAGGCCACGAGGCCGAGCACGAGGTACACCTCGCGCCATCCGGAGAGGTCCGCGCCCAGCAGGAACTGCCCCACCAGGTTGAGCACGGCGCCGCCCACGCCGGTCATCGCGTAGGACAGGCCGATGACCAGCCCGAGCCTCTTGCTGAACCAGCGGTTCAGCAAGCTGGCCACCATCAGCCAAAGCAGCGTGATTTCGCCGAAGCCTATCAGCACGCCCGAAAGGTACCACTGCCACAGCTCGGTGTAGAACGACATGGCCGCGAAACCCAGGCTGGTCGAACACGCCGCGGCCGTGCAGACGATGCGCATGTCGAAACGCTGCAGCAGCCTTCCGACCGGAGCCGACAGCACGACCTCGGTCAAATACACGATGGTCATGTACAGGGACACGTCGAACACGTCCACCCCTAGGTACTGGGACACGGGCCTGTAGCATAGGCCCGGAACGCTGAACGCGACCGCTGCGCATCCGAACGTGCAGAACACGCAGGTCGCGAGCACTCCCCAGTGCCGCATCGTCATCCTCTGGGTTGCAACGGCGTTCATGCGCAACACTCCCCCTCTATATATAGATCGACCTGCCCGCGCGTCTCCCCGCGCGAACCCGAACCGCCTCCGCGCCGTTTCCCATAGCGCAGGACGAGACATCGCCCTCAGTATCCGACATGGCGCGCATGATTGTGACGGTCAGAAACGCGGATCTGGGCAAGGCTGAGCTTGTCGTTTGTTACCCATATTCCCGTTCTTGTGGCAGGTTGTTGTTTGACAGTCATCGATCGATCCATATTTGTGCAGGTTCACAAATCTTTTCGCGCTGCAAGAGGGTGATCACAAGGACGCGAAAACCACACAGTATCTCGTTTTTGTACCGTTAATCGACATCGCATCTGCCTGCAACCCGCCCGATTCGGCCCCGTTTCACGTGGGGTTTCCGAAAAACGACGCGATCGATAGACCGCATCTATCGAAATCGCCCTTCAAACGAAGGAACCGGGCATTAGACGCGGGCCTGCCGAGGGCGCAGAATGACCTCATCAGATGGTGCCGCCATCGGAATGCAAGGCTCGAAACCTTAGGAAAAGGAGGGTCACATGAGCAAGTTGACCGAAGAGCAGTTCGAGGCCTACCTCAAGCAGATCCGCGAGTTGGTCGAGGGGCCGCTCGAGGAGATGCAGCCGGAGATCGAGGTGACCAACAAGTTCCCCCAGGAGTTCTACGATCTGGCGATCAAGAACGACCTGTACCGCTTCGCGCTGCCCTCGCAGTACGGCGGATGGGATCTGTCGGAGCTCGACATCCTCAGGGTCCAGGAGGAGTTCTCCCGCGGCCCGGGCGGCATGCGCATGCACCTGCACTACGCTGCCGACCTGAACTGGCGCATCCTTGACGACTACGGCTCGGACGAGCTCAAGGCCCAGTACATGGACAAGTTCCAGGACAAGACCGTGTTCACCTGCTTCGCCCTGACCGAGCAGTCCGGCGGCACCGGCGCCGACATCCACACGACGGCCGAGAAGGACGAGAACGGCGACTACATCCTCAACGGCGAGAAGTGGCTGATCTCCCACACCGACTGCTGCGAGTTCGCGTACGTCATCGCCGTGACCGACCCGGAGAAGCAGGGCGACGAGCGCCTGTCCGCCTTCTTCGTGCCGTGCGACACCCCCGGCTACGAGACCACCCCGATGCCCCACATGATGGGCGCTCGCGGCGCGGCCCACACCGGCCTCAAGTTCACGAACATGAAGCTTGACAAGAAGTACCTGCTGGGCGAAGAAGGCCAGGGCATGGAAATCGCCATCCACTCCCTCTCCGTCTCCCGCGCCCACATCGCCGCTTCCAACCTCGGCATGTGCCAGCGCATGCTGGAGATGAGCCTCGCCCGCGCCAACGATCGCGTCACGTTCGGCAAGCCCATCGCCACGCGCCAGATGATCAAGCGCGAGATCGCCGAGATGCAGACCTACACGCACGCCCTGCGCTGCATGGTGTACGACTTCGGCCGCGAGTACGACAAGGATCCGAACGGCAAGTACATCGAGGAGAAGGCCGCCATGTGCAAGCTGTTCTCGATCTACTCCACCCGCATCGTCTCCGACGGCATGCTCGAGATCTTCGGCGGCGACGGCTACTTCGAGGACTCCCCCTACGGCCCCGTTGAGCGCATGTACCGCGACGCACGCGCCATGTGGCTTGAGGAAGGCGCCCCGAACGTCCAGCGCATCACCATCGCCCGCAACTGCCAGAAGTTCGGCGGCAAGGTCGAGTACCAGCTCTAACCCTTTAGCGCTCCGCGCACGAGAACGAACCTTATCTTACATGAAGGGTTATCTGCCGCCGGTGGATAACCCTTCTTCTGTATCGCTCTTAGTATGGAGGATAGCAATGAAACCATTGGAGGGTATCAAAGTCGTCGATCTGACCAGCTACCTGGCCGCTCCCACCACCGGACGCGTGCTTGCGGAGTGGGGAGCCGACGTCGTGAAGGTGGAGTCGTTCGGAGGAGATCCCGCGCGTCGCCAGGCGGGCGTGTTCAACATGCCCATGGCCGATGACGAGAACCTGGCGTTCGACTACGCCAACTTCGGCAAAAAGTTCATGACGCTCAACTTGAAGAGCGAGACGGGCATGGACGTCATGATGAAGCTTCTGGCCGAGGCCGACGTCTTCTTGACCAGCAACCGCACCAAGTCGCTCGTCAAGATGGGGCTGGATTACGAGACGCTGCACGAGAAGTTCCCGAAGCTGGTGTACGCCCAGGTGACCGGATACGGCGACAAGGGCCCCGAAAAGGACGCCGCCGGATTCGACGTGACCTGCTACATGGCGCGCGGCGGCGTGTTCGGCACCACCGTGAACCGCGGCGACGCCCCGCTCATCCCCACCAACGGGCTGGGCGACTTCAGCGTCTCCCTGTTCCTCGCCGCCGGCATCGCCGCGGCCCTGTACGGCCGCACCGCCACGGGCACGGGCGACCGCGTCAGCGTGCCGTTGCAGCACGCCGGCCTGTACACGCTGTCCACCGGCATCATCTCGGCGCAGTACGGCAACGCCTACCCCAAGAACCGCCGCGAAGTGCCCAACCCCTTCAACAACATGTACTGCTGCGCGGACGGCAAGTGGGTGTGCGTGTGCCTCCCCGAGTACGACCGCGACTTCGAGAAGATCTGCACGGCGCTCGAAATCGATCCGCAGGAGTTCTTCGCCATCGATCCCGAGGCGAACATCTGCGCCAAGGTGAACGAGAAGTCTTTGAACCAGCAGGTCGTCGACCTGCTGGACGCGAACTTCAAGAAGTACACGCAGGCCCAGATCCTCGAGACGTTCAAGGCCAACGACATGCCTTGCGAGCCCGCCGCCACGCCGACGGACATCTACGAGGACCAGAACTGCTGGGACAACGACATGCTGGTCAAGATCCCCTACCCCTCGGGAGACCGTATCATGGCCACGAGCCCCGTCCACTTCGACTCCATGCCCGGTGCGCCCGAGTACAAGAACTACGGGAACATGGGCGAGCAGACCTTCGACATCATGAAGGAGCTCGGCTACACCGACGAGCAGATCGCCGCCGCCGTGGAGGCGGGCGAAGTTCGCGGAAGCACGTCCATCTTCGCATAAGGGGCCGACAAGAAGGCCGGACGAGCTGCGAGGCGCGCCCGGCCTTCTCGCATCGCAGCTCGTTCTCGGGTGCGCGCGAGCGCGCCCACCCGAGAACGACGGGCTGCGCAATCGCAAGGAGACGGGAATGATAACGAACCTGAAGATCGACGAAGAGCGCAAGCGGCTGTACTATCAGCAGGGGTATTGGACGGAAGAGACGCTCTACGACGTTTGGAACCGGCAGGCCCGGGCCTGCGCCGACCGCGAGTACGTCGTGGACGACCGCGGCAACCGCTACACCTACGCCTACGTGGACGACGCGGCGGCGCGCCTGGCTTCCTGGCTGAAGGACGTCGGCGTCGAAGAGGGCGACGTGGTCAGCTTCCAGATGCCCGTATGGGCGGAGTTCTGCATCGTGTACGTCGCATGCCTGAAGGCTGGGGCCGTCATGCACCCGCTGTCGCGCGCATTCAACGAACGAGACTTGCGCTACGTGCTCAACCAGGTGAAAAGCGCCGCGTTCATCTGCCCGGCGTTCTCGCGAGGATGCCGTTTCGACGCCCAGATCGAGTCCGTCGAAGCAGACGTCCCCTCGCTTAAAGGCGTCGCTGTATTCGATCGCGACCGGTCGGCCATCTCCACCTTTCCCCTCGTCGAGCGCATCCTGGAAAGCTACGAGCCGCTCAAAGAGAAGCCTCAGCGCACGACAGCCGACGACGCCGCCCTCATCCTCGCTACGTCGGGTACGACGGGCAACCCGAAAGCCGTCCTTCTCACGCACAACAACCTGCTGTTCTCGGAACGAGCGTTCACCGAAGAGCTGGAGCTCACGTCCGACGATGTCATGTTCATGCCTGCGCCGCTCAATCACGCCACCGGCTTCAACCACGGCCTGCTTTCCCCCCTGCTGCTGGGAGGAAAAGCCGTACTGCAAGAAAAATTCGACGCCGAAAGCGCGATCGACCTCATGAACGTCGAAGGTGTCACCTGGTCCATGGGCGCCACGCCTTTCATCTACGACTTGCTGGGAGCAATGGAGCGCACGGGCAAGCGCCCGACGAAGCTGCGCTTCTATCTGTGCGGCGGAGCCCCCGTCCCCGGAACGATGGTTCACAGGGCACGGGAGAAGGGCATCGTACTATGTGAAGTGTACGGGTCCACCGAAAGCTGCCCGCATGTGTACGTTCCGCCCGCCTACGCGCTCGGCTGGAACGGGAAGTTCTCAGGACGCCCCTTCAAAGGGATCGAAGTGCGCGTGGTGGACGAGCAGGGCCGCGACGTACCGACCGGCATGCAAGGCGAAGAGCTCTCGCGCGGACCGAACGTGTTCGTGGGCTACCTCGGCAATCCTGAAGCAACCGACGAAGCGCTCAGCTCGGACGGCTGGTTCGCAAGCGGCGACCTGTGCTCGATGGACGATCGCGGACGCATCCGAATCAACGGCAGGCGCAAGGAGATCATCATCCGAGGCGGTGAGAACATCAGCGCCGCCGAAGTGGACGAAGCGGTAACCGGATGTCCCGGCATCGGAAGCCATGCAACCATCGGCATGCCCGATCCGCGACTCGGTGAGCGCATTTGCCTGTTCGCCGTCGCGTCCGGCGAGGCGCGTCCCAGCGTGACCGACGTTGCGGACTTCCTAAAAGGCCGCAACGTGCAAAAACGCCTTTGGCCAGAACGCATCGAATACGTCGATCGCATCCCGATGACCGAAAGCGGGAAAGTCAAACGCAACTGGCTATCCGATATCCTCGCCGAACGCCTGCTATCGAACGAGCGCGCCCTACGCGACAGCTCGCTTGCAAGCACGCAGCCTGAAAGGGACGAACGATGATCGAGCAAAAGTACAGCGTCACACGCACGCGTGCCACATGGAAGCCCCGCATCGCCGACGACGACCTCCCCTTCTATCGCTGCCCCGAATGCGGGCGCGTGCTTCAGGGAATCGCAGGCAGCCTCCCGGGATCGTTTTCGGACGGCCTGCGCAATCCGATGGCCGAGCCCCCCTATGCGCACGACATGCAGGCCCTCCCGACATGCTGCGGGAGCGCGCTTGAGCGCATGGAGCTAACGGAACTCGATGCGCTGCCCGAGGGCATCGAGTTCGATTACCGCATCCTCGGGGGATTCAACAGCAACGCCGTGGAATGCTCGTGGCGCATCAGCGACGACCGCTTCCGCATTCAGTGGATAGCTTTGAAGACGTTCACCGGTTCGCAGCTGAAGTACGTCCTGCCGAAGAAGCGCTCTCCTTTGCTGTTCGCCTTGGCCGACGAGGACGCGTACGTGTATTGCGACAAGGACGTCTGCCTGGAATGCACGTTCATGTGCAAACGCGGGTTCGTCTTCTACGTAGGCGTCGAGGACATGCAAGACGGAACCCACCGCACGTCCGATCAAAATGGCGCGCCCCTCACGTCCCTCATCGTCCGCCTCCCCCTTACGAGAATGTCCCCGTACTGGGAATCGCGCCCTTAGGGGGCACGTAGTCCGACGTGAACTCGATGAAGCTCTCTACAGCGCGGCTTCTGAACGCATCGCGTTTATACACCATATAGATGCGGTGAAAATCCTGCGGGATGTCCTCTATGGGAATGATAACGATATCGCTGAACGACTTCAGGCCGATAGTCAGCGTAGCCAAGCCAACGGCGCGCGGATCGGCCTGAACCATGCCCCCCAACGAGATCTCATTCTCATATTCCTGCACGGCCGACACGCCGAACTCCTCCAACGCGTCGTTGACGTTCTCGCCTATGGGCGTTCCGCGGCGATAGGTGTACACCAAGCGCCCGCGCAAATCCCCCAGCGAGACGCTTTTCAGATGAGCGATAGGATTCGACGGTGCAACGAAGGCAACCAGCTGATGGGACACCACGTGCTCGAAGCATAGATCGGGCTTGTTGGGAACCTTGGCCGTGAACGCCACGTCGTATTCGTCGCGTTCGAGCGCCTCCACCAACGGCGTCGAAAACCCCTGAAACAGGTTGAACTTCACCGTTTGCCCGTATTGGGCATGGTAGTCGCGCAACAACATGGGTAAATAATCGCCCTGCACCGTGTAAATGGCGCCGATGTTCACCGTACCGCTCAACTTGCCGTTGTACTCCTGCGCCAGAGCCACCCCTTTGTCGATCTCGCGCAAGCCGCGCTTGACGTGTTCGGCAAAAGCGCGACCGAGCGGCGTGAGCTTCATGCGACGCCCTTCCCTCTCGAACAAGGGAGCCCCCAATTCGGCCTCGAGCGATTTAATAGCGTGAGAAAGCGAAGGCTGGGTGATGTAAAGCTCTTTGGCAGCGTTCGCGTAATGCTGCATCTCGGACAGCTTGGCGAAGTAATACAGCTGAGAAAGGTTCATGCGCGCTCCGTTCGTCGGCCGACAGCTCTACCTAGCAAATCGCACACGAAAACGCACCTCCCCGTAGTAGGCCCCGTATCCATGATTCAAGAAAACCCCTTGGCGGTATTATATCACCGAAAAAACGATCCCGCCTGTTGACAGGCGGGATCGAAGCACTTGAGTCACGCTATTGCAAGAACCGTTATTCGGTCCACTGAGCCTGGACGCTCTTCTGCTTGCCGAAGGCGTACAGACCGCACAGCAGCACGACCACCTGGCCGACGATACCGACGATGAACACGCTGTCGTAACCGAAATTCGAACCGAGGAACGCCCAGATAGTGGCACCGAAAGCGCCCATGAGGTTGACGAACACGGACACGCGAGAGTAGATCTCGGAGTATTCGCGAGTGCCGAACACCTGGCGCACCACGATGGGGCACAGCACCACGGCGCTGGCAAAGAAGAAGCCGTAGATGCAGGCACCGGCGTACAGAGCGATCTCGGACTGAACCCCCAGCCACACCAGCAAGATGCCCGCAACGCCCGCGACGAACGCGGTGATCATCGTGACCTTGGCATTCTTGTCAGCGAAACCGCCCATGGCCACCTTGGAGATCGCCTGGGCGACCATGACGGCAACGGACATGACGCCGCCGACCACGGCCACGTCGTAGGCAACAGTGCCCGCCGCACCCAGCGAGCGCATGTAGGACGGGAACTGCGGCGCGATGATGGTCAGGAAGTTGATGATGCCCGCATAGATGAACACAGCGTAGAACACGGGGCTCTTCATGGCTTTGGAAGCAGACAGGCCCTTCGCCTTCTCTACCGTGCCGTCCTCGGCGATCTCGGCGCCGTAGGGCTGCAGGCCCACTTCCTCGGGCGTAGAGCGGATGCAGAACAAGGTGAACGGAAGCGAAGTAGCCAGCGCCACGATTCCCCAAATCAGATAGATGGTCTGATACGACGTGCCGCTAGAGTTCAGCGCGGTGAACAACGAGTTCCAGATAGCGCCACCGACGCCCGTCATAGCCATGCAGATACCGATGAAGAAACCGGCGCTCTTCTTGAACCAGCGGTTCATGAGCGTAGGGATAGCGAGCCACAGGATGGAGATTTCGCCCAAGCCCAGAAGCACGCCAGAGATGTAGAACTGCCAGATCTCGGTGTAAATGCTCATAAGGATGAACGCGATGCCCACCAACGCGGCAGACACGCTCAGTATGATGCGAATGTCCATCTTCTGAATAAGCTTGCCCGCCATCGGGGACACCACGGTCATCGTCAGATACAGAACGGTGATGTAGAGCGCGAAGGGAGCCGTATCGATCGCGCCAGTGGAGGTAACCATGCCCATGGCCTCCGACACGACCGGCTGGAAGTTCGTCCACGTCGAAAACGTGAGCGCCGAGCACCCGAAGGTGAGCATGATGCCGGTGATGATGAGCAGCACATGCCGTGAGCTCATCTTGGCCTTTTGCGTTGCAGTACTCAAGGGAAATCCTCCTTCTTGGTTCGCTCGGCTATCCGCACCCCGCCATCGCTTTCCGCGACGTCCACGATAAGCAGGTGCACACAGCCGAACGAGATCTGGTAATGAACGCACTGAGAACGAACCCTTGAGTCACAAGATAAGACCTTGGTTACGAAAATGGGACCAACAGTTTGACCTATATGGGTAAACATTCGTACTTTGCATGAGTGCAGAGCGAGTCGATAGACGACCGAACGAAAAAGAGCCCCGCCGACTTCGGGTCTTGTGATCGGCAGGGCTCTTTTTCGGTTTTGCGACGCAGGGGCCAAGAACGACTTCGCGAACGCGCCCTACGCGTACTTCTCCATGATGAGCGGTGCCGCGACGTACACCATGATCTGGTCGGTCCCCTCGGCCATCTGGAAGCCTCGGCAGTCCTGCCATATGGACGAGACGCGCTCGTTTCGCGTGTACCCGCGACCTCCGAATATCTGCATCGCGTCGCTCGCAACCTCCGTGGCGGCTTCGGGCACGTAACGCTTCATCAAAGCCACGCCCAGGCGGTCACCGCAACCGCGGTCGAGTTTCCACGCGTTCTTGTACACGGAGTTGCGCATGTTGTCTAGCTTGACCTCCATGTCCGTGAGCATCTGCTCGATCTGCTGGAAATTCGCGATCTGGGTTCCGAAGGCCGTGCGCGTGCGCGCATAGGCTACCGCATCCTCCATGGCGGCTTGCGCCAGACCGAGCGCCGTGGCGCACGAGAACAGCCTGCCGATCTCGAATAGATGGAACAGCTGCGGAAACCCGGCCTGCTTTCCGTGCAAACGGTACGGCTCGTCCAAGCGGACGTTCTCGAACACGACGGTGGAAAACGGCAGTATGGATTGGCCAATCTTCTGAACCGGATACACCTTGATACCGGGCAGATCATGAGGAACGAGCCAAAACGACAGCGCCGGATGCTTTCCCGTCGACGCATCCCGATCGATGGCCGCAACGAGCAAATAAGGCGCGTACTCCCCGTTGTTCACGAATGTCTTCGTTCCGTTGAGAACCAGCCGTCCGTCGATGGTGCGAGCAGACGTGCGCATACTCATGGTGTCCGAACCGCCCTCGGGCTCGGATATAGCAAGGGCGAACGCCAACCGCCCTTCGGTCTGGTACCCCGTTCGAACGAACTCAAACTGCCCGGACCCGGCGAACTCCTCCATGATTTGAAGGTTCAGAAAGTCGTTCGGGAACGGCAGAGCCGCCCCCGAAACACGGGCGAGCTCCTCCAGAACAAGCGTCTGCGCCATAGTGTCGTACGTCACATGGTCGCGACGATGAATAACGCCGAAGCCATTGAAATCGAGGTTCACGAAATCACGCACCACCTCGTCGGGCAAACCGGCATCGTGTTGCCACTGGCGAACAGCCTCACATGTAAAATGCTGCTCGCCGAATTCGCGCACCGTCGCAATAAGCTTCTCGTATTCAGGTGCGAGATCGAAATCCATGATGCGGCCCCTTTCGCTGTCCATGATGGTTCACATCAGGCAGAGTGTAGCCTATGCGCTGAATCACGTCGACGAAACAAGAGAAAAGCAGCGAAAGAAGCCCATCAAAAAGCCCATATTGGGTAAATGTCTCGCCATCTACGCAAAGAAGAGGTGCATGGAATCGAATTACCATCGCCGAGGATGCGACTACACGACACCGGAATTGCGCCCAAGGAGAGGCTCAGGCAGAGGATCGCCAGGATCGATCGTGCCCGTCACATGCAAAAGCGCGTTCGACAACAGGCACGTGCGACCATCCTCGTCTTTGATGGACGTTTCCACCAGCACAGAGGTCGCACCGGCATGGACGACGGAAGCCTCTATACGGATCGAGCCGCCCAGCTTCACGCTGCGCGTGAAATTAAGACTGACCTGCTGGGTGACCACGCGCTTACCCAGCGACCAGGCCGCCATGCACGCCGCCACGTCGACGAGCTGCATGAGATAGCCCCCGTGCGCGCAACGGTATAGATTTGAAGCACCGTCGGGCACTGTTACCACGTTGCGCACGAACCCGGGGCGAACCTCGTCGTTGCGCACGGCATCGAATCCGCGCAGATCGCTGAGATGGTTCAAGCACCCCTCGCGAAGATAACGTTCCATAAACTGCAACTCCTCGATCTTGCCGATTCCTACCTGAGGGCCCCGACGACGCTGAACGCCGGAACCCTCAGGAGCGCCCTGATTGAGGCGATCTCCGTCCAGAGCGCGTGCGGTTCCTTACCCGAAGCGGTACTCCACGCCCATCGTGGGCTGGGGGTTCTCCCACTTCTTCACGATGGTGTCTCCGCAGGCGATGCGGCAGGTGCCGCACTCCAGGCAGCCGGCGTAGTCGAAGCTGGTCGCCCCGTTCTCGTCGATCTTGTAGAGCGCCGCCGGGCACACGCGCACGAGCTTCTTGAACTCCTCGATGTCGGGGTCGTCGGCCAGCTCGATGTGCGCGCTCTCCTCGTCCACCTCGTACTTGTCGATGGCGAGGAACTCGTCGACGTTGACCGTGATGTCGCAAATCCCGCTCATAGGGCCTTCACCGCGCCTCTCACTTCCTTGGCGAGCTTGAACAGCCCGCGCTGCTTCACGATGGGCATCATGCGCTTCATCAGCGGCTTCTGGGGTTTTCCGTCCACGCTGAACATGGTGTTGAAGACGTCCTTGACCATGACCGGGTACTCGGTGAACATGCGGTCCCAGCCCTCCATGACGTGGGGCCACTTGGAGAAGGTCTTGAGGTCCTGGATGACGAAGGAGCCCTCCATCTTCGTCCTGTAGGAGGACAGGCCCGCCTCGCTCACGTCGCCCTTGTCGATGGCCTCGACCGCGGCCTCGCCCGCCATGCGGCCCGACGCCACGGCGAAGTCCATGCCGCGCACCTGGTAGCCCATGTTCATGCAGAGGCCCGCCGTCTCGCCGGCCACCAGGCAGCCGTCGAACACGTACTTCGGGATCATGTTGTAGCCGCCCTCGGGCACCATGTGGCCCGAGTGCTCGACCACCTTCGCGCCGCGGATGATGGGCGCGACCGCCGGATGGTTCTTGAAGTCCTCGAGCATCTGGTAGACGGGGTGGGGGTTGGAGGCGTCCATGGCCGTGGAGATCGTGGCCACGAGGCCCAGGCTGATGGAGTCCTTGTTCGTGTACAGGAAGCCGCCGCCGACCTTGCCGTGCGTGCAGTCGCCGACAAACAACATCGAGGCGCCCTCGCCTTGCGGGACCAGGAAGCGGTCCTCGATCTGGGAGGCGGGCAGCTCGAACACCTGCTTGACGCCGACGGCCATCTGCGAGGGCTTCGGGCGGGGGTTGCCCAGGCACTTCTCCGACAGGATGGGGTTCACGCCCTCGGCGAGCACCGTCACCTGCGCGGTGATCTCGTCCTCGCCGGCGCGCACGCCGACGACCCTGCCGCTCTCGTCGCGGATGAGCTCCTCGACGGCGATGCCGCAGATGTACTCGGCGCCGGCGTCCTCGGCCTTCGAGGCCAGCCACTGGTCGAAGGGCGCGCGCAGGACGCTGTAGGAGTCCTTGCCCTCCTCTGCGAGCTCCGGGCTCGTGAAGTCGACCGCCGTCTGCGAGGCCGGGTCCATGAGCGCGATGCGCTCGTGGGTGATCTTGCGCTCGAGCGGCGCCTCGGACTCGAAGTCCGGGAACACCTCCTTCAGGCTGTGCGAGTAGATGCGCCCGCCGGTCATGTTCTTCGCGCCGGCGAAGTTGCCGCGCTCGACCACGAGCACGCTCTTGCCCGCCGAGGCCGCCGTGTAGGCCGCCACCGCGCCCGCGCACCCCGAGCCCACGACGATGATGTCGAAATCGGTCTCAGACACGTTCCTCTCCTCTCTCTCTTTTCTCATCAACACGGTAAGGGCGCCCTGCCGCCATGTCGCGGAGTCGAAGGGCGCAGAAGAAGGGAAGGGGCCTGCGGCGCCCACCAAGCGAGTTCCGCAGCGAAGCGAGGACTGTCTGAGCGACTGGGCGTTGCCGACCCCTTCCCGGGCGGGTCTAACGGTCTTACAGCGCCGCGACCAGCTTCGGCAGGACGTCCTTGACGTCGCCCACGATGCCGTAGTCGCACTGCTTGAACACCGGAGCGTTCTTGTCCTTGTTGATGGCGAACATCGTGCCAG
>NZ_WWRX01000001.1:34501-374362 GCF_009875575.1 Eggerthella sp. BIOML-A4 | reverse complement strand
CACGGTTCGGAATCCGCATTTACATGATTTATGCAAGACTGGAGGTGAAGTTTTTACCTACGAGAATTCAATTTACGATGCCGAGCCGATGGCCGCCTCCGACGTGGCGTTCCTGGCGCCCGAGCTGGTGTCGGAGGCCGAGGGCCCCGTGCCCGTCCCCGCGCCGGCGGAAGGGCGACTGGGGTACCGCTTCGTGAAGAGAGTCTTCGACATCGCGTTCAGCGCGTGCGCGATAGCCGTGCTCCTCGTCCCTTCGATCGTCCTCTGCATCGCCATCCGCCTGGAGTCCCCGGGCTGCCCCATCTACTCCCAGAAGCGCGTCGGGCGCATCGGGAGGAGCGGCGAGGTCCGCACCTTCGACATGTACAAGTTCCGCTCCATGCACAAGGACGCCGACGAGCGCCTGGCGGAGCTCCAGGAACTCAACGAGGCCGACGGCCCGCTGTTCAAGATCAAGGACGACCCTCGCGTGACGAGGATCGGCAAGTTCATCCGCAAGCACTCCATAGACGAGCTCCCGCAGTTCCTGAACTGCCTCATGGGCCAGCTCTCCTGCGTGGGCCCGCGCCCGCCGCTCCCCTCCGAGGTGGCCCAGTACGACGAGCGCGCCATGCGCCGCCTGTCCGTCAAGCCCGGCCTCACCGGCTACTGGCAGGTGAGGGGCCGCAGCGACACGACCTTCGACGACATGGTGGCCATGGACCTCGCCTACATCGAGGAGAGGTCGTTTCTGGTGGACCTCAAGGTGATAGCGAAGACGGTTGTGACGATGCTCGATGGCAAAGGCGCGTGCTGAGATGGGTTGTTGCGGACGAGCGGCAAAAGTTGATGCATTGCTCAGTCTTCGGGCCGGAAAAGGTGTTCGAACGACGGTCGAATGGTGTTACGGGGCAGATGCTATGCGCGTTTTCGCAATAGCGTCTTCGCATTCAAGTAGGAGATCTTAAGTGTCGTGCGACAATGGTTCATATTCGTTTCTCATGAGCATCTATGAAAAAACCAAAGCTTCGGAACTGAGTAGAAGCATAGATTGCATGCTTGGACAGACGGTTCCCCCTTCTGAAATCGTAATAGTGAAGGACGGTGGTTTGCCGCCAGCTCTGGACAAACTGCTTGCCGATTATGCTTTGAAGCATCCGAACGTGATGAAAATCGTGGGCTACCCAAGCAACCAAGGACTTTGGTACGCATTGCGCATGGGTCTCGGAGAGTGCTCTAATGAATTGGTAGCCCGAATGGACTCCGATGACTATTCTTGCCCAGATCGCATTGAACAAGAACTGGCCGTGATGCGCAACGACCCCTCTATCGACTGCGTCGGCACAAACGTAATCGAATTCGAGGGATCGTTGGACAATCAGGTGTCGCTCGTCGACCTGCCTAGCAACCATGAGGATATACTTCGCTTCGGAAAAAGAAGATGCCCGTTTCGCCATCCGACGTTGCTGTATAAGAAAAGCGTAGTTCTTCAATCGGGAGGCTATCAAGAGATGCCCCTGTTCGAGGATTACGATCTTTATATGCGCATGGTTAGCGCCGGGGCAAAGTTTCAAAACATTGCCGAACCTCTTGTTTTCGTGGGTGTCGACAGGAGCTTTTTTCAAAGACGCGGTGACCCTAGCTACTTGAAAAAAATGGTCTATTTTCGAACAACGTGCTTAAAAAGAAGGGATATCAACGCCTTTGAATACACCACTTCAATTATCCCCCACGCTATTGTTTGCTTGTTGCCGAATCGGCTAAGGGCATTCGCTTACAAAACGTTCTTGCGCGCAGAGGTAAAATGAAAAGGGCAATCAATAACGCACTCGTTCGTACGCGAAATGGAGTGAACCGACTCTCAAGAGCGCTGATAGGAAGCGAAGCGACGAGAAAGCTGCTTGTTGTTCGATACTACCAACTTAAGATTGCGGCTCATAACGCAATGCGAAAAAAAGCCGCAAACGATATCAAGAGCTTGATGTCTTGGCGTACTGCAATGAAATGCAGAATAGATTTTTCATCGGAAGTATACCGTGGTAACGCTCTGTACGGTTTGGGGAGGGTGCTTCGCAATTATTGTGGAGTTGTCGACTCGCCTAAAGCATGCATAGAGCATGGAGTTCATTTTGGGGAATACGTGAATCAGAGCGAGACTGACAAGAGCGAATTGCCCGCGCTGTTTACGCTTAGCCCGTATCGACTTGAGCAGATCCGAAAAGCATCTTCGGTTCCTGTGTGCATCGTTGGGCCTTATATCGCATATTCGAAAGATTATCTGGACAACAAGAGCATTGAGGCAATTCGGGATCGGCTTGGAAAAACCATCCTAGCGATTCCCAGCCATTCAGTTAGAGGAGGAACGGTATCGTATGACTACAAGGATTTCATAAACGAAATCCGGCGTGTTAAAAATGCTATCAACGCGCAGACTATCCTTGTGATGTTGTATTACCAAGATATACTAAACGGGGATGCTGCTATTTTCGAAGACGCGGGCTTTGTTGTTGTGACATGCGGATATAGAGAGGATTGTCATTTTCTAGAACGGCAAAGAACCTTAATCAAGCTTGCTGATTTCACTATGTCAAACAGCATAGGAACCCACGTTGGGTACTGCGTCTATATGGGAAAGCCCCATTATTCCTTCAAGCAATGGTATGAATACGACATCGTTTTACATAGCGAAAAAGATACGGCAAAAGCGCAAGGTGAGCTTTTCGAGCAAGAGGTGGTAAGAGACGCCTTTTCAAGCTGCGAAGAAGCAATCACGGAACAGCAGCTGTCCATTTGTAAAAAATATTGGGGGTTCGATTATGTGAAGTCGAAGGAAGAGATGAGATTGATTCTAGATATGTGCTCAAAGGCCTACGCTGCTCCTCCTTGCGCCAGGCAGAGCCGACTACGAACAGAACTCGAAAAGCACGAGAATGAGAAAATAAGGCAGCTCTTCTGCTGTTAGATCCATTGCATAATTCCATTTTGAGGGCAGTGATCTTTAGATTGGTGCATGTGTTTTGCTGACTTTGTTATTGTATCTCTGTGTATTCATCTTTTCGGTTTTGCTCGCAGGCCTTTACCAAAATTCAAAGGATAAGGGGGAACTGGAAAACAAATTTGTCCGCATGGTTTTTCGCACGGTCGTCGTTCTTTCTCCTGCCGTACTAATTGGCCTGAGGGGCTTGAACGTCGGATACGACACGGAAGCAATGACGTATCTTTTGTTTTCGGGCCCATTTTCTCTGGACTATCTTCTAGAAAATCAGCACGATCCCCTATCGATTCTCTTCGCCCATGTTGCGAATAGTGTTTTCGTTGGAAATGAGTCGGCTTATCTTTTCAGCGTAAGTTTTATTACTCTGTTCATCATGTTCGCCGCCATTGAAAAGTGGAGCGATTTGATTTCCATCCCATTTGCTTTGATGGTTTATTATTTGTATTTTGCTTTAATCGGCATGGATCAATTTAAACAAGTTTTCAGTATGTCGATTCTCTTTTATGCCATCGCAAAATTGAGAAGTCATAACGACGCGCAGTTTTTTCTGCTCACCACAATTGCAGGCTTTTTCCATTCGACAAGTTTTATCGGATATGCTTTTTATTTTTTCAGGCTTAAGGGCAAAAAGAAACCCGTTCTTAAAGCGATCATGCTCGTCTGCATTCTGGTTGCCACACTCTACCCAGATGCTCTTTTCTCGCAACTCTCCAAACTGTTCGGAGAGGGAGCATACTCGATGTATTTTTCGGGTAGGTTCTATGACCGGGCGCAAGGAGCGGAAAACACCGGTTTGAGATTCGTTCTCGATATCGCTCCGTGCATCTTCCCGCTTTTCTTTCGCAAGGTTTTTCCAGACGATATCAAGTGGATGCTTACGCTGTCCCTTTTGGCCACCATGCCCCTAAGAGCATTGGGTTATGAAGCTGAATTCTTGCATAGGGTGTATTACGATCCGGCGCTTGCTATCATTCTGGCCTATCCTGCAGTTTGGGCGGGACTACCTGCTAACAGAAAACCCATCTTTCTAGTCGGCTCGCTAGCGCTTCTGGGAGCTTACTATTTCATAGCGTTCTCGACTAGCCATGGGGTTACGTCGTACGCCATGAGCATCCTGTGAATCCAGGACAAGTCATATTACGTTTAACTCTAATGATATCGGAACAGGACAATGTATAAAGTTGCACTTGTGATGGCGGATAATCCTTTTGCACCCAATGGGGCGGCTGGATACATGGATCGTCTTTTCAAAAAGAAAGCCTATTTTCAGACTCTTGAGGTTGGTTTGCTTGACTTATGCCATGGGCAGGTTAATTTCACCAATGCTCAGATGCATCAGGAGAGCATTGGTGGCAGAATAAAAAGAGGCGCTAAGCAGATTCTCGGAAACACCAAACCTGGCACAATGATGGCTCTAAAAAGATCTGCATATTTTCGCGCCAGACACGCAGTTGAAATGTTTGCATGCTTGGAAGATGCTCCGGAAGCCGTCATTTTCAATGACGTTTGGACGCACGATGTGTTTATCCAACAACACCCGGATTACACGGGTGCGAAGATCCAGATAATGCACAACAATGGCGAGTTTGGGAAAATGCTATTGGAAGCCTATCCGCATGTTGATCGCAAGTGGCTTGCATCTCTCGAGGCTAAAATAATTGAAAGCAGCGACAAGATTGTTTTCGTTGGCAAAAAGAACAGAGAGCGGTTCATTGAAATCCATCCGGAAGCAAGTGAAAAAGCAGTTCATGTTCATTTAGGCATAGAGCCATTGGAAGACATCGATGAACCAAGAGAGGTAAATCATAACGATGTTTTTACGTTTGTGTCTGTCGGGACAGTATGCACTAGAAAAAATCAAAGGGTCTTGCTTGAAATAGCCAGATCGAAAGAGATCATCAAGCCAATTAGGTTCATTGTTGTTGGAGGCGGCCCCGATTTGCCATTTTGTGAAAAGCTGGTTGAAAAATATAGTCTTTCTGATTGTGTCGAATTTGTCGGGCCTTCTAACGATGTCGCAAGCTATCTGTCGCAAGCGGATGCTTTTATTTCGACTAGCTATGACGAGGGGTTGCCAACTGTCGCCCTCGAGGCGATGTCATGCTCTTTGCCTCTGGTGCTGACGGATGTAGGCGGTTGTTCCGAGCTGATTAAGGGAAACGGCGTACTTGTTTCCGGATGCAGTCCTGCAGATATTGTTGCAGGAATAAATACATTTCTCGATAGCTTTTCCAGGGGAGAGATTTCAGGAGAAGCTTCTTTGGAATTGTTTCAAAAGCACTATCGAACAGAATCCATGTGCGATGAATATGCAGGCTTGATCAAGGGTCTCATCGAGCCTCATCGCCAACCTAATACGTAGGATAGGGTCGATGACAGGAAAAAACAATGATTCTTCGTCGGGAACAAAACTGTTCCTGACGAATCTATTGTCGCAGTACGGTTTACAGCTGGCGAAGTACATTATCCCTTTGCTAACGCTGCCATACCTGGCTCGCGTCTTGTCTTTGGATGGTTATGGAATTCGCTCATATGTTCTATCTGCCATGACATTGATGAGCGTTATTCTGGAGTTTGGCTTTATGCAATCAGCAACAAAAAAAATTGCTGAAAACAGGGAAGACAAAAGACAAGCGGGTCTGATAACCGGAGCGGTACTTGAGGCGAAGGTTATTCTGATCATGCTGGCAGGTGTTTTCCTTTGTATTTTGACACTTGCGATTCCTTTGCTTAACGAAAATAAGCTCTATGTTGCTATATCGTATGTTGCTATTTCCTTAAACAGTCTTCTGCCGGATTTTGTTTTTATGGGCTATGAAACAATGGGGATTCTTACCTCTCGATACGTCGTGTCCAAGGGAATTGGCCTTATTCTGACTTTTGCGCTCGTCCATTCTGAATCCGATTTGCTACTCGTGCCTTTGATCGATGTTGGTACTTCTGTAATAGCTTTAATCCAAACCTATTTTGGTTTAAAGCGAATCACGGGTGTGCGGATTTCTTTTCCATGCATAGGAGCGGGCGTACAAGAATTGAAGGAATCAGCCGCTTATTTTGTTTCAAATTTTTCATCGACGCTGTTCAACAGTTACACCACCATGGCAATAGGCATTTTCTTTAAGAATCCTGCAGACGTTGCCTTATGGAGCCTGTCCATGACTGTGGTATCCACGATTCAAGCGCTGTACTCTCCAATTTACAACAGCTTGTATGCCTATATGGTTGCCAGAAAAAGGCTCTTGCTGTTCAAAAGGGTGGTACATGCTGGCTTAATTGGAGCTACAACACTGTCGGTTTTAGTCGTAGTGTTTTCTGAGCTCCTCATGCGCATTTTGGGAGGGGAAGGGTATGCGCATGGTTCTTATCTGATCTCCATGATGGCTCCTGTCATTTGGCTCTCTTTCTTCTCTTTGGTTTTCGGATGGCCCTTGCTGGGCGCCTTCGGTTTTACGAAGCACGTTACATACACGACGATCGCTTCGGGCATATTGAGCGTATTTGCCATAACTGCCGTGGGGCTTAGCGGCTATGGAACCCTTGCAACAATGGCCGTTGTCCGCTGTCTAACCGAGGCGCTGCTGTGTTGCTCACGGGTGGGGATCGCATACGTGAAAAGAGGGGACATGGTAAGGATGTCCGCAGCTTGCAAGAGTGCTGGAGAGGATTGATTAACAACATGGAAATGATGACTTCGAACGAGTTAAAGAATTCATTAGTGGAGCTTCTTTGCGATTTCGATTTATTCGCGAGGAAGAATAACCTTCGATATTCGCTTGCATACGGTACGTTGCTCGGATCGATCCGGCACCAAGGCTTCATACCGTGGGATGATGATATTGATTTATGGATGCCCCGGCCGGATTTCGAACGCATGCTGAGCATTCCGTACGTCGGAGAGGTCGACGTATGCCTCAAGAGCCACCTTAATGGAAGATTCTTGTTTCCATACGCAAAATTGACAAGAGCGGATGTTGAGATCGACGACCCTTTTTGGAACAGCTGCGGGAAGCAGAACTTATTCATAGACATATTTCCGTTGGATGGACTGCCGGACGATCCGTCTTCTGTCGAGCATCTTTACCGAGAGGCGCTGAAAATAAAAAACGACATTGCGAAAAGCGATGTTGGTATCGGTTTCGAAAAATCAGCATTCAGAAAGATAGCGAAGCGAGCGTATATCGCTTTACGAGGAGGCAGGCGATGGCGGACGCGAAGTTACGAAAAGATGCAGTCGCTCTGGAGTGCTTATCCTTACGAAGATTCGACCACGGTGGGAATGTACGCATTTCCCACCCCAGGGCTTATAGAGATTATGGAAAAGTCGGATTTCGAAACTGCTATCTCGAAAGGTAAGTTCGAGGGGCGCGATTTTCCCATACCGGGGAACTGGGATCCTATCCTCGAGTGTCTATATGGGGATTACATGACTCCTCCCGCGCCCTCTCAAAGATCGGGTCACGGGCTAAAAGCCTACAAAGTTGCGCTAAGTCAAGTAGAGAAACAACGATAGAACTCTGAAAGCAAGTCTAAGAAGGGGCGCATTATGTTGAACAACAAGACAATCCTAATCACCGGAGGGACCGGATCTTTCGGCAACGCATTCACCCGCTACGTGCTGGAGAACTACGATCCGAAGAAGGTGATCATCTATTCGCGCGATGAGTACAAGCAGTTCGTCATGCGCAATAAATTCATTGCACTCGGCAAAGAGGCAGGAGTCGATTACGACTCCAAGCTGCGGTTCTTCATCGGCGATGTGCGCGACGAGGCTAGGCTGCGCCGTGCGTTCAAGGATGTCGACTACGTCGTCCATGCTGCAGCCCTCAAGCAGGTTCCGGCGTGCGAGTACAACCCTATGGAAGCCGTAAAGACGAACATCGACGGGGCCATGGGCATCATCAGCGCAGCGCTGGACTCGGACGTGCGGAAGGTGGTGGCGCTCTCCACCGACAAAGCCGTGAACCCCGTGAACCTCTACGGCGGCACCAAGCTCGTGTCCGACAAGCTGTTCATCGCCGCGAACGCGTATCGCGGCCAGTCCGGCACCGTCTTCTCAGTGGTCCGCTACGGCAACGTCGCCGGATCGCGCGGATCGGTCATCCCGTTCTTCGACAACCTCGCCAAGTCGGGCGCGACCGAGCTGCCCATCACCGACATGCGCATGACGCGCTTCTGGATCTCGCTCGACGAGGGCATCCGGCTCGTCGTCAAGGCGCTCGAGGAGTCGGAGGGCGGCGAGACCTACATCTCGAAGATTCCGTCGTTCAGGGTGACCGACCTCGCGACGGCCATGGCCCCCGACCTCGGCCAGGTGGAGGTCGGCATCCGCGAGGGCGAGAAGCTGCACGAGTGCATGGTGCCAGAGGCCGACAGCCTGACCACCTACGAGTACGAACGGCACTTCGTCATCTACCCGCATATGGAGTGGTGCGATCTTTCCATAACGGATCTCAAGGGAGGAAAGAAGGTCGAGCCCGGCTTTGTGTACGACTCCGGGACCAACACCGAATGGCTCACGGTCGAGCAGCTTAGGGAGCTTCTGTCGAACATGGAAATCAAGTACTAGGAGGGGCGGGATGGAGAAGCTGGCCATACATGGCGGCACCCCTGCAAGCGAAAGACTGTTGGGTTACGGTCGCCAGTCGATCGACGAAGACGATGTAGCTGCGGTCGTGGACGTGCTCGGAAGCGACTTTTTGACCTGCGGACCCGCCACTGAACGCTTCGAGGGCATCATTGGGGAAACCGTCGGTGCGAGCTATGTCACCGCAGTCGCCAACGGCACTGCTGCGCTGCATGTCGCATGCCTCGCTGCAGGGATCGGCCCTGGCGACGAGGTCGTCGTGTCCCCGATTACGTTCGCCGCTTCGGCTAACTGCGTGCTTTACTGCGGTGGCACCCCTGTGTTCGCTGACATAGATTCGAGAACTTGGAATGTTTCTCCCGAGTCCATCCGTGAGCGAATCAACGAGAAAACGAAGGCCGTCATTGCGGTCGACTTCGGAGGCGTGCACGTGGACTCCGATGAGATACGCAAGATATGCGACGAATTCGACCTCCTGTTCATCGAGGATGCTGCGCACTCCATAGGCACCGCATATAACGGAAAGCCGGTCGGGTCAATCGCCGACATGACCACTTTCAGCTTTCATCCCGTGAAGACCGTCACCACCGGGGAGGGGGGAGCGGTTGCGACGAACGATCCGAAGCTCGCCCGGCGCATCAGCCTGTTCGCGAAGCACGGCATAACCCGCGACCCATCGCTCATGGGCCGCGCAGACGTCGGCGGTTGGTACTACGAGCAGCTCGAACTCGGCTACAACTACCGGATTAGCGACATCGAGGCGGCACTCGGCGCTTCCCAGCTGAAACGCCTCCCTGAGTTCTCACGTCGTCGACGAGATCTGGTGGCGTACTACGACCGGAAATTCGCCGAGATCCCCGAGGTGTCATCCCAGCACGATTTTACTCCTAAGGACACCACGCGCCATCTCTACGTGCTGCGCTTCGATTTAGAGGCTCTCGGATCGGACAGGCGATTCGTGTACGATGCGTTGCACGCCGAGAACATAGGAGTGAACGTGCATTACTTGCCCGTCTACCGACTTCCGTATTATGCGGGCCTCGGTTATGATCAGGAGTGCTGCTCCGAAGCCAACCGCTACTACGAGGAGGCGATAACGCTTCCTCTGCACTGTGGGCTGAGCGACGAGGATGCCTGTAATGTCGTCGAAGCCGTGCGGAAAGTGGTCGAATGGTGCAAGGCTGAGAGCGGGCGATGCCTGTGAACATCGTCGGATCGGAAGCCGGGGCTAAGGCGATGCTCCTTAAGCAATTGAACTCCCTCTTCTTCATAAGCAAGATCGAAGAGGCTGCCATAGACGGGGAGTTCGGCAGAGCGCTGGCACGGTGCCAACGCTCTTTTTCTAAGACCAGAAATAAGTATTACAGTGAAGCGAGTGCGACCAAGTTCGACCCCCTTCAGGGGTGCCAGTGGTCTCGATTCTTGTACGAACTGGCTCGCTGCATATTCGTCGAAGAAGGGGTGTCGTCAGTATGCGATAAGCTATACGCGCTCAACAAGGCCATGAGCTCCGTCGATCTATACTATCAGGTGGCGATGCCCGACATCTTCATGTTCGACCATCCATTCGGATCCGTCATGGGGCGCGCGAGCTACTCGGACTACTTCACGTTCTCTCAAGGATGCACGGTCGGGAACAACCGGGGCATCTATCCTCGGTTTGGCCAATCGGTTTTCATGTTTTCGAACAGCAAGGTCATCGGCGATTGCGAAATCGGCGACAACGTGATCATCGGCGCAAACGCCTACGTGAAGGATACGGACATCCCTGGCGGTTCTCTCGTTTTCGGGCAAAGCCCGGATCTGGTGATCAAAGAGAATAAGCTGGATTATGTGAGGAAGTATGCGGAGCAGGTGTTCTCCTATGAGTAAAGTCGCGATCATAACGGCACGGGGTGGATCCAAGAGAATACCCCGCAAGAACATCAAAGAATTCTGCGGAAGGCCCATCATCGCCTATTCGATCAAAGCTGCGCTCGAGAGCGACCTGTTCGACGAAGTCATGGTGTCCACGGATGACGAAGAGATTGCCGACGTATCGCGCGCTTATGGAGCGAGTGTGCCGTTTATGCGAAGCGCTTCTGCGAGCGACGACTATGCGACAACTACGGATGCGCTGCTTGAAGTGCTCTGCGAGTACGCGAGACGTGGAAGGGTTTTCGACACGCTATGCTGCCTGTACCCTGCTGCTCCATTTGTGAATCCTGACGAGTTGTGTGCGGCCATGAGGATGATTGACATGGGGGCAACATCGGTAATACCTGTGACCTCATTCGATTTCCCTCCTTTACGCGGTTTCAGATTTGACGAAAATGGGAGGCTTCAGTATGCATTTCCGGAATACGCCCTTAGCCGAAGCCAGGATCTCCCCGATATGGTTCATGATTGCGGACGCTTCTACTTTGCGACCGTCGAGGCTTTTGAGAAAAGCCAAGGATTCGTCACGGAAAGGACAAAGGCGATTTATATCGAAAGCAAACTTGTCCAGGACATTGACGTATTAGAAGATTGGGAATTGGCAGAGCAGAAATTTTTGACGATGATTCGGGGGAGCGAAAATGAAATTGCTTGACTCAATAAAGAATAAAGATATTTACTTCATCGCCGAGATGTCCGGCAACCACGGAGGAAAGCTTGACAATGCGATAGAAATAGTCCGGGCGGCAGCCAATGCAGGTGCGGACTGCTTGAAAATTCAAACTTTCACTGCTGATACTATTACCATCGACTGCAATGCCGGCGATTTTCAAACTATGGCGGGAGGGCTTTGGGAGGGACGAACGCTGTACGATCTTTACAATGAAGCTCATACTCCTTGGGAATGGCAGGCTGCTATCAAGGAGGAGTGCGAGAAACTTGGAATGGATTTTCTCTCTTCAGTGTTCGATCCCAGCGCAATCGACTTTCTAGATACGCTCGGTGTTGAGATGTACAAAATTGCTTCTCCGGAGCTTGTAGATATTCCTTTGATTCTCTATGCGGCATCTAAAGGTAAACCCATGATCATCTCCTGCGGCATGGGTACTGCGGAGGAGATCTGCGAAGCCGTTGAAGCTTGCAAGTCCGTCAATAACGATCAGATCGTGCTTTTGAAGTGCACTAGCGAGTATCCGGCGGATTATGAAGATATGAATATTGCAACTATTCCAGACATGAAGGCTCGATTTGGGTGCGATGTGGGGCTCTCCGATCATTCCATGGGCTGGACGGTTGACATTGCGGCAGCAGCTCTAGGAGCTTGTGTGATTGAAAAGCATTTCTGTCTCTCTCGCAAGGAGAGAACGGTCGACTCGGATTTTTCTATGGAGCCACACGAGTTTGCTGGCATGGTTAGAGACGTCCGTCTTGCTAAAGCTGCAATTGGGCGCGCTACATATGAGCGATCCGATAAGGAACTAAGAAATCTTACTGGAAGGCGCTCCCTATACGCGGTCGACTCCATTTCGAAGGGAGAACCATTCACAAAGGATAATGTTAGAAGCATCAGACCTGGGTACGGAATTGCGCCAAAGCACCTCGACAAGCTTCTCGGACGCATTTCCAAGCGCGACATCGACTTCGGTTCTCCGATCACAGAAGACGATCTGGATATATAGCAGCTGATCGGCGCTGTTGGGCTATTGACGTTTCTACGAGGAAGGCATCATGATGAAATTTCTGGTCATAGGTGGTTCAAGTTTCATTGGAGTTTACGTGGTGGACGAGTTGCTTTCGCGAGGCGCGGAGGTCGTGGCAACTGGCAGAAACGAAAGGTTCGCAACCCATTACGAGAAGCGCGGTGTTCCCTATCTGAATCTCGATATATGCGATAAAGGCTCTTTTGACGTCTTCGGCGATGACGCGTTCGATGGCGTCGTTTCGCTTGCTGCAAGAATGCCTGCAAACATTGAGAAAGATGTCAATGACGAGGATATAGCCGAATACATCACAACCAACGTTGTCGGAACAATTAACATTCTCGAATGGTGCCGCTCGCGCGGTATCCGTCGACTAGTTGATATCATTTCGCGTTTTGATTGTAGACTGTACGATCAAAACGCAGTGATTACGGAAGATACGCCCCTCAAATTCTCCTACTGCGATGACCATGCAGCTTATGTTGTAAGCAATAATGAGAAAGCCGAAATGCTCAACTATTACAATAAGCGTTATGCTATGAGGAATATCTGGCTCAGAATTCCTTCGGTTTACGGAGTTGGGCCTCATGGAACCTTTGCCAAAGACGGAGTTGTCCAGAAATCAGGTCTTCAGATTTTCATGGAAAAGGCAACCGTTGGTGAGAAAATTGTTGTTTTTGGAAATCCTTCGACTCCGAAAGACGTGCTTTACGTAAAGGACATGGCGATCGCCATTGCCGATGCCCTTGAGTCAAGTGATGGCGTCGGACTTTACAATGTTTCTTATGACAATAACTTTTCCATATTTGACCTGGCGAAAGCTACAGCAGAAGCATTCGCCGGCCCAGATGGTGAGTCGGAAGTCGTCTCCGATCCAAGCATTTCGAATAACGGCGGATTTCCGAGAATGTCGAATGAGCGGATCAAGACAGACCTCGGCTTTACTCCGAAGTACGGAGATCCTTATAGAATGATGAAAGACTATCATAACGAGCTTGAAAGAGGAGACTATGTGGGACTCTTCGCGTAAGAAGGTTTTCATAAGAACCGATGCTAACAAGGTCATCGCATCGGGGCACGTCATGCGTTGCCTGTCGATAGCTGATGCTCTTTTCGATCTCGGATTGCAGGTTGAATTCGTAATGTCGGATTCTTGTGCGTTTGAAACAATCAGGAGACGGGGCTACGATGTCAGCGCGCTAGACACTGACTGGCGAAGCATCGAAGAGGGGGCGGATTTGCTTGAGAGAAAATGCTTAGAGCTAAGTGAGCCTGCCACGATTCTCGTCGATACGTATTCGATAACGAGGCCATACGTTGATCGTCTGGCGCGCTGCGCTAAAATTTGCTATCTGGGAAGCAAGCGAGACGATCTGGGAAATCTGTCGCTTCTCGCAAACTACTCCACAGATATCGACACTGCCCGTTACGAAGAGCTGTACTTAAAACGGGGAACCGCGCTTTTGCTCGGCCCTCGCTACGCTCCTTTAAAAAAAAGATTCTCCTCTTTAGCAAAAACGCCAAGTGAGACGATCGACAGGGTGCTTCTTACGACAGGCAGCACTGATCCTCATAACTTTATTTCGGAGTTCCTTCGGGCGGTGAAAAACTCTCGTATACTGCGGAGTCTTGAATTCGAGGTTGTCGTTGGCCAGATGTTCGAATTCGAAGACGAAATTGAACATCTGGCCTCCCAAGAGGACAATATTCGACTTCATCGCAAAGTTGAAGACATGGCAGGACTTATGGCAACGGTTGACGTTGCGGTTTCGGCATGCGGCACAACCGTTTACGAACTTGCGGCGGTAGGCCTACCGGTTGTCACTTTCGCTATGGTTGACGAGCAGGTCGCAAGCGCCGAATCCTTAGCGAGGTTGGGGGTCGTGGCGTATTCGGGACTTTTCTACTCGTCAAAACAGGGGGTGCTGAATTCTGCCATTTCCAAACTTGAGGACTTGGTGGCAACTCCTGAAAAAGCTGCAGTTTTGGCAACGAAGGCCCGTAGCCTTATCGACGGCAAAGGAGCGCAAAGGATCGCCAAGGAGCTGGCCGAATTGTGATGGGGGCGACTGATCGCAAAAAGGTTCTTATCCTTGGAGGAAGCAGACTTCAAGCCCCTGCAATTGAAGTTGCGAAGAGGCTTGGCTTCTGGGTTATTTGCGCCGATTACGATCCCGATGCTGTTGGGTTCGCTCTCGCCGATCAATCAGAGCTCATCAGCACGCTCGATGCTGAGGCGGTTCTTGCGCTTGCGAAAAGGGAGCGCGTCGCTTTCGTTATCACTTCGACGAGCGATGCCCCTGTAAGGACAGCTTCTTTTGTGTCTGAGCAGCTCGATCTGCCCGTCGGCATATCCTATGCCGACTCAATATGCGCGACCCATAAAGACGCCATGCGTCGTCGTTTGGCGAAATACAATGTCCCTATTCCAGAATTTAGGGTATGCAGCAATCTCGACGAGTTCGTTGAAGCTCTGAATTATTTCGAATATCGGTGCATCATCAAGCCAGCGGACAGCGCGGCGAGCAGGGGGGTGAAACTGATAGACTCCTCTATTCGTCATGACGACCCGGAGGAGCTGTTCGAAAGGGGGATGTCTTTTTCGCGCAAAAGAACCTTAATGGTTGAGCGGTGCATTTCCGGAACCGAGGTTAGCGTCGAGGGCATGACCGTCAACGGAAAAACCCACATCCTTGCCATCACCGACAAGATGGTAACGGAGCCGCCGTACTTCGTTGAACTCGGACACTCTGAGCCAGCTCTCCTGGAAGATGCCGAAAAGGTTCGCATAGAAGATGTGGCACGAGCCGCAATCGAAGCCGTGGGAATCGTAAACGGTCCCTCTCACACCGAGATTATGATCACGGATAGCGGGCCGATGGTGATCGAAATCGCCGCACGTCTGGGAGGCGACTACATCACTTCTCGGCTCGTTCCCCTTTCGACAGGCTTCGACATGGTTGGCGCCTCCGTGGAGCTCGCATTGGGGATGCCGGTAGACTTCCCTCCGCCCAAACAGGATGGGAGTGCTGTAAGATTTATCGTTTCGGACACTGGCGTGATTTCCGATATCAAGATCGATTCTGCAATATACGATCTTCCCGGTTTCGAAGAGCTTGAATTGTACAAGAAGTCGGGGGATGCGATCTCCGAACCGCATTCGAGTAACGACCGCGTCGGTCATGTAATATGCACCGGCCCCGATGCTCTATCGGCAAGAGAGACGGCCGAGAAGGCTCTATCCATGATCCACGTCTCGCTTTCCTGAAGCGAGACGTCCCATATGTTTAGGATAAATGGCTCTTAACTCGCGACCCATTTGCAGTAGGAGCCAATCCGCTCTATGTTAAACCACCATTGACATATTCGTGCAAGTGAACCAGTTGCGGGACATGCGGGCAGCAGGTCCTCCCTTACGATGGATTTGCCTGGAAGCCATCGAAGAAAGGAAGGGCTGTGAAAAGCATCGTATCGCAATTCATGCTGCAGCTCTCGCACGAGGAGAAGCTGGAGCTGCTCGCCGACCTCAAGGCCGCGATAGCCGACGAGATCGCCGGCTTTCCGGAGGAGCCGGACGGCTACCCGCGGTGCGGGTGCCCGGCGTTCGTCAAGAAGGGGCGCGACGCCGACGGTGCCCAGAGGCGGGCGTGCAAGGGCTGCGGGCGCACGTTCCCGGCGAAGAGCGGCTCGCTGCTCGCGAACTCGAAGCTCGGCCCTTCCGTGTGGATGGCGTTCGCGGAGTGCATGGCCGACGCGTTGAGCCTGCGCGAGAGCGCCGAGCGCTGCGGCGTCTCGCTCTACACCTCGTGGTTCATGCGCATGCGGGTCTGCGAGGTCATGCGCTCCCTCCTCCTGCCCGCGCGCGCAGGCACGTTCCATGTCGACGGCACGCTGGTCAGGGACAACCTGTCGGGAAACCTCAAGAGCTCGAGCCTCGAGCTCGTGCGCGCCCCGCCGCAACGGGCGGGACGGCCGCAAGGGGGCGAAGGGCCGCAGCAAGGAGAGGATCGTCGTGGAGTGCGGGGTCAACAAGTACGGCGACTGCTTCTGCGACGCCATCGACCGCGGCTCGGCGGGCGCCGGCGCGCTCGCCCGGGACCTTTCCGCGAGGATCCCCGAAGGCTCCGCGGTGGTGAGCGACGGGCATCCCTCCTACGGCTTCGCCGCGTCCGCCTGGGAGCACAGGGTCGTGGACCCGAAGGACCCCTCGACGGGCAACATCAACATGGTCAACGCGCTCCATTCGAGGCTGAGGGAGTTTTTGGCCCCCTTCCACGGGGTGGCCACCCGCCACCTGCAGCGCTACCTGGACTGGTTCTGCTACGTCGAGCAGTTCAAGCGCGGGGACATGGATCGCAGGGAGCTGCTCTTCGAGCGCGAGGCCAAGGGGACGTACTGGACCACGAGGCGCATGACCCATCGGGAGATCGGAAGCCTCATGGTGTACTGGACAAGGCAGTATCCTTGCAATGTCAATGGTGGTTTAACATAGAGCCAATCCGAATCGGATGCGGCCGGAGCTTGGCAGCTCCGCTGGATCGACCGTCCAGCCAGCTTTTGTTCTAATATGGCTGCGACCCGTCGAGTCGCCGACCGACCGCCCCGGATGACCCTTCGCCCCTGCCTCGAAGAAGGCCCAGAGCGTGCTGCCATTGGGGATCGGGCGCCGCGGTTGCGGCTGACAGGAGCCTACCAGGGCCGGATGCGTCACGGCAATGCGGTTGCCGAGAGGATGGGGAGCGCATTGCCGTCATAGATGAGTTCCGATGCCTCGACGAAGCAAAATCTGTGCCCACCTTCACGCTCCAGCGCATTTGGGCACCGCCTTGAGGAAAGGAACGCGATGGCGGTGCTTTGCGGACCGCTCGTAAACATGATGGTCGACCAGACTCTGTCCTGCAGCAGCTCGCTTCACAGAAGATGGACAGCTCGGCTTCGCATGACGCGCCCCTTCTCGTGCTATCAAGAGTTTTCGAAGGCAAAAGGAAGCGGGAATTGGTTAAATTCGGGCCGCGTGGCCGTAGACGAAACTCGTTTCGATCTTCTTGAGCATCGCGTTGGAATACCCTGACTCAATGAGCCTGAAGGAGGATAGCGCGAAGCGGAGCCGGAACAATAGGAAGTTGTCCTTGATGCGGCCGTGTCAAGGGAAAACGTGCTCCTATTCTCGTGATGGGAGGGCTGTCTTTAAAACCTGCGGGAACGGCTTGCAAACCAGAAATCGGTTGTTCGAAAATTGCATAACCATGTTAATTTTAGAACACCGCACCTTCGATGTTCGGATTTATGATATAGTTATAAAAAACCGAACATCGAAGGATGCAGAATGGCCTTTACGCACAACCAATTCAAAGTCATATACGAACTCTGGAAGAAGCCTGGGCTCACGCAGCGCGAGATCGCGGAACGGACGGGTCTAGGTCTCGCCACGGTCAACGCCGCTTACAAAGAATGCTCCGCCGAAGAACTTATCGAGCACGGGCGCATCACTGCCAAAGGCATGGCGGCTCTCAGACCCTATGCCGTTGACAACGCGGTCATCCTGGCAGCGGGTCTCTCCTCGCGTTTCGCTCCTATCTCCTACGAGCGCCCAAAAGGGCTTTTGCGGGTACGTGGCGATATCCTTATCGAGCGCCAAATCGAGCAACTGCAAGCAGCCGGCATCAACGACATCGTTGTCGTGGTGGGTTACAAGAAAGAAGCTTTCTTCTATCTTGAGGAAAAGTACGGGGTAAAAATCGTCGTTAACCGTGCTTATGCGGAGCGCAACAACAACAGTTCGCTCATGTTGGTGAAAGAAGTCCTTGGCAATACCTACATTTGCTCGTCGGACAACTATTTCGCAGAGAACCCGTTTGAAAGCCACGTCTGGAAAGCCTACTACGCCGCTCAGTACGCCGAAGGCAAAACCGAAGAGTGGTGTTTGACCGCTGGCGCTCACGACCGCATCGTAAAGGTTGAGATTGGCGGCCAAAACGCATGGTACATGATAGGACAAGCGTACTTCGACAGGGAGTTCTCAGAGCGCTTTCGCTCCATCCTTGAAACCGAGTACGATCTTCCTCAAACGCGCGACAAGCTTTGGGAGGATCTCTATATCGAACACATCAAAGAGCTTGACATGCAGATCCGTCGCTACGAAGCTCCTATTATCCACGAGTTCGATTCGCTTAATGAGCTACGCGATTTCGATCCCATGTTCTTAGAGAACCTCGATAGTGAAATCTTCGATAACATCTGCGTGGTGCTCGGCTGCGAGAAATCAGAGATCCACGACGTTTACCCCCTCAAACAGGGCCTCACCAATCTTTCCTGTCACTTTGCGACGAACGACGGCGAGTATGTCTACCGCAATCCAGGCGTCGGAACCGAGCTCATCGTAGATCGCGAGGCGGAACTAGAGGCGCTTCAAGCCGCCAAGCTCCTTGGCCTTGACGACACGTTCGTGTTCGCCAATCCAAAGCGCGGCTGGAAGATATCGCGTTTCGTACGCGATTGCTCTAACCTCGATGCGCACAACGACGCTGAGCTCAAGATGGCAATGGAGATGGCTCGGAAGCTTCATGAGAGCAACGCGAGGGTTGCGCGATCCTTCAGCTTCTACGAAGAAGGCAAGTCCTACGAACGGAAAACGCTTGACCGTGGCCAGATCGATATTCCCGACTATTGGGACATGTCGAGCCAGGCGACAAAGCTCAACGAGCTGCTGATAAAGGATAGCGGCCGACCGGTGCTCTGCCATAACGATTTCTTCGGGTTGAACTTCCTTGTTGCGAACGACGGATCGGTCAGCCTTATCGACTGGGAATACGCCGGCATGGGCGATTACGCTAACGATTTCGGCACGTTTTCCGTATGCGAGCAGCTTACCGAAGAGGAAATGCTCCATGCCCTCACGTATTATTTCGGGCGGACTCCCACCGAACGCGAATGGTTCCATAACCTGGGGCAGGTTGGTATGGCGGGCTGGTGCTGGTACGCCTGGTCTTTGCTTAAAGAGGCAGAGGGAGAGGATGTAGGAGAGTGGGCTTACATCTACTACCGTTATGGCAAGACCTATCTTAGGCGCGCGCTTGACCTCTACGACGCTGTCGGAATGGATAAAGCAAACTGAGGCTTCGCGCTTTTACCTCGGCATCAAAAGCATCCAGGAGCACAAGAGAGAATGAGGGCACGATGAATCAGAATGTGGGGGCGCTTCTCAGAGAGCGGAAGCGGAAGTACTTTGCGAGGGGCATCGCCTTTGCCGTGGCCTCCGGCATATGCTACGGACTCTATACCGGTTTTCTGACGCTTGGGGAAACCCAAGGAGTATGGGGAGAGTGGTTCGCGGGCTCTGAATGGGGCGAGGGCAACCCGGCGTTGGGCACCTTTACAATTGTGTTCGCCCTTGCCGCTCTCGCCGCCGGAATCAATGATTTAGCCAGTGCGATTTGGTCGCTTATCGTTTGCGCGAAAAATCGACAGCTCGGGGATCTCTGGAAGACGATGAAAACGAGGCCGGGCCTCGTCATGATGCTTTGTGCGGCCATCGGCGGGCCTTTTGCCACGATAGCCTACGTTATTGCGCTCAATTCCGCTACGGCGGCAGGCAACCCCGGGGTCATCGTTCCCATCGCTGCGCTGAATTGCGCGATTGGCGCCATCCTCGGCAGGATTCTCTTCAGGCAGGATCTGAAGACCCATAAAGTCGCAGGTATCGTCATTTGCCTGTTTTCCGCTGCGTTGATTGGCGGAACAAGCTTCGCGTCGATGGGGCCCGAGGCTCTCATGGGTTGCCTTTTCGCGTTTCTTGCAGCTTTCGGATGGGGTTTCGAAGGCTGCGTTGCAGGCTTCGGCACCATCCTTATCGATTATCGCATCGGCATTGCCATTAGGCAGATGACGGCGGGGATCTTGGAACTGTTCGTCGTGTTTCCCGTGCTCGCCGCTATTGGTGGCGGACTCGGCAGCGCGTTCGAGCTGGCGGGAGCCGCCTTCGCAAGTCCGGCGCTCGTGTTTTTCGTCATCTCCGGCTTTTTCGCCATGCCTGCGTTCTCCTTCTGGTACAAAGGCAACTCCATGTGCGGGACGGCGCTCGGCATGGCCTGCAATGGCATGTATGCATTCTGGGGGCCCTTCTTCATCTGGATCATCATGGGAGTGCTCAACATCGGCGGAATGTCTGCCGACTACCCCCCTCTTTCGGTCGTTCAATGGATAGGGGCGCTCATGATGGTCGCCGGCATCTTCTGCATAGCCGTCAGCCCCGCGAAATTTTTCAACGGCAGCAAGAAAGGCGAGTGATTGACATGGGCGACAGCTTGATTCCACTGCATTATGCCATCTTGAAGCACTTCATGGACGGCGAAGCCGACTGCGCCGACGGGGTGGTGCGAGCGCTCGAAGGGGACTATCGAGGATACAAGCTTCTGAATCGCGCCGACGTGGAAGAGACGCTTGCGACGGCGAAAGAGAACGGACTGCTCGACGAGGCCGGCTACGATTTGAGCGAGGAAGGGTATTTGAGAATACGCTATCGAATCAATAGCTTCGGCGAAGACATGATGGGCCGGTATATCGCGAAATGAAAAAGCGACCTTGAACGCAGACAAGATTCTCTCTTTGTTGCGCGCTCCCAGGATTCGCCAAATGATATTTCGAGGCTATTCGATTTTGTTTTTGAAAAACACGGCATCAAGCCGTCGGATTCGAAGTGCTTCTCAGGATTCCCCGCTCGCGGGGAATCCTATTTCATGAGCTCCGTTGCGAGCTTGAAAATAATACGCTCGTCCACATCGATATCGAATTTCCTCGCGAACATCATTTCTGAAGCAGAAAGCTCCTCGTAATCTCCGATGGTCCAAGTGTATGGTCCACCCTTTTCCCAATCGATGAGCCGCATGGATCTCTCCATTGGCCGCTCAAGATGCACTCCCGAAAGGAAAAGATTCTCCCTCCATGCTGAATTCCAAACGAAAGTTTGTAAAAAAACCTCGTCTGCACAGTTGGAATAGCGGCACATTCGCATTATCTCCTCCGAATGGTTCACAACATCACAAGCCAGCCCGTCGGGAATGCTAAACCACTGTGACCCCTTTTTAATCTCGATCCCAGCTGGAATTCTATCGATCCTCAAAAAGCCTTGCAGCTTTTCCAACGCAACATCCAAAGCGAACTTCGCATTCTCTGACAACGACCGATGCCTTCCCTTCCTTCCTACGAATGGGTGATAGAGAGCCACTCGGTCTCGTTCCGCTTTGCTAACAAAGTTGTCAGAGGTCCATGTCCACCATCTCCTCGAAACCGGTGTCGCTGCGGCCCCGCACCTGCCAGTAGCCGGTGAGGCCGGGCTTGACCGACAGGCGGCGCATGGCGCGCTCGTCGTACTGGGTGACTTCGGAGGGAAGCGGCGGCCTGGGGCCCACGCAGGAGAGCTGGCCCATGAGGCAGTTCAGGAACTGCGGGAGCTCGTCTATGGAGTGCTTGCGGATAAAGCGGCCTATGCGCGTGACGCGCGGGTCGTCCTTGATCTTGAACAGCGGGCCGTCGGCCTCGTTGAGCTCTGCGAGCTCCGCCAGGCGCTCGTCGGCGTCCTTGTGCATGGAGCGGAACTTGTACATGTCGAAGGCGCGGACCTCGCCGCCCCTCCCGATGCGCCCGACGCGCTTCTGGGAGTAGATGGGGCAGCCTGGGCTCTCAACGCGGATGGCGATGCAGAGGACGATCGAGGGGACCAGCAGCACCGCTATCGCGCACAGCGAGAACGCGATGTCGAACGCCCTCTTCACGAAGCGGTAGCCCAACCGTCCTTCCGCCGGCGCGGGGACGGGCACGGGGCCCTCGGCCTCCGACACCAGCTCGGGCGCCAGGAACGCCACGTCGGAGGCGGCCATCGGCTCGGCATCCCCGACCCTCGCGCTCGACTTTACATAACCGCGCTTATCAGACATTGGGGGCGTGGAAATCTCCTCTTGCTCCCCCGCTGTTGCGAAGTCGTCTACCAGCGCGACGGCTCCGTCGGCGGTTACGTCTATTGATTTGTCAGGGTTTCTTTCGAACAATCTCTAATCCGACTTTGACGGTTTTCACACGACCAAGAATCTCTATCTCCAGATACGCCAGGCGCTTGTGGCGATCGAGCTTCTTGATGAGACCCGTCTGGTTCATCAGCGGGCCGTTGAGGATCACGATCTCGTCCCCTTCCATCACGCCGCTCGAGAACTCGACCACGCGGTGGTCAGGCTTGGTGAACGCGTTGATGAAGGCGACTTCTTGATCGTCGAGAGGAGTGAACACATCGTTGTTGCCGAGGAGCCTAGTGAACTTGGGGACGCTTCGCAACGCCTCACGCAGCTTTCCAGGCTGGTCTGTTATTACGAAAATATAACCAGGTAGCAGCACTTCTGAACGCATTTTCCATACGCCCTGGATGCGCTTTTTGACTTCGTACTGGGGGATGAAGGATTCTTGGATGAGCTCTTCGTCGACAAGCTTGTTGATCAGGTCAAGCACGTGCTTTTCCTGGCCGCCGACCGTTTGCACGACGTACCACAATGCCATCACCTCCCTGGCAAGACGAAATAAAGATACGGCTTCGCCCTAGCCATTCAGGCCAAAACGCAACAACGATATGCATCCTCTTGATCGATCCGGAACGCGCACCCAGCGACGATCCCGCTTTCCTCAAGATATGTATGCTGCCGTGTTTTTCACACATCGCCCTGTCGTATCCAGAGCTTGCAGCGGTGCAGTTTCCTGCCGTTAGATCACAGGTCGAACCTGTGGCCTAACGGCAGGAAGCCGTCAAACCGAACCTACAGACGCGCATGCGCTCCTCGCGTTCGGTACGTCCGCTTCGCTTCGGCGAAGTAGCCGTAGTGCTCCACCCGATGCGCATCGCTTGCGATGTACGTGTACAGGTTCTCGTCGAACAGGCGCTTGGCGGGCTTGCGCTCGGCTCCCATGCGACCGCCGGCAATGAAATCGGCCGACGCTTGCAGCTTGCAACCCATCTTCACCAGACCGCGCGCCACCTCGACATCCTCCTGGATGGCGCGATAGCGCTCGGGATGAGCGATGATCACTTGGTAGCCCATCCCCTGCAGTTCGAAGATGGTCCGTTCGTATATCTCGAAGTCGGGCTTGCCCGCCCTCGTAGACAGCTCCAATAAAAACTCGTTCGTGCCGTCGAAGTGCAGATGCTCGGCCCATTCCATGCCCAATTGCATAAGCTTGGAATGGTTCACCTCGAAGCCCATCGTCAGCGGGAACCCGTCAGCGTGCGCCACGAGCAACTCGTAAGCATCCCACATCGCGTCGTAGTCGAAGTAGGGATCGCGCACATGCGGGGTACACACGATAGACGTGATTCCCGCAGCCTTGGCGGCCTCCAGCATGGCCAGAGACTCGTCCAGGTTGCGCGCACCGTCGTCGACGCCGGGAAGGATATGGCAATGCAAATCCCTCATCAGGCCCTACGCCCTCTTCCCGCCACGGGATCCTTAGCGAATCCGCCGCGACCGCCTGCAGGAACGGGGCTGCCCTGCGCACCGCGGGGTGCACGACGCCCGGCCGTGGGAACCGGCGTGCGCGTCTCGGCCTGCAGCGCGGCAACATCGCCGTCGTCCTTCAACCGTCCGCCGTCCTTGGTATAGTACGCGTAATAGTATTCGGAACCGGTGCCTTCGCAGAACGTGGCGCAGACGCCGAGGATGTTGGCATCGGCCTTCTTCAGCTGCTCGCACGCGTCCACCAGCTCGGAACGCTTCGTCGAGCCGGGCTTGACCACCAACACCGTGCCGTCCACCAACGTGGACAGGATGGCGGCATCGACGAAGGTGCCGACCGGCGGCATGTCGTAAATCACATAATCGTAGCTGTCCTCCAGCGTGGCAACCAGCTTCTGGTACCGCTTGGACGAGATGATGTCGGCCGGGTTGGGTATGTTCGGCTCGACGTCGAGGAAGAACAGGTTGGGAGTCTGCGTCGGCGTGACGGCCGTCTTGAGCGGTGCCGCATCGGTGAGGACGGCGTACACGCCCGCCGCAGGACGCACGTTCAGCAGGCTGGCAAGCGTGCGACAGCGCATGTCGGCCTCCACGAGCAGCACCGTCTTGCCCGACGTGGCGATAGCGCGAGCCAGCTCCACGGAGCACGTGGACTTGCCCTCGTTCGGCACCGAACTCGTCATGACGATGGAGCGGATGGGGTTGTCGGGCGACATGAAGCGGATGTTCGCAAAAAGCGTCTTCGCCGCGTTCTGCACCTCGAGCATGTTGGACGCCTGCTTCTTTTTCTTAGCCATGGCCTATACCCTCCTAACCCTTGATCGTGGGGATACGGCCGATGACCGGAATGCCCAGCAGTTCTTCAGCTTCTTCAGGGTTGCGCACCCGCGTGTTCAGCATATCCAGCACCACTACGATGGCCACTGCCAGGAAGATGCCCGCGAGGAACGCGACCGCCGTGTACATGGCGCGCGGCGGGCCCGACGGATCCGTGGGAACCTCGGCCGCGTCGACCACGTTGACGCTCTCGACGCCCATGACGCTTTGCGCGGTGGTGGACAGAACGGTGGATATCTCATTGGCGACGATGGCAGCCGCATCGGGCTTGCCCGCCGTCACCGAGATGCTGATGACGCGCGTGGTGGTGCCCGCTTCGACGGAAATCTTGTATCCGCTGAGCGAAGACATGCCAAGAGCCTCGGCCGTGCGCTTCTGCACGGTCTCCGACTTCGCCAAAGTCGCTATGTCGTTCGCCATGAGCTGGCTGGCGGTGAGGTCGTTGTACGCGGTGGTGCTCGAAGAGCTCGCGTCGTCCTTCGCAGTCAGCACGTACACGGACACCGTGGCCGTGTACTGGTTCTGCATGAGGCCCCAGCTGAAGCCTGCCGTCGCGATCGCGAGCACGACGGGCAGCACCACCACCAGGGCCAGGTGCTTGCGCAGCAGTTTGAATAGTTCGAGCAGTGTCATTCGTTCGTCTTTCTCTTCAGCGTCGTACGTACGCTGCTTGCTTACTTGCCGTTAACGGTGGTCTCGGCAGCTTCGGGATTCTCGCCGGCGTCGACCGCCTTCATCAGTGTAGCCCAACCCTCGGGATCCTCGTAGCACAGCCACAGGCCGCCGTATTCCTCCATGAAGTCGCCCTTGTACGGACCGGTGCACGTGTAGATGGTGGGGTTGCCCGCCTGTGCGAAATCGGTCGCAAGCGAGATCATCGTCTGCAAGTCGATGCTCGTAGACACGCACTGGGAGAGGTTTTGGATCAGGCCGGGGATCTCGACCGGAGGAGCTTGCAGCACGTTCTTCATGAGCGCCATGGCCATCGCGCGCACGTTCGACTGGCGGATGGCCTCCTGGTCGTCGCCATAGGCGGTGCGCATGCGGGCAAGCGCCACGCACTGCTCGCCGTTGAGCAGCTGGTTGCCGGCCTCGATATGGACGGGCGCCTGATCCTGCGTGTACACCTGGTAGTCGATGGTGTAGGGCACGTCCACGTAGATGCCGCCGATCGAATCCACGAACTCGGCCAACCCGGCGAACTCGATTTCCACGTAGTCGGAGATCTTCACGCCGGTGAGGTCCTGCACCGCTGTAACGGCGCCAGCCGCCCCGTTCACGGCGAACATCTGGTTGATCTTCTCGACCTTGCCGTTGTACTCGTACGGCGTGTCGCGCGGAATCGACACCATGGTGATGACGTGGCCCACCGGATCGATGCGCACGAGCACGAGGGCGTCGGAGCGCTCCCCGTACGTCTCCCAGTTGTCCGAGCCCACCAGCAGCACGTAGAACGGCTCCATCTGGGAATCGGAGGGGGCGAGAACGCTGCTCAACTCGCTTTGCTCCTGAGCGTCGAGCGCCATGTTGCTTGCGAGGCTGCTCGTGTACCAAGCGCCGTACGCGGCGACGCCGCCCACGAGCACCACGACGACGGCGAGCGCGATAAGCGCCGCCCGCTTCAGCTTGGTGTGCTTCTTGCGCTTTTTGCGCACGCGCACGATCTCGTCAGCTTGCGAAGCGTAGCCGTAGTTCGCCGGTCGCTGGTTTGGATACGGCGTCTGCCCCGTCGGGCGCGAAGCGTACCCACCGCCCTGCGGATAAGGCCGGCTGCCATGGGGAGCCTGACCGAAACCGTCCGCGGGAGGTTGCCCATAGGCGTGAGAACCTCCGCGCGAAGCGGAGGCACCATGGCGACCCGAAGCCGTCTGTCTGTTGTTGTCGTCGAATCCCATAGGGAAAATGCGTTTCCTAACCGTCCGTCTCGCTCGTCGCGAATCTCTTCAACACTCAATTGAGCCGGAGCGCTCGTCTGTTCCGTCCTCAATATAATAGCACGGTTTCAGTTTAGCAACAGAAAAATCGGTCTTCGGTGAAGCCCCCCCCCCCGAGTTTTTTCGTTTTCCCACGTCAACGGCAAAGTAAAGCAGTGTAAATTCTAAGTGGGAAGCTCCTTGGACATCAGATGAACATAAGGGGCTGCAGACGTTTGAAAGTCTACCGATCACGTTAAAAAACAGTCCGTTTTGATGGATTTCAGTACATATTCTCAGTCAATTTTTACATTTTCCTTTACTTTCCTCACCGATGGCTGGCATAATGGTCAGTCGCTTTACACGAAATTCTTTCCTGTTTCTTTTCGCGCAATGCCAACGAATCAGAAAGCGGCTCGAGTCAAGCGCAATGCACGCCGCAGGAGCGGGTGCGACCGAAAAGCGCGCATCGAGCGCGCACGAAGAGAAACGGAAACGAATAATGCAGAATTTCGCCGACCTCGGCTTGTCCGAGGCTGCCCTTGCCGCCGTCGAACGCCTGGGCTACGAGAACCCCACCCCTGTGCAGCTGCAGGCCATCCCGTTGGTCCTGGAAGGCCGCGACCTCATCGCCGCCGCCAGCACCGGCACGGGTAAGACCGCCGCGTTCCTGCTGCCCATCCTGAGCACCCTGCCGCGCGGCAAGAGGGGCAAGCGCGCGCCCCGCGTGCTGGTGGTCAGCCCCACCCGTGAGCTGGCGCAGCAGATCTCGCAGACGTGCATGCAGATCACCCGCAAGACGGGGCACTACGTGACCACCGTGTTCGGCGGTACGCCCTACGGCCCCCAGATCAACGAGATCCGACGCGGCACCGACGTGCTCATCGCCACGCCCGGCCGCCTGAACGACCTCATGAACAAAGGCGTCGTCGACCTCGGCGGCATCAAGTCCCTCGTGCTGGACGAAGCGGACCGCATGCTTGACATGGGCTTCCTGCCCGCCGTCACCACCATCGTAGACGCCACCCCCGCCGATCGCCAGACGCTGCTCTTCTCGGCCACCATCGACCACTCCATCCAGAAGAACCTGGGCTCGTTGCTGAACGACCCGGCCGTCGTGGAAATCGCCCGCAACGGCGAGACCGCCCAGACGGTCGAGCAGTTCATGATGCCCATCGCCAATTTCAAGAAGCCCGAGCTTCTGCAGGCGCTGCTGGAGGAGAAGGGCTCCGACCGCGTGATCGTGTTCGCGCGCACGAAGAACCGCACCGAGGATTGCGCCGAGGCACTGTGCGACGCAGGTTACCGTGCCGAGTCCATCCACTCGGACAAGTCGCAAGGCCAGCGCAAGCGCGCCCTCGACAACTTCCGTCGCGGCCGCACGTCAATCCTCGTGGCGACCGACGTGCTGGCGCGCGGCATCGACGTACCCGACGTGGACCACGTCATCAACTTCGACCTGCCCGACATGCCCGAGGACTACGTGCACCGCATCGGCCGCACGGGCCGCGCCGGAGAGCAGGGCTTCGCGGTCTCGTTCGTCACGCGCGAGTCGCGCCGCACGATGAGCGACATCGAGAAGCTCATCGGCAAGAACGTGCCCCTCATGGAGCTCGAGACCTACGAGCTGGACATGACCGTGCTGGAAAAGGGCAAGAAGGGCGCTCCGAAAAAGGGCGGCTACAAGGGCAACAAAGGCTCCGGACGCCCCGCGGGCGCAAAGCGTTCCGACAAGCGCGGCGGCGAGAAGCGCGACTTCGAGCGCCGCTCGGACAGCCGCGCCGAGGGTCGCTCGGACAACCGCCCCGGGCGCGGCAAGCGCGCCGAGGGCAAGCGATCCTTCGACGGCGCCGCCAAGCCCGACGGCCCGCGCAGCAACAACATGGATCACGCGAAGCGCCGTCTCGAGATGAGCGAGAAGAAGAAGTACGAGAAGTCCGCTCCGAACGCGAAGGGCGCCGCCAAGCAGAACGGCTCCAAGAAGAAGGCGGGCGTCGGCGGCTACAACTACAGCAGGTTCGCGAACAACTAAGACGCACTCGGGGCGAGCTGATCCGACTTCGTATCTCCTATATATAGGTAAGCGCCGCGCATCGTTTCAAGATGCGCGGCGCTTCTTCGTTTCCGAAAGGGAACCTCTTCCTAGACGATGCGCTCAGGATGCGCGTACACGTTGAAGACGTCGCGCTTGGCGAATCCGACTAGCGTGACGCCCCAACGCTGGGCCAGACGCATCGACAAGCTTGTGGGCGCACCGGGAGACGCAACAACAGGGCAGCCGAGACGAATCACCTTCACGATGATCTCGCGCGGCACCCGGCCGCTGAATAGGAGCATTTTATCCGACGCATCCACCCCGTTCAAGAAGCACCAGCCGACCAGCTTGTCCAAAGCACTGTGGCGCCCGATATCCTCGAACCATGCAACCACCCCGCACTGGTCGACCAGAACCGCGCTGTGCACGCCGCCCGTGCGCCGAAACAGCAGCGAGCGGTCCTCCAGAAGAGCCATGCGCTCGACCACCTGAGCCGCTTGCAGCGTGAGATCGGACTCCACCGGCAAGAACCCTTCCGCATCGCACGAAGGATCTCCGCCGTCACCACGCTCGAACACTCCGGAAATCACCACCCCGCCGTCGCGCAGCGTTTCGACGTGTCGGCGACGTCGACGCGAAGCCCCCGTAACATCGACACGCACCGACACCGCACCCGAAGCCAGATCGACGTCTATAGCGCTCACCTGCTCAGGATCCGTGATAACACCCGCCAAGAACAAGTTGCCTGCGACCAGCTCGCGCACATCCCAAGGCGAACATGTCATGTCGCACTGCCGTGCGCCGTTCACGAACACGGTCAACTCCGCCTCCTGGATGACCGAATCGTCCCGCTTCGAAAAGCGCGCGTCTTCGTACCGCACGATAGGCATATGCGTGCATGCCGAAACCTTGGACTCCGTATCGACAAGGGCAAACGAACGGCTGCGGATCATGGAGCACCTCTTTTCAACCGATCGCATTCGCAACTCCGAGCGGGGGGCGACCTGAAAAGGCCGCCGCCCGGAGAGGGAGGGAAGGCGAGATCAGGCATTCACCTTGTTGGGAAGGTACCAAACCGAAGGATTCGCCCCTTCGTCGGGAAGCAGCTGGAAGCCGGCGGCGGATTCGGCCTGCTTTTTCAGCGTTTCCAAGTCGCCGAACACGCGCGCGCCAGCCGGACATGCAGCCACGCACGCCTGAGGCTCGTTGCCGCCTGCATCGATACGATCGACGCAGAAGGTGCACTTGTCAACGCGCCCCTGCGGCATGGCGGTATACATGACGGCTTCGTACTCGTTAAGCTCGGACCCGAAATAGCCGTCCTCGTTCTCGCGGTAATAGCGCGCGCCGTAGGGGCAAGCCATGATGCAGGATTTGCAGCCGATGCACTTCTCCTTGTCCACCACCACGATGCCGTCTTCGCGTTTGTAAGTAGCGCCCTCGGTCGGACACGCCTCGACGCAAGGCGGATTCTCGCAATGCATGCACAGCATGGGGACGATATGCATCGTTGCGTCTGGATACTCGCCCTCAAACTCTCGCTTGACATGGGAGCGCGTTATACCCGGAGGGGTTCCATGCGCCTCCTTGCACGCTACGGCGCATGCGTGGCATCCCACGCATTTCTTCAGATCGATCAGCATTCCGTAAGCCATGGTTCACTCCTCCCTTTATGCGATCTTCTCAAGCTTGACGCGAATGCACTGGTCGAACGCCGAGCACACATGATCCATGCGGTCAGGGGTCTGACCGGGAACCAGATGCACAACGGGAACGCCCTTGTCCTTCGCAATGGGCATATAGGCCGATTTCGAACCCCAGTGCCCGCCGATGACGGCCACGCATTCGGAATGCACGCCCTCGGACGTAGCCAGCACGCCCTCCACCGATACGCCGTCGACCGTGACAAGCCTCACCTTATCACCGCTGGCGAACCCTTTCGCCCGAGCCGTAGCGGCGTTGATCTCAATGGTGTAGCCGTAAGGGTTCTCTTCATTGATCTCGTTGATCCAGGGGTTCTCCATGAGCCACGAGTCGGTGTTGATCGCATCGGTGTAATACACGGGGAGGATGTCGAAGCCAGGATCGGTCACCTCATACCCGCAGCCGGGCTTCCAATCGGGAAGAGCCTGGTAGTCGTCGACCTCCCACGGAATGCCCAGCTCGGCGACCTTGGCCTCCACCTTGCTCTTCGCCTCCAACAGGAAGTCGAAGTACAGCGGCACGCGGCCAGGTTCACCGTTTGCCCAGATGTACACTTCGTCAACGGTGCGAGGATGATCGTACACAGCATGCTCTTTCAGCCATGCGAAGTCGTGCTCTTCGTCGATGTTGGATTTTAAGATGGAATCGGCGAAAGCCTCTACGTCGAGCTTCTGGTCCATGGGTACCGAATACTCGTCCTTCACGCGGAACATGCCGTTAAGCGTGGCGATGAATTCGGCGTTCTTTCCGGCGCGACTTGCCAATTCTGCGAACAGCTGCCAGCTGGAAGGCGCGCCGTCCTTCGGCTCGACGACCTTCTGCCACACGGGAACGGTCCACGGATTTTCCAAACCGCCGATGACACGATGGTTGCCTGCTGCATGCGGCAGCGGCTCGGTGCGCTCCAGATAGCAGCATTCGGGCAAGATCACATCGTAGAAATAGGACGACTCGTTCAGAAACATATCGATGCCTACAACGTACTCGTAATTCTTGAAGATTTCAGCCTGTTCGTCGTAGTTGCCCCACCATTTGATGGGATTGCATGCATAGCAGAGAGCGACCTCGGCGGCCTGCGTGCGATACAGGTCGGGATGAGCCTGGGCAATGTGCTCGAAGTGGTTGTCGTCGGACATGGGCTGGAGTTCCATCATGCCCATGGTCGTAGGCGTGTAATCGCCTTCGTACACCTTTTTATAGTAAGAGTTCGGGAATGCAAGCAGCAGACCGGCGCAATCGATGAGCCCCTCGGGCTCCCATAAACCGGGGCGCCACGACATGGTCGGGTTGTCGTCGGCCCAGCCGTTGCAGATGGGATCGAAACCGCAGAAGCCGCCGACGGAGTTCGTCGAACCGATGAGGTTGTTCAGGCTGAACACGGCCCAGCAGCTATGGAAAGCGTGCTTATGGCGCGTGATGCCGGAAAACGCGTCGACGGCAGCAGGGCGATAAGGCAACGTCACGCCGTCGATCTCGGTGGTCTGGCCGATGCAGGCCGCTTCGCCAAGCTCTTTGGCAACCTGGCGGATAGTGGCCGCGGGAACCGTGGTTATGCTCTCCTGGTACTCGGGCGTGTAGGTCTTCAGATGCTCTTTATACAGGGTGAATCCTGTCGAGCACTGCCTGCCGTCCACCTCGAACGTACCCTCGAGTTGGGGGGCGCTGCACCGATCGTAAGGCTTCGCCTCGCCGTCGGAATCCATGTACAGCGAATGCCCTGTCTTCTCGTCGAAGACGATGCGCTTGGTATCCAGGTCGACCAGAGAAGGGCCGTTGGTACGATTCGCAAGGAACTCGATGTCGATGAGGTTTTCCTCGTGAACGAGCACGTACGCGATGGCAAGCGCCGCAGCGGCATCGGTGCCGGGGCGAATAGGCACCCAGAGATCGGCTTTCTCTCCCGCAGCGCCCATATGCGGATCGAACACCACGTGGCGCAAACCGTTCTTGCGACGCTCAGCGAAAGGCTCGACGGTCATGTTGTATCCATGACGGGTAGCCGTGCCCGCATTGGTGCCGAACTGGACGACGTAGTTGCAGTTGACATAGTCGGGACGCGCATTGCCCGTCCCCGTGAACAGGTATTCTATCTGATGGACCCCGGCTCCGCAGATATCGGAGCAGCTGCCTTCGGCGTTGCCGTAGATCACGCCGAGTGCCGTATGGCGCACCAGAGAGCCGATCTGGCTAGCCACCATGGACATGCCGGTGACGGCGTGCGGGCCGCTGCGCTCGATAGCCGCCTTCATGTGCTCGTCCACCAACCCGTAGGCCTCGTCCCAGCTGATCTCCTCCCAACCCGGATCCTCGTCGAAGCCCTTCTTGGGATTCGTGCGCTTCAGAGGCTTGGTGATGCGGTTGGGATCGTAGAGTTGCATGATGCCCGACGCGCCCTTGCCGCATATATGCCCGCGGCCGATGGAGCTGTCGGGATTGCCCGTCAGTTCTACCACAACGCCGTCGATGACATGCGCTTTAATGGAGCAGTTGTTGAAGCACATGTTGCAGGTAGTGGGGATCCACTCGCCCGCTTTCGGATCGTAGGCCGTTTTCTCGACCCCCGCCGTATGCTCGGACTCCTTTTCGGCGCCTGGCGTGCAACCGACGATACCGCCCGCTAGCCCTACGCCGAGCGCAGTCGCCCCCGCGCCCGCCACAAAAACCCTTCGGCTGATTCCCATGCCGTTCTCGCTCATGGTGCTACCCCCTTCAGCTCGTCTACGAGGGCACCCGCAACTTCAGCGGCTGTCCCCTCCGACACCGCTTAGTGTCTGCTGTCAAGGTACTCTATAGCTCTATGACAGTCAATCACTTTAATTATCCTATCTTGAGCATGAAGAAGAGTGTGCGTAGCCCCGCTGCCTGCGCGCATCGGCCATGGAAATGCTGGACCAAGCGACGGTCCAGGCAGCGTACGCGATTCGAAGCAGATGCTTCATGAAACATCTGCGCTAGTTTCGCCCTACTTCAAGAAGCTGTCGATATTGTTGAACGCTTCGCCGAACGCGCTCGGGGCAATGACGAGACCGCCCTTCTCTTTGACGCTCTCATAGATGAGGTTCATCGTGCGAAGTTGGAGCGCCTTGTCGTTGCGATCGTAGACAGCCGCCGCATCGACAAACATCTCGGAGATGTCTTTTTCGATTTCTGCGAGCAAGAGTCGCGCGTTGCGCTCGCGCTCCGCCTGCGCTTCCTTGGACATGGCATCCTGCAGCTCTTTGGGAATAGCGATGTCGCGGATCTCCACCGATACGACCGAGATGCCCCACGAACGCGTCTTTTCGTCGAGGATATCCTTGATCTCACCGTCCAGCTGCTCTCGCCGCGTGGCAACTTCGGCCAGATTGATGCGCCCCACCGCATCACGCAGCGCTGTTTGCGCGGCCCACCAAATGGCCGACGCGTAGTCCTCTACCTCGACGCAGGCGTCTTTGGGATTCCACACCATCCAGAACAGCACGGCATCGATATCGAGCGGCACAAGGTCGGCGGTCAACGCCTCCTCCGCCGTGAACGGCGTGGTGATCATGCGCTGGTCAATGTGCGCAGTAGCATGTTCTACCACGGGAACGACGAAATAAAGCCCAGGGCCAGCAATGCGGTTGAAGTTGCCTAAACGCAGCACCACGACACGCTCCCACTGCGGCGCAATACGAATGCTGAACGCGGCCACCGCGCCAGCCATCACCGCGACGATAACCACCGTCGAGGTAAGCATGCTCCAAAGCGCAGCGAGAATGGCACCCGCAACGATAAGGAATACCGATGCCGCAAAAATGTATACGCTGTTGCGCGAGGTTTTCCGCCCGACGGGCGCAACCATACCTTTCGGCCGGACGGCCGACTCCACGCGCTTTTCTTCGTTTCGCTTCGATTTGCTTCGCATGATGGCTCCCACGTTGCCCCAACCCCTTGGCCCGCGCCCCTAAGCTCCGCCCCCTAACAGCAATATCTGTTCGCTCACCAGGTCATGGATATCCTCGGATGTCAAACCCTTAGCAAGAGCCTGCTGGACGAAATCGATTGCAAGCGCCTCGACGTCTTGGCCGACAGCCGACAGATCGACATCCTTGAGGTCAGACACATACGTGCCACGTCCGCGCTTCGTGAAGATGTAGCCGTCACGCTCGAGATCCTGATACACTTTGTTGATGGTGTTGTAGTTCACACCCAATTGAACGGAAAGCTCGCGTACGGAAGGGAGACGCTCGCCACGTTCGTACTTTCCTGAAGTGATGAGGAACACGAGCCGCTTTCGAATCTGAATCCACAGAGGGACGCCGCTTCTTTCGTCCACTTGGAACGAACCCATGGCGTCGAACGCTACTTCTCTTTCGATAGTCTTCTCAATCATAGTGATTGTCATAGTATCACATATCGCAATGACAGACTGGCTACATCCAGAACGATAGCAGACTCATGTCGACGAGACAGAAGCGCTCGGCGGCCACGAGAAGGGAGAACCGCAGGCAGATGCCTCCGAGCAGCGTGCTCACAGCCCCCACGACGAACAGTGAAGGGTTGGGCGAACGCAGGCATTCGACATCCACCGATAGCGGCACCACGATCCCCGCCAACACGACACCCAACCAAAACAGCATTGCAGAATGTCCCGATAGCAACTCAGCAGCCGAATGAGCGGCAGCTTCGTCGCCCATGAGCGAAACGACGATGAACGCCGCAATGGCGATAGCCTCGATCGCAACGAGAACCGCATCGAGCCGAAGCAGACTAGCGAAACCCCCGATCGTTTCATCGCGCGAAAACCTGAAGAAGCCTATGATCGTCAGCACGGCAGCTCCGGTTGCCAACGCCGACGCGACGAACACGACCGGCACAAGCGGTGAGTTGAGAAACGGCACGGCCGGATAGAGCGAGAGAAACACGCCGGCATACAGCACCACGAACAGAGCCAGCAAAGCGGCGAAGACACTGACCACGGTTTCGGCAACGCGCAAACCCGGTCCATCATCCGCGAACCCCATTAAAAACGCCGCGAACGCCGTCGCGCAGAACAACGCAAGTGCCCACGCCCCCGCTGAAAGCAGACTGCCGGACGGGGTAAGGAACAATCGGAAAGCCTGATCGGGAGCCCCTAAATCGAGCGCGAGAAACACCGTTCCGAGCGCGACGAGTACCGGGCCAGCCAGCAAACCCGCATCCGTCACCGCGCTGGCGCCGCGCAGCCACGATCGATTGCTGACGCGCAGTGCAAAGTCCACGAACGAACCGAGCAGAAATGCACCCCCTCCCGCACCCGCAAGAAACAGATACCACGCGATATACGAACTGACCATGACGAGCGCGCTCCCCTCGGCGATCGATGACCCCCTGCGCCCATTGTACGCCATCCGCACGGCAGACCTCAACGAAACGGAAAAGCGACGAAGAGCCGCACGGGTGCCACCTCGTCGCAGTAAAGAACCGGGCCGCAAGATGCGACCCGGTTCTTTACTGCGCGTCCACGTCGATGGGCGCGTTTTCCGCGTCACCCTTGCGGCGCTTGCGATCGCGCCACCAGCGGGACAGGCTATGCACGAGCCACTCCACTACGGGAATGGTGAGAAAGGCCACCCAGGCGGGATGCGGCTGGTTCAGCACGAACGCCATCCAGCAGAACCAGGCCACCACCGCGATGGGATACGCGCCCGACACCAGCGGCGCGAGGCGCTTGCGCCCGATGGCGTGACCCACCATGTAGTACAAGGGAATGGTCAGGAACAGAAACAACCCCATGGCCCACGCGCCGTTCAAAATGCCCAGCAGCAGGTACACGACGATGACCACGAGCGGATACGGGAACTTCACCCACGACTTCTCGAACTCGCGTAGGTAGTGCTTGCGCACGGGAATAGACTTCCCCACTTCGTCACCGTACTTGGCGCGAGCATCGTCGATGCTGTCGAAGCGCTCGCCCCGCACGGTGTAGCCGCACGGCTCGTACCAACGCTCTTCGCGATCCCATCCGTGATGGTACCGCGCATGCGCGTCCTGCCAGCTGTCGAACTGCTCGCCGTTGATGACCACCTTGGCGCCGTCGATGACCACATCATCGTCGCCTGCGCTGTTGCCGGGGCTCTTCACGTGCACGCCGTCCCAACCCACGTGCACTTCCTCGCCCTTCTTGGCGTCCTTCACGTGCACGCCGTCGCGCCACGACACGTGCACGTACTCGTCTCCGTCCTCCACGTGAATCCCGCCGGGACCGATGTGCACCTTGCCCTTCTTGCCGGACGATGCGGCTTCGGTTCCGCCCGACGCATCGGAGGCCGCAGCCTCATCGGCGGGCGCTGGCGGGGGATCTGCAGGGGAAGCCGTCGCAGTCTCCTGCTCGGCCTGGCGCTTAGCGGCGCGATCGGCCGCCTCGAACGTGACGTCGTCGCGGATCTCTTCGTCGACGTACAGCAGATCGTCCAGCGACAGACCGTACAGCTGAGCCAGCGCGATGAGGTTGTCGGTGTCGGGGGACGACTCGGAGCGCTCCCACTTCGACACGGCCTGCCGCGACACGCCCAGACGCGCGGCGAGCGCCTCCTGCGAAAGCCCCGCCTGCTTGCGGCGCTCGGCCAAGCGTTGCGCGATCTCTACGTTCATGGTGTGCTGCCTTTCTCGTTTCGTCCATAGTAGCGTACCGAAAAGACTACGGTTGCGAGGAAGCGAGCGCGACCTATTTCAGTTGGAATTTTCCGCAATTATTGGTTGCGGAACGTTTGAACTGGGAAAAGAGAAGCTCCCCGGCGCTACAACTTGCGCTTGCTGATGTCGAAGACCACCCATACCGACAGCACGGCCGCCCCCAGGTAGCCGAAGAACGCGAGCACCGGCACGCCCAGCAGACGCGGTTCCATCGACGACAGCGACAGCATACTCGATCCGATGAACAGCCCGGCTATGATGATGCCGATGGTCAGACGGTTGATGATCTTGGCCAGCTTCGACAGCGGCGCCTCGCTGCCCAGCACCTCCATGTTCATCTTCAGCTGGCCGCGCGTGAGCATCTTGAGCGTTTCGCCGGAATACCGTGCCGCGTCGAGCGCGCCGTGCGACGACGAGCGCAGCGCAAGAGCCAGATCCTGCATGGCCTGCACAAGCTCGTCGCCCTGGTTCTTCGAGCGCTGGATATGGGCGTTGATGATGGACACGACGTTTTGGTTCGGGATGAACGGCGCGATGGTACCCTCCAGCGTGACGATGCCGCGCGACACGCTGGTGATGGAAGACGGCAGCGTCACCTTGCACGACCGCGTGAGCATGAGGATGTCGTTCAGGAACGCTCCGATGTCGATATCGGCCACATCGCACGAGCCGTAATCGTTCAATAGCAGGTCGAGGTCGGCCAAAAAGCGCGTATGGTCGATAACCGAATTGTCCTTCGCGATGGCAAAGGACAATAGCGCATCCTTGAGCTCGGACGAGCTCTCCATGCCAACCGCCTGGATGATATTGCCGAATCCGGCGCGATCGCGCGGCGACAAACGACCCATGATGCCGAGATCGATGTAGACGATCTTGCCGCTGCGAACGAGAAGGTTTCCCGGATGCGGGTCGGCATGGAAGAACCCGTGATCGAGGATCTGCGAGGCGTAGTTGTCGAGGATCTTCTCGCCGATCTCCTCGAGGTCGTAGCCCGCATTCCGCAGACGGTCGGTCGCCAGGATGGGAATGCCGTCGATGTATTCCATGACCAGCACGTACTCGCCGCACAGCTCGGTATGCACTTTCGGGCAATCGATGAAGGCGACGCCCTTGTTCAGGCGCGCGAATTCCTCGAGGTTAGCGGCTTCGCGCTGGAAGTCCGTCTCCTCGAGGAACGTGGCCCACAGCTCTTCCACCACGTCGCGCAAGTCGAGCATCTGCTCGTCCTTCATGAAACGCGCAGCGTAGCGCGCCACCATGCGCATGATATCGATATCCTGGGCCATCGTGGTCTTCACGCCGGGGCGTTGGATCTTCACGGCCACGATCTCGCCCGTGACAAGGCGCGCCTTGTGCACCTGGGCCAGCGAGGCGCTTCCCAGCGGCGTGGGATCGATGGCGTCGAACACGTCGCCCTGCGCGTCGCCGTAGATGTCGTCGAGCGCCTCGAGGATGGCCTCGAACGGCAGCGGGTCGCACTCCATCTGCAGCTTCGCCAGTTCGTCGCAGTACGCCTTCGGCAAAATCTCCGAGCGCGTAGACAGCGTTTGGCCGATCTTCACGAAGCTGGGGCCCAGGTCCTCCAGCATGGCGCGAAAGGCCTCGGGCGTGAAACCCTTCAGGAAGTGGTGCTTCCGCAGGATATCGGATATTTCCTTGAGGCGCCGCGTGCGCGTCTTCCGATTCAGATGGAACCGATCCTCGGGATCGACCTCCGAACCGGAGCTGAAAAAATAGCGCAGCAGCGTGTTCTCCGGCATGGACGGGCAGCTCGCAGCCGTGCGCTAGGCGCCCGGCGTTTGCGGCGCGGCAGCCGAAGCCGCCTCGTCGTCGACGGACACCGCGGAAGCGTCGCCCACTTCAGCCTCGGAAGCCGACTTCGCGTTCGCCTTCTCGGCGAACTCGGCAGCCTTAGCGACGAACGCCGCACGCTCCTCCGGCGTCATGGCGGCCATGCGAGCCTCCAGCACGTCGTAGCGCACGCTTGCAGCCACGTCTTCCGCCTTATGCTTCAATTCGGTGTTGATCTGCTTGCCCTGATCCACGGTGAGCTCGCCTTTGGAGATGAGCTGATCAACCAGATCCTTGGTTTTTTCGCCGGTTATGGCCATCGCGCCGATGCCGGCCAGGAAGATGTCTTTGAATCCGTCGCTGAGGGTAGCCATACGAGCCTCCTATGCTTGCGATTCACCGTCCGCGACGCGGACGGCCTCTGCATCCATGATGCACCAAATCGACGAAAAGGGCAATGCTCGCAACGCGAGCATGAGCGAAGCCGTCAAAGGAAGGTTGCCGCTTGTTCGCCTTGCGACCGCCCCGCCGAGGTCGACGGGGCGGCAGGCTTCGACCGGAGTCGACCGATCGTCAGCCGCGCGTCATGTGCGGCGGCCTGCGTCCGATGTCGGAACGATACAGCTCGCTCAGCAGCTGCGCAACGCTCGCCTCGCTCGTCGAGCTCCCGCCTTTCGCGACGCGATCTTCGTCGCGAGCGGACGCCTCGGCCATGCCGAGCTGCTTCATCAGATTCTTCGCTTCGTCATTGGACAAGGGTTTCGATGCCATCAGACATGCACGCTCCTCCCGTATGGCGACAAGCTGTCAAGGCAGTTGTTACTACCTTAGTACTATAAAGAAGGATCGCGGGATGACGGGCGAGCAACCAACAATCGGTTAGACGTGGCCAGACGAAAGGAGCGTTTCGCGGAAGCTTCGCTCACAGACGGCAGAAACGAAGCGGCGAGCGGAGACCGTCCGCTCGCCGTTCAGGATGCGAACAGGGGAACCGCATGCAGAAAAGACGCTTTAGGCCGCGCGCTCGGAAGCGAAAGACCGGCGCTCGGAAGGCGCAAGATGGGGCAGCTCCACTCCCGCCAGGGACGATTGAGCGCCGAACTCCGCGCCTTCGAACCACCCTTCCTCCAACGCGAGCGCATGCTCGGCCTGCGGTGCGAGCGAAGCCGCAGGCGCGCTTTGGCGACCCTCCACCCATGTGGCGGCTACGACGCTTGCCACGATGACCACGGCGCCAGCCATACCAGCCGCAGAAAGCGCTTCGCCCAGCAGCATGAACGAGAACGCCGCAGTGAACACGGGCTCGCCTGTGAGCAGCAGCGACACGGTGGAGGACGGCAACTCCGTCAGCGCCACGTTCTGCAGCATGAAGGTGAGGCAGGTGCTGAGCAGCGCCAGAAAGGCGATAGTGCCCCAGGCTACGGGCTGCACGGCCGCCACGTTCACGGGTGGCTCGAAAACCAGCGCGCACGCAAGAGCCACGACGAACGAGGCGACTATCTGCGTTCCCGCCACCGTGGTGGCGTCCAGCTGCTCCAAGCCGCGCTCGCCGAACACGAGCGCGCCGGCCAACGCCACGGAGGACAGCAGCGCGAGGATCTCGCCCAAGCCGAACGAAGGAGCTCCCCCGTTGCTGCACAAGAGGTAGAGCCCGACCACGACCGCCGCCTGGAACGGCAGGAAGGCCAGCGGATAACGACGGCGGTTCACCAGGCACGACAACAGCGGCGCGAACACCACGGGCAACGCCACGAGGAAGCCCACGTTGGTGGCCGTGGTCAAGTCGAGCGCTACATTGCAGGTGAGATACGCCAGCGCCATGCAAAGCGCTGCGGGCATCCAGGCGCCGATACGCGCGCCCTTTAGCTGGCGCACGATGCGCGGGCCGAAGAAGATCGCGAACACGAGCGCGGCCAAGCCGAACCTGATGGCGAGGCACCACATGGGCGTGATGCTCTCGTACGCCATCTTCGTGATAGCGTTACCCGATCCGAAGATAACGGTCTGCAGCACGACGCACGCGACATAGGGCCAGCGCTTGCTACGAGTTTTCACGGGGTGCCTCCTTTCGATCCGCAGCTTGCACGGCGCTCGGCAGCGCAAGACTCTCACGTCCCGCCCTCGCGGAACTTCACTGGATGATGTTCTAGGGTTGCTGGCACATGGTATGGGTTCTCCTGATAAAAGTAAAATGAGATTATCTTTTTAAGATTTTAAGAGTTTCTTGTTATTCCTTTTCAAGCTCCGTATAGTGACATACATCGAAGAACGGTGTGAAGATATTGTGAGCAAGAGAAGGAGCGATCTGTGGGCAACCAGAAATACGATGCGTTCCTAAAGGTGGCTGAAACGGGCAGTTTCAAACAGGCCGCCCACGACCTAGGATACACCCAGGCCGGCATCAGCTACCTCGTGAGCACGCTCGAACGAGAACTGGACGTGCCGCTGTTCGTGCGCGACTACGGCGGCGCGCACCTCACCTCGGACGGCGCCGATCTGCTTCCCTGGGTGCAGAACGTGTGCAACAGCGAGCGCCAGCTGGAGATGCGCCTCGCCGAGCTCAAGCACCTCGAAAGCGGCATCGTGCGCGTGGCGGCGTTCACGAGCACCGCCATCCAATGGTTCCCCGGTATCGCGAAGCGCTTTCTCGCACAGCATCCAGGCATCGACTTGCAACTGATCTGCGTCGACGACGAAGATGCACTGGAAGAGGCCGTGTGGCGCGGCGACGCTGACTGCGGTTTCTTCGTCTACCCCATCAAGCACGACCTGCACGCCGTCCCGCTGCGGAAGGATCCGCTCCTCGTGGTGGTGCCGCCCGACCATCCTCTGGCCGACGCGCCGTTCGTGCCGCGCGAGGCGCTGGCGGAAGAGCCGTACATCCGCCTGGAAAGCGGCACGTCGTCGGAAATGGAAACGCTGTTCCGAGCGAACGACGTGGAGCCCAACGTGCGGTTCACCATCGACAGCGACTATGCGGTGATGAGCATGGTCAGCGCGGGACTCGGATTCAGCGTGCTGGCCGACCTCATCCTGCGCGATGCGCCGTTTCCCCTGGCCGTCAAGCAGCCCGAAGTGGAAACAAGCCGCGAGATAGCCATAGCGCTGCGCTCGCTGGAAACAGCTTCAACGGCTACGCGCGCGTTCTTGGACGCAACGCAAGCCTGGATAGCCGATACGTACGAGGAGTGAAAGGACTGCCATCCTGAGCGAAGGCGGCAGGCTGTCATCCTGAGCAGCCAGATCAGGATGGCAACTTGCTAGCAGCCAAGCAGCGGCGGAACGTCCGTGCCGTGGGCGCACACGTAAGTAGGACGCTCCGCTTCAAGCACGATCTGAGGGAACATACCCCATAGCGCCGCCGCGGTGGCGCAGCCCGCGCCGCTTCCCGACTGCATGTCGAAGGGACTGTCGCCCACGTACAGGCACGTCTGGGGAGCCAGCCCCAGCCGTTCGCAGCCGTGCGCCACGGGACCGGGATGCGGCTTGTGCTCCGGCCAGTCGTCGGAGCCGATGAGGAAGTCGAAGTATCCGGTCAGGCCGAACAGGTCGAGGCCCCGCATGGCCACCTCGTGTCGTTTCGACGTGACCACGGCCAGCGGCAAACCCGCTTCCTTGAGGCGTTCGAGCATGGGCACGGTGCCGTCGAACAGCCTGATCATGTCATCGTGCACCTCGGCGTTGTATTCCCGGTACACACGGCACAGCTCCTCGTGCACGGCCGGGTCATCCGTGAAATCCCACATCTGGGTGTTGAGGGGCTGTCCCACCTTGGCCATGAGACGCTCGTCGGGGATAGCCTCGCGCAGCACCGTGCGCGCCGTGTAGCGAAACGTGGCGAGCAGCAGATCGTGCGTGTCGAGCAAGGTCCCGTCCAGGTCGAACAGAACGGCTTGCATATCGTGTGATACCATACCATCCTTCATTTCCGTTATGCGATTCGCGCGAAGCGCGAACAAGAACTCGCAGGTTGGCGCAGTAAGTCAGCGAGAGGCGCCCTGACGCCCGAGATCGCGGGGAGGGCGAGGGCGAAGCGTACTTCGGTACGCGAGTCCTCGACCTCGCCACGAGATCGGGTGCCAGGGCGCATCGCAGCGTCGGCCGGTTCCGCGTGCCGTCAGGCACGCGGAACACCCCTACTCGAACAGGCCGCCGAACAGGGAAAGCTCGGAGCCCCAGACCTTGGCGTTGCGCTGGGAGAACGCCAGCGCGTCGGTGAGGGCCGCCAGCGGGATGTCGCGGCGAGCGCCCGTGCTGCGGCGCTTGATCTCCACCTTCTGCTCGGCCAGGCCGCGCTTGCCCACGATGACCTGCAGCGGCCAGCCGATGAGGTCGGCATCGGCGAACTTCACGCCGGCGCGCTCCTTGCGGTCGTCGATGACCACCTCGAGGCCCAGCTTCGCCAGGTCGCTCGCCAGCTTCTCGGCCGCGGGCTGCACCTCGTCGTCGCCCACCGTCAGCGGGATGACGCACACGTGCGCGGGCGCCACCGTGAGCGGCCACATGATGCCGTTCTCGTCGTTGTGCTGCTCCACGATGGCAGCCATGGTGCGCGAGATGCCCACGCCGTAGCAGCCCATGAGGAACGGCTGCTCGGAGCCGTCTTCCGCCATGAACGTGGCGCCCATGGCCTTCGAGTACTTGTCGCCCAGCTGGAACACCTGCGACACCTCGATGCCGCGCGCGCCGTCCAGCGGCAGCCCGCACGACGGGCAGCTGTCGCCCGGCTGCACGATGCACAGGTCGGCCCACTCGTCCACCTGGAAGTCCTCGCCCAGACGCGCGCCCACGTAGTGGTAGCCGTCCTCGTTGGCGCCCACAACCCACTTCGGCACGGCCTGCAGGCTGCGCGCCGCGATGACGTAGGCTTCCTCGGGCAAACCGACGGGGCCCATCGAGCCCTTGTGCAGGCCGAAGGCTTCCATGTCCTCGTCGGTGAGCAGCGTGAAGCCGCCGGCCACGCGCGCCGCCTTCAGCTCGTTGAGCTCGTGGTCGCCGGGAATGAACATGACCACCAGCTTGCCCTCGTCGTTCTTTCCGGACAGAGCCTTCACCGTGGAGGACTCGGGGATGTCCAAGAACGCGGCCAGCTCGGCGATGGTGTGCACGCCGGGCGTGGCGACCTTCTCCATCGGCACGTCGTAGACGGTGGGGCGCGCCAGGCAGTCGCCGGCTTCGGTGTTGGCCGCGTAACCGCAGGTGCAGTGCACGAGCTCGGCTTCGCCCGCTTCGGCGAGCGCCATGAACTCGCAGGTCACGCTGCCGCCGATCTGGCCGGGGTCGGCCTCGACGGGACGGTAGTCCATGCCCATGCGATCGCAGATGCGCCCGTACGCCTCGCTCATGTCGTCGTAGGTCTTCTGCAGCGATTCCTGATCGGCGTGGAAGCTGTAGGCGTCCTTCATGATGAACTCACGGCTGCGCAGAAGGCCGAAGCGCGGACGGATCTCGTCGCGGAACTTCACCTGGATCTGGTACAGCGACAGCGGCAGCTCCTTGTAGGAGCGCAGCTCGTTGCGCACGAGGGAGGTGATGAGCTCCTCGTGGGTGGGGCCGAGGCAGAACTCGCGGTCGTGACGGTCGACGAGGCGCATGAGCTCGGGGCCGTAGTCGTTCCAGCGGCCGCTCTCGTGCCACAGCTCGCCGGGCTGCAGCGCCGGCATCATGATCTCCTGCGCGCCGATGCCGTCCATCTCCTCGCGCACGATGTTCTCCACCTTGGCCAGCACGCGCTTGCCCAGCGGCAGGAAGGTGTACACGCCCGAAGCCGTCTTGCGGATGAAGCCCGCGCGCAAAAGCAGCCTGTGGCTGGCGATCTCCGCGTCGGCGGGATCCTCCTTGAGCGTGGGCGCGTACAGCTGGCTCATGCGCATGATATTCACGTTCGTCATAGCTTTCCTATCTCCTCCATCAAAGCGTCCACGATGGCGCTCTCCTCCACCTTGCGGACGACGTTTCCCTTCGAGAACACCACGCCCGAACCGACCCCGCACGCTACGCCGATGTCGGCGTCGGCGGCTTCGCCCGGGCCGTTCACCACGCAGCCCATGACGGCCACCTTGAGCGGCTTGTCCAGGTTCGCGATGCGCCCCTCCACCTCGCGCGCCAGCCCGATGAGGTCCACCTGGCAACGGCCGCATGTGGGGCAGCTGATGAGCTCCGGAGCGCGTCGGCGCAGGTCGAGCGCTGAAAGCAGCGTCCAGCACGCGCGGATCTCCTGCACGGGATCGTCTGTGAGCGAGATGCGCAGCGTGTCGCCGATGCCCTCTTCCAGCAGGATCCCCAGCCCGCAGGCGCTTTTGATGGCGCCCTGGAAGGTGGTGCCGGCCTCGGTGACGCCGATATGCAGCGGCACGTGGGGCAGTTCCTTGCTGAGCAGGCGGTACGTGCGCACGGTAGTCATCACGTCGTGAGCCTTCGCGCTGACCACGAGGTCGTGGAAGCCGCGACCCTCGCAGTAGCGCACGTAGTCGACGGCCGAGCGTGCCAGCTTCTCCGATTGCGAGAGATCGTCGCGTGCGGCCAGCTCGTTGTCGAGCGAGCCCGCGTTCACCCCGATGCGGATGGGGATGCCCGCCTCGCCCGCCGCGTCCAGCACGGCATCGGTTTTGGCCAGGCCCCCGATGTTGCCGGGATTGATGCGCAGCTTCGCCGCGCCGCGTTTGGCGGCCTCGATGGCGATGTTCGCATCGAAGTGGATGTCGGCGACCACCGGCAAAGGCGACCGCTCGCATACAGCCTGGAACACGTCGAGGCTTGAGCGGTGCGGGATGGCCATGCGCACGATCTCGCAGCCCGCTTGCGCGAGCGCGTCGATCTGCGCGAGGTTCGCCGCGACGTCGGTCGCCGGGGCGTTCAGCATGGACTGCACGACGACGGGCGCGCCGCCGCCGAGCGGCACGGAGCCCACCGACACCCGGCGGGTAGCCTCGCTAGGTTTGGCATGCGTTGCCACAAGAGCCTCCCGTTCTCCATCCCCCACCGCGTGCAGGCGCGGTGCCGGAACAGCGTCTCAACAGCCCGCAGGCTGCACGCGCCCAAGCGCGTCGCCGGCTATTTTACCTCTGATTACCCGGTTTCCGGCCAAATGCACAGGGATTTCGCGGGCGGGCGCACGATAACGAACGCACGCGAGGGCGCGGGAGGGAAGACGAGCGAACGAGTCGCACGCGCCGACGCGCCATCGAACCACCCGAACCGCACTGGAGGGCGCGTGCAGCGAAAAACGCCCGAATCTCCCAAGTTCGCGAGTTATGCGCACCTCCGTCATGCCGGAACGACCGTTTCGGGCGCAGTCGAGCGTTTCCGTTCAAGAAAACGCCAGGTCAGAAGTTTTCTTTGACTTACTTCGGTCACGCAGTCCGGTTTCGAAGTGCACATAACTCGTGGACATGGTGCTTTTCGAGCGATTTCGATGACGGAAGCGCGCACAAGTCAAGGACTTGCGCGCCGACCGCAACGCCGAACGGTTCGCGAGCGCTGCGCACGCTGGCGCGGGCAGCGCGCTCTAACCGCCGAAACCCGCACCCGAGATGATGCGCTGGATATCCTGGTTTGCCATGAACAGGAAAAAACCGATGAACAGGATCATGCCGGCCGCGCTCAGGTAGTTGAGCGCGCGCATGGTCACGACCTTGCGCGAGATCTTCTGGAACACCTCGATGACGAAGCGGCCGCCGTCGAGCGGCGGGATGGGCAGCAGGTTCATAATGCCGAGCGACACCGAGATGGAAGCCACGAACGAGATGGCGCTCGCCAACCCCAGATCGACCGCCTGCTTCGACATGGCGGCGATCCCGATGACCGATGTCGAGTTCTGCACGACCTCGCCCGCCGTCGACGGATTGAACAGCCCCGCGATAAGCTGCACTACCATGCCGATGTACATGAAGCCCATCTGGATCGCATCGAGCGGGTTGACGTTGACGTGCCGGATGTCGCCCGCGCTGGTCTGAACGTCCACGCCGATGAGCGAGAACAACACGACGAACAGCAGGACCGCGAACAGCAGGTTCACGGCCACGCCGGCCACGAGGATGACCGAGCGCTTCCAGAACGGCAGGCTGCGGTACTGCTGCTTGTACTCGCTTTCGAACAGCGCATGCGCGTCTTCCACCGGGCGCGCCTGCCCCAGCTCGTAAGCGACGGCTCCTGCGGCTACCTGCTTCTTGCTTGGCTTGACCACGGGGGCGCGGTACGTGTTGTACTTGTCTTGCTTGGTGGGGCCGGCGATGCTGCCCCATTCGACGAGCTCGTCGAGCGCCTCGTACGCCTCGTCGTCGGTGATGCCGCAGTCGCGGGCGATGTCTTCCATGTTCGCGGTTCCGCGGCGGTAGAGCGCGGCCAGCACGGGCTCGAGGTGCGGGCTCATCTCGCCCGGCTCCATCCCGCACACCTTCGCGTAGCCGCCCAGCAGAAACGGCGTGACGCCGAACTTCGTGCCCCATTTCGTGAAGCCGATGTTGGGACCGGGAAGCCCCAGCATGAACTCGGTCACGCGCACGCCGAACGCACGCGCCGCCAGATAGTGACCGCCTTCGTGGATGAACACGAGAAAGCCCAAGATGAGCGTGGCGTAGACGATCATGAGAACAATATCCATGAACTCGGTTCCCTTTCGGTCGCGAGGAATGCTTCTTTCGTGCTCTCATTATAAAGAGAAGGGCGAGCGGCACGGGCGCTGCGAACCGATGTGCGAAAAAACTACAAGGGCTGCGCGATGCGCGCACGATGCGAGAGCGCTTGCACGATTTGCGGAGGCTCGGCGGGCGTACGGCGCACACGGTCCGCAAGCCCGTTGCGCACGCACGCTGGGACCGCGTTGGATTCGTTGGCAAAGCGCGTGCAATCCGCGTTGGAAACAGGGGCACGCCACGTGGAAAACGCGTTGGAACCGCGTTGGATTCGCACCAGATCCGAGAGGAATTCCCGCTAGACCCACGCCAACAAAACGTAAGATGGCGTCGTTACAATGGAAGAGCGGGCCCGCGCAAACGAAACAACGAACCGGAGGAGCCTTTGGAGAGGATCGCCATGCCAGAAATCTGCACCTTTTACGGCATCAGAATCACAATCAATTGCGAGAAGAACGCTCCGCACCACAAGGCGCACTTCCATGCTTCCTACGGAGGCTTCGAGGCGGTATACTCAACGGAAGGAGAGCTGCTTGCGGGCAAGCTTCCTCCCCGCCAGACGAAACTCGTCATAGCATGGGCAGCGCTGCACAAGCCCGAACTTGATGACAATTGGTACCTTGCAAGCTCGAACGGAACCTGTTTTCGCATTGACCCGCTGATCTGAGGAGGGCGCAATGGAGTGGCATCTCGACAAGAAGATCATCGACTTCGGCTTCGACGACGAAGATACGATCGTCATCGACTGGAACGACGGCAGAAGAAGCGCGTTCGACCCGTATCCCTACATGAAGGGCGCCATGGAGAAGCTGCTGGACGAAGACTACCTGAAATTGGCGTACCTCACCGGTTACGGGCGAGGCATCGCGTGGCCCGGCAACCTGGACTTCGGCGCGCAGCTTCTCTACGAAGCGTCCGTTACCGACAACTCCGAAGCGCCCCTGCCGCCACGAGGCCCGCACATGCGATGGAGCCCCGAGGCGCTCATCGTCCGCCTTAAGTTTGCCGAGGACGGCAAGATCCTGGTCGATTGGAGCGACGGAACCGTCCGCGAGTTCGACGCATGGAACCATGCGAGCGACGACGACATCGAAAAGTTCGTCGATCCGACCTACCTTGCGCAAGCGCGCGTCACACCCGAGCGGGATGCCATCGTCTGGCCCGACGGCGAACGCTTCGATGCCAAAACGCTCTACGAGCGCTCGGCCGTCGTGGGCTTCGAACCCTCGGCGAAGCATCTCGCGCGCGGAGCCCTTCGCTAGCGCACGTTCCTGCGCGCTTCCGCTCGCGCCCAAGCGTCAAGCTCTTCCAGCTGGTCGAGGCTTTCCACGCGTTGGACGCCTTGGCGCTCGTGGGCGTCCATGACGGCCTCGACGCACGCGGCGATCCCCAGGTAGCTGCCCTCTTCAGCGAGGAAGGCGGCGACGGCCACCTCGTTCGCGGCGTTCATCACGCAGGGCAGCGTGCCGCCGCGCTCGCCGGCCGCGCGAGCCAGCGCCAGGCAACGGAACGTGTCGGTGTCGGGAGCGGCGAATTCGAGGGTACCCAGCTTCGTGAAGTCGAGCGGCTCGACCGGCGCGTCCCAGCGCTCAGGGTACGACAGCGCGAACTGGATGGGGATGCGCATGTCGGTGGTGCCCAGATGGGCCTTCACGCTGCCGTCCGAGTACTCCACCATGGAGTGGATGGCGCTCTGCGGCTGCACGACCACGCTGATGCGATCGTAGGACATGGCGAACAGGTGGTGCGCCTCGATGACCTCGAGACCCTTGTTCATCAGCGTGGACGAGTCGATGGATATCTTCGCGCCCATGTTCCACGTGGGGTGCGCGAGCGCCTGAGCGGGCGTGATATCGGCCAGGTCGGCTCGCGTGCGGCCGCGGAACGGTCCGCCCGACGCCGTCACCCACAAGCGCGACACCTCGCGCGGGTCTTCGCCCAGAAGGCACTGGTAGATGGCACCGTGCTCGGAATCGATGGGCATGAGGCGCCCCGGTTCGGCGGCCATCGGCATGATGAGGTCGCCGCCCACCACGAGCGACTCCTTGTTCGCGAGCGCCAGCACCTTGCCAGCTGCGAGCGTCTCGTAGCTGGCGCGCAGGCCGGCCGCGCCCACCAGCGCGTTCACCACGATGTCGGCCTCGGGCAGGCGCACGAGGTCCACCACGGCGTCGGCACCGAACCCGAGCGACCCTTCGCCGCCCGCGTTGTGACGCGCCACGGCCTCGGCCAGCGACGACGGCGCGTTCGCCGGCTGCTGCGTGCCTCCGTGCGATCCGCTCAGGATGGCGTTTCGCAGCTCGTCGGCAATCGGCTGCTCAGCCAGGCGCTCGTCGCCCACCGCGAGGTGGCGCACGCCGAACTCGCGCGCTTGCGCCAGCAGCTCGCCCGTGCGCGTGCCCACGGCGAGGCCCACCACCTCCAGCTTGTCCGCATGGCGACGCACAACGTCCAGCGTCTGCGTGCCGATGGAGCCCGTGGAGCCCAAGACCACTATGCGTTTCATGCACGCCTCCTAGAAACAGGTCGAACGTAAACCGTCGGTAGGGTTGGCTGCGGCGCCCGAGGCCTGCCGCCGTCAGATCAGCGGAACCGGGAACGGGATGCAGCCGAAACCCAAAAGCAGTATCGCCGAGGTCACCGCCACCAAGAACAGCGAGTCGCAGCGATCCAGCAGGCCGCCGTGACCCGGCATGATGGTGCCAGAGTCCTTGAAGCCGGAATTGCGCTTGATGCGGCTCTCGGCCAAGTCGCCCAGCACGCCCATCAGCCCGCTGATGAGCCCGAACGCCATCGCTTGCGGGATGGACATCGTCACGCCGGGAATGAGGGTCATCAAGCACCAGAACGCGGCCGATCCCATGAGCCCCGCAATGAACCCCTCCCAGCTCTTCTTCGGCGAGGTGCGCGGCGCCAGCTTGTGCTTGCCGAACTTGCTTCCCACCAGATAGGCGAACGAATCGTTCGCCCATACGCTGAGGAAGATGCCCAGCGCCAGCACGCCGCCCCATGGCTGGGGCAGCGCCGTGCGGACGACCACGAGCCCCGACAGCAGCATGCCGCAGTACGCAGCTCCGAAGAAGCTCACGCCCACGTCGGGCACGCGCGCCCGCATCCAGAACACGTACCACACGATCAGCGCCAACAGCAACGCGAGGCTCACGTACAGCGCACCGTTCAGCCCCAGCAGAAACACGCTGAGCGGGTACAGCATGGCCGCGATGATGCCGAGCATCTCGTTGGGCAGCTTCGCGTCCGAACGCAGCATATAGTAGAACTCGCCCGCCGTGATGCCCGCCGTAGCCACCAGGAACGCCACGGTGGTCCAGTCGCTGACGAGGATGCACAAAACCGACAGCGCCACATACACGAATCCCGTGCGGAAACGCACTTGCAAGTCGGTGGCGTTCTTCAGCTTCTCGGGCGTCTTCTCATAGGCGAAATCCTTGATGCGCCCCGTGCGCGAGCGGTCATCTTCCGCCTCAGCCTGTTCGTCGGGCCGCGGCGCCACCTATTTCACCGCCCCGAACCGGCGATCGCGCGACTGGAACTCCAGCAGCGCGCGCAAGAACTCGTAACGGTCGAAGTCCGGCCACAGCGTCTCGGTGCACACGAACTCGGAATAGGCGATCTGCCACAGCAGGAAGTTCGACACGCGCATCTCGCCGCTGGTTCGGATGAGCAGGTCGGGGTCGGGGATGTCCGCGGTGTACAGATGGCGAGACAGCGTCGCCTCGCTTAAAGGCTCGGGTTCGCGGCCCTCGCGCAACGCGGCATGCGCGCCGTCCATGTAGGACCGCATAGCGTCGAGCAGCTCCACGCGGCCGCCGTAGTTCACGGCCACGACCAGCGTCATCCCGTCGTTGTCCTTCGTCTTCTCCCACGCCTTCGCGAAGGCGTCGCGCGTCTTCTTGGGCAGCTCGTCGGTGCGCCCGATGGTCATCACGCGCACGTGCTCTTCGTGCAGGCCGTCCACCTCGGCCAGCATCGTGGTGGCGAACAGGTTCATGAGGCCGATGACCTCGTCCTGCGGGCGCTTCCAGTTCTCGGACGAGAACGAGTAGATGGTCAGGTAGCGCACGCCCACGTCGGACGCGCAGCGGATGGTTTCGCGCACCGCCTCGATACCGGCCTTATGGCCGAACAGGCGGTTCTTCCCCCGCTCTTTCGCCCAGCGGCCGTTGCCGTCCATGATGACGGCCACATGCTGCGGCACCGCCGCAGCATCGAGCTGCGACGGATCGAGATCCGCCGGGGGGTTGGGGAATATGTAGTCAAGCGACTTATTCAAGGCTACCTCACAAAAGACGAGAAGCCGACGGCCTCATGGCCGCCGGCTTCGGAGATTTAATTCGGCTTCGCTGAATTAAATCTCCATGACCTCGGCTTCCTTCTTCTTGAACGCCTCGTCGACTTCGGCGATGTACTTGTCGGTGAGCTTCTGCACCTCCGCCTGGCCGCGGCGCTCGTCGTCCTCGGGAAGGCTGTCTTCCTTGACGGCGCGCTCGATGGCGCTGTTGGCATCGCGGCGGGCGTTGCGCACGGCTACGCGGGCTTCCTCTGCGTAGCCCTTGCACTGCTTCACCAGCTCGCGGCGGCGCTCCTCGGTGAGCGCGGGGAACGGCAGGCGGATGACCGAGCCGTCGTTCGACGGCGTCACGCCCAGGTCGCTCTGGAGGATGGCATGCTCGATGGCGCCCAGCACGCCTTTGTCCCACGGCTCGATGACCAGCATGTGCGCGTCGGGCGTCTTGACGCCCGCCATCTGGTTCACCGGGGTGGGCACGCCGTAGTAGTCCACCCTGATGCGATCGAGCACCATGGCGTTCGCGCGCCCGGTGCGAACGGAGGCGAATGCGTCGCCCAGCGAGCCCAGCGCCTTCTCCATGCGCTCTTCGGCCTGCATCATAATATCGTCGATCATCCCGGTTCCTTTCACCCTGCGTTTCGCAACGCGTCCGCCGCCGACGGAGGCGGGTGCGCGCGTTTTCGTTATTCTACTGCGATTCTACCGTGGTTCCCACGTCTTCGCCCTTCAAAGCGCGCGAAATGTTGCCTTTAACGGTAAGGTCGAACACGATCATGGGAACGTCGTTGTCCATGCACAGCGATGTAGCCGTGGAATCCATGACGTTGAGCCCCTTTGAGAGCACCTCCATGTAGCTAACGCGGTCGTAGCGCTTGGCATCGGGGTTCTTCTTGGGGTCGCTGTCGTACACGCCGTCCACCTTCGTGGCCTTCATCAGCACGTCCACGTCCAGCTCGCAGGCGCGCAGCGCCGCGGTGGTGTCGGTGGTGAAGTACGGGTTGCCCGTGCCGGCGGCCAAGATGACCACGCGACCCTTCTCCATGTGGCGGATGGCGCGTCGGCGGATATAGGGCTCGGACACTTCCTGCATGTTGATGGCGCTCTGCACGCGCGAGAAGATGCCGTGGCGCTCGAAGGCATCCTGCAAGGCCAGCGCGTTCATCACCGTGGCCAGCATGCCGATGTAGTCGGCCTGCGCGCGATCCATGCCCTCGGCCGAACCGGCCAAGCCGCGGAAGATGTTGCCGCCGCCCACGACCACGGCCATCTGCACGCCGGCGCGCACGATTTCGGCGATCTGATCGGCAAGGTCGTCCACCACCTTCGGATCGATGCCGTAGCCGACGTCGCCCGCCAGCGCCTCGCCGGACAACTTGAGCAGCACGCGATCGTAGCGGTATCCTTCAGACATAAGCCTTATCCTCTCGGTGGTCGTTCATATAGGTTGCTCTAACCGTTCATCTTACCCGAAAATGAAAACGACCGCGCCCTGCTCGCACGCGTTTTCCGGCATTTCACGCAAAGGACAGACGACAACGCGGGGCCGCAGCGCGGGGCCGTCAAGAGAACAGCGGCCTCCCGACGAAGCCCGACACGCCGTTCGCCACGAGGGTCTGCATCATCTCGAGGAACTCCTCGGGCGGCAGGTCCCTGCCGTTCTCGTGCCATTGGCTCACCAGGCCGAACATCGTGTGAAACATGAACGCGGCCAGGTACTCGACATTGGGCTCGTCCTCGGACACTCCTGTGACCTGCAAGAAGAACGGCATCATGGTTCGCTTCACCTTCACGAGGAACCGTGGGTCGCCCTTGTCGCCCAACAGCACGAGCACCTCCTCGTTGTGCGTGGCGAACAGCTGCGCGCACCGCATCGAGAACTCGTGCAGGCTGCGCGGCAGCCCCGCCCCGACGATGGCCGCCGCATTGCGCTCGAGCTCGCCCAGCAGCTCGTCCTCCAGCTGATCGAGCAAGTCGTACACGTCGGTGAAGTACTCGTAGAACGTTCCGCGGTTGTAGCCGGCGTCCTTGGCCACCGCTCCCACCGTCACGCGGTCGATGCCATCGTCGCAGTACAGCTTCCAGAACGAGTCCATGAGCTTCTTGCGCGTCTGCGCCGTCTGCTGCGGTTGCTTCTTCATGGCAACGCCTCCGATCGTCCGACACTCGCGTCGAAGTTGTCGGTTGATGTGCGGGCCTGCGCCCCCTATGCTTGAATCACACAACACGTTGTTGGATAGTTTACCACAAACGTAAGGGGTGATGTTCATGCCCGAGATAGAGGTTTCCCATCTGACGAAGGACTACGGCAGCGGCCGCGGCGTGTTCGACGTGTCCCTCGAGGTGGAGCGCGGAGAATGCTTCGGCTTCCTGGGCCCGAACGGAGCCGGGAAAACCACCACCATCCGCCACCTCATGGGCTTCTCGCGCCCGCAGGCCGGAACGGTCGCCATCCACGGACAGGATTGCTGGACGCGCTCCGCCGAGCTGCAGCGCACCGTGGGCTACCTTCCCGGCGAGATCGCGCTGCCCGCCGGCATGACCGGCACGGCGTTCCTGCGCATGATGGAACGCATGCGCGGCGTGCGCGACGACGAGCATCTGAAGATGCTGCTGGACACGTTCCGCCTTGATCCGGACATCCCCACGCGCGAGATGAGCCTGGGCGTTAAGCGCAAGATGGCCGTGGTCACCGCGTTCATGCACGATCCGGACATCCTGATCCTCGACGAGCCCACGAGCGGGCTCGACCCCGTCATGCAGCAGGTGTTCATCGACTACGTGCTATGGGAGAAGGGGCGCGGCAAAACCGTCTTCCTCTCGTCGCACCTGTTCAACGAAGTTGATGCCACGTGCGATCGCATCGCCATCATCAAGGACGGGCGCATCGTGTCGCAGTTCGAGTCGAACGAGTTCCACCAGCGCGGCGACAGGTTCTACCAGGTGTCCTTCGCAACCGTCGACGCCTACCAAGCTTTCGCCGCCCTGCCCTACGAGTTCGCCGCGCGAAGTCCCGAGCGGCGCCGGGCGAAGGTCCACGTGAACGACGCGCAGGTGAACCGGCTGATCGCCGATCTCGCCGATGCCGACGTGGCCGACTTCGAGGAGATCCCTTTCACGCTGGAAGACTACTTCATGCAGTTCTACCGCGAAGACCGCCAGTTCGGGGAGGTGAGGTAGATGGAAGACGCCATCATCCGCGCGAACGGCCTGACCAAGGACTACGGGCACGGCCGCGGCGTGTTCGGCCTCGACCTGGCCGTCAAGCGGGGCGAGGTGTTCGGCTACGTGGGCACGAACGGCTCCGGCAAAACCACCACCATCCGCCACCTCATGGGCTTCATCAAACCCGACGCGGGCAGCACGTCGATCCTGGGAATGGACTCGTGGCGCGATTCCACGCGCATCATGAACCATGTGAGCTACGTGCCAGGCGAGATCGCCTTCCCCAGCCTGCCCACCGGCACCGCCTTCCTGAAATCGCAGGCCGAGTTCTTGGGCGTGACCGATCTCACATACCTGAACCACGTGGTGAAGCTGCTGCAGCTGGATCCGTCGGCCAACCTCAAGCGCATGTCGAAGGGCATGAAGCAGAAGACGGCCATCGCCGCCGCGCTCATGGGCGACAAGGAGATCCTCGTGCTGGACGAGCCCACCACCGGCCTCGACCCGCTCATGCGCGACACGTTTTTGGACCTCGTGCGCGCCGAGAAGGAGAAGGGGCGCACCGTGTTCATGTCGAGCCACATCTTCGAGGAGATCGAAGAGGTATGCGACCGCGTGGCCATGATCAAAGACGGACGGATCATCGAGGTGCTCGACCTGCGGGAGCTGCGCCACGGGAACAGGAAGACGTTCCGCATCGCCTTCGCGTCGCCCGAAGACGCCGTGCGCTTCGCGGGAGCATGGGAGCCGACGGGTGCCGTGGACGAAACCGCGGCGACCGTCGCCGTCGAAGTCCCGGCAAGCGAACTGGGGCGCCTGCTGCACGCCTTGCGCGTCTACGACGTGCGCGGACTGCGCGAGCAGCACTTCACGCTGGAGCAGCACTTCAAGAACGTGTACCTGAAGGGAGAGAACTGATATGAGCGCGAACACCAAGACGACGCGCTTCTTCTCGAAGCCGTTGATGAAGCAGACCGTCAAATCCAACCTCGTGCTGGCCCTCGTGATCCTCGTCATCATGGCCGGCATGAGCAACGTGGTGAACTACGCCATGAGCGTGATGGGCTCCGACACCGTAAGCGAACTGTCGCCGACGAGAAGACCGGGGCGCAGCAGGACTTCTACACCTACCTGTACGCCATGGCCTCTTACGACGAAATGGCGCAGGCCGACCTGTCGTACGACGATTTCGCCAGCACGTCGGACAAGGAGCCGTACGAAACGGTGTTCGACCTGATGAACCAGCAGGCCGATCTGGATCTGAGCGTGCAGGGGCTCGAGGATGCGGCCGCGCAGCTGGAGAAGACCGGCGTGGGGCTCGACACCTACGTCGAGCAGTTCGAGTACGTGTACGCGCTGGGGCAGGAGAAGGGCGTGTTCAGCGGAGACGACCTCGATATCGAGGACATGATGAACACCATGTTCGCCACCATGGGCGTGTCCACCGACCTCATGGACACCATGGGATCCATGGACAGCACGTCGATGCTCAACCAGATGTACTTCACGGTGATGGGGCTTTTGCCCATCCTGCTGTTCATCGTGATCGTGGCGAACTCGCTGGTGGCCGACAAGGTTGACAAGGGGTCGATGGCCTACGTGCTGTCCACGCCCACGAAGCGCTCGGCCGTGGCAATCACCCAGGCGATCTACCTGGTCGTGGCGCCGCTCATCATCATCGGCATCGTGTGCTGCGTGCGCATCGGATCGTCGTTCGTGCTGTTCGACGAGGTGAACGTGGAGCAGATCGTCGTGCTGTACGCGGGCATGTACATCCTCATCGAGGCCATCGCAGGACTGTGCTACCTGGGCAGCTGCGTGTTCAGCCAAAGCAAGAAGTCTATGGCCTTCGGCGGCGGGCTGACCGTGTGGTTCTTCCTGGCGTCGCTCCTGGGCATGTTCGGCTCGCAAAGCCTCATCGACATGGGCATCGGCGTGGAGGCGCTCGGCGTGTTCAACAAGCTGACGCTTATCGGCCTGTTCGACATCAACGCCATCGGCACCATCGGCTCGGGCGCCGTGGACTACGCCTTCGTGTGGAAGTTCGGGGTGCTGGCCGCCGTAGCCGTCGTGTGCTACGTCGCCGGTGCCATCCGCTTCCAGAAGAAGGACCTGCCGCTGTAAGGCGGGATCAGGGGTTTGTGTCGGCAGGGCGGGGACTCGGCCGCCCTCGCCCCCTCCATGATGCACGGTTTCGCGGGTCGCTAGCAAGGGTCGGATTCCTTGCCTGCGACCCGCTCGTTAGCGCCGCGCGCAGGCGACGGCGGCCGTGAACGACCGGCCGATCAGCTCTTCGGCGATGTCGGTGCCGTCAGGTTCGACAGGGCGCTCGCGCTCGAAAGAGCACGAGGAGAAACCAGCGCGATCCACGGCAATGCGGGCGAATTCGCCTTGGGAGCGAGCGGCGCCGAACACGTTGCCGGCACGCGCGAACGCCTGCATGGCGGCGAGCGGAAGCGGCTCGTCCGCGAACACGCCCGCATGGTAGAGGAAGCCGCCCGGTGCAATAGCGCGCGCCGTCTCACGCAGCGCCTCCTTGAGATCCCATGCCAGGTTCAGCACGCTGTTGACGATCACCACATCGAATGACGCATCCTCCACGCCCGCCGCGCGCAGGTCCTCGAAGCACCCGCGCGCGAACGCAAGCCGCTCGGCCCACGCGGCGCCCTCCGCGCACGCGGCCGCGGCCGTCGCCTCCGCGCGGGCCACGCAAGCGGCGGAAGGGTCGACGCCCAGCACGAACCCGTCCGGCCCCACCCGATCGGCCAGCTTGCACGCGCCCTTGCCGTTGCGGCATCCCAGGTCCAGCACGCGCATGCCGCGCAGATCCTCGGGCAGGAGCATCTCGCACCTGCCGCTGTACCCGTCGCGCGGCATCTCCGCGTAGTGGGCCTCCGCATGCCGAAGCTCGAGTTCGTCCATGTTCGCTCCTTCCCTTCCGACCGGCGCCCCGCGCGCACGGCCTCGGCGCGCGGCGACGGCCTGCGGCCGGCGGCCTTTTGCGGGAAGGCGGTCGACGCTATCCCGATCTAGCGCAATTCTAACGCGGATCCAACGCGGATCTTACGCAAATTTGGCGCGGAACCAACGCAGATCCAACGCGTTTTCCATGCGGTTTCCACGTCTCGTTACGCCTGGTAAACAGCATCGTCTCCCGGTCGATGAGGCTGAATCCCCCATGTTATTTTTCACCTCATGGATATCTATCTGAGTCATAGTTCGTCGCTGGCGTTCTGGTCGTCTTTCGAGATCAGCTCGGGTGCGCTCGCACGCTGTCGGGACTCCAGAAGCTCCTCCTGGCGAAAAGACGAACCGCTGCCCTAGAATGCAAGGTCACCGAACTCATGATCCGCGAGCTTGCCGGAATGCCGGAGCTCGAGGGCATCGCGCTCCCCCTGCACGTCATCGTGCCGAGCCAAGCGGCGCGCAGCAGATGCGACAAGGCCGTATGCCACGTGAGCTCCGCAATGTTTCCCAGAGGATCGTTCGTGCGCATCGCCCGCAACGTGCTTGCAAGCTCGCCCGAGCTCTGCTTCGTGCAAATGGCTTCGGAGCTGTCGCTTCCCGCGCTGATCAGGCTTGGATTCGAGTTGTGCGGCACATACGGAGTGACAACGGTTGGAAAAGCGGACTTCCGGTTCGAGCGCCCCTTCACCACTCCCGCCCGCCTCGCGCGCTTCCTGGACAAAGCCGCGAACATGCCGGGAACCGTCAAAGCCCGAAAAGCCCTCAAGCACCTCGTCGCAGGCTCCGCCTCCCCGATGGAAACGACCATGGCCATGCTGCTCTGCCTCCCGCTCCGCATGGGCGGGTACGCGCTTCCCCAACCGCGTATGAACCACGCCGTGAACCCTCGAGGGCGATCGAGGCTCGCAGTCGATGACAAATGCTACTATTGTGATTTGATCTGGCCGAACGCGAACATCGCGCTTGAATACGACGGCCGCGAGCACCATGGAACCGTCAACAAGATGGCCGACGACGCGACACGGCGCAACAACCTGCTCGACCGCGGCGTCTCCGTCTTGACCGTCACAACGAGAACGGTCCGAAACCTCATCGAGCTCGATCATATCGCACGCACCCTATCGAGGCAGCTCGGGTTCCGTCCGCGATGCGACCAGCAAGCGTGGCGCACCAAACAGCACGAGCTGCACGGCGAACTGCTGGGCTCCTCCTTCATGACGGTTGCCATGTGAGGGGAAAATCCCCGTCTGATGGTAAAAACGAAATGGTTGGGTAATCTCGAACCCTAGGAAAAGCGCGCCCGAGAGCGACGCGTGAAAGCAAACGGAGCATAACCCCAGGTGGCGGAAAAATCGATCGGCGAAGACGGTCCGGCCGAATTACCAAACCGATCGATTTCTACCGCACAGGGCGAAAAAGTGCGACACGCGCGCAAGAGCGCCGCTAAGAGACGGGAAAGACGAGGGCGACAGGACGCGCAGAAGCGCGGAGGCAGCGCGAAGGCGGGGGAGGCGCTGCGGGGAAAAGATGACAGGGACGAAAGATGCCGCAGGGACGCGCAGAAGCGCGAAGGCGCGAAGGCGAGTACGCGCGAAGGGCCGCATCTTGCTCGATGCGGCCCTTCGGCTAGGAGAGGGGATGGTGCATGTCGCGCAGGCTAGGCAGCGTCCTGCTGGGAGCTGCCGGAGCCGCCGCCGAACAGGCGCTCGAGCATAGACTCCTGCGCGCTGTTCTGCTGGGTCGACGCGCTCTGGGAGCTTTCATCGGAGCCGAGCGTGACCTCGACTTGCTTGGTCTCGCCGTTGCGGTTCACGTCGAGCGTCACCTTGTCGCCCGGGTTCTTGGAGCGCACGTCCAGCATGAGGTCGCTGGCGGATGCGACGTCCTTGCCGTCGAACTTCGTGACGATGTCGCCCTCCTGCAAGCCGGCTTCGGCCGCGCCGGAGCCTTCGCTGACGGCCGCCACGTAGGCGCCTTCGTCAACGGACAGGCCGTAGCGCTTGGCGTTCTGCGCGTTCACGGTGGAGAGGGACACGCCGAGCTGCGCATGGGTCGGGGTCTTGCCGTCGATGATCTGCTGGGCGAGGTTCACCGCGTAGTTTACCGGGATGGCGAAGCCGACGCCGGAGTAGTTGCCGGAGTACGACGTGATCAGCGTGTTGATGCCGATGAGCTTGCCGTCCGCGTCGACGAGCGCGCCGCCGGAGTTACCGGGGTTGATAGCGGCGTCAGTCTGGATCATATTCGGATAGATGGTGGATTCGCCCGTGCTGTTGCCGTACTGATCGGTGGAGGCGTTCACGATCTGAGAACGGCTCGTGGCCGACACGATACCGGTGGCAACGGACTGCTCGAGGCCGAACGGGCTACCGATGGTCATGACCCACTCGCCGATGACGAGCTTGTCGGAGTCGCCGATCTCGATGGGCGTAAGGCCGCTGGCATCCTTGGCCTTGATGACCGCGACGTCGGAGCTGGGATCGCTGCCCACGACCTCGGCGTCGTAGGTCTCGCCCGCGATGGTGACCTTGTACGCGCTGCCGCCTTCTACGACGTGGTTGTTCGTGATGATGTAGCCGTCGGCGGTGAGCACGACGCCGCTTCCCAGCGAGGACTTCGTCAGCGTGCCGGCTTCAGATCCGTTGCCGGCCCCAAAACCGTACATGCCGCCCGCATTGGACTGGTTCGTGTACACATCGATGGCGGCCACGGAGGGAAGCGCCTTCTGCGCGACAGCCTCTGCCAGCGTCTGGTCGGACTCGGCGTCGGTAGCGTTGATGCTGCCGGAGTTTTGCGAACCCAGCTGCGTCGCAGACGAAGAGGATCCGGAATCGTTACCGCCCGCAGTGGCTTGCCAGATGCCGAAGCCGCCCAAACCGATGGCGCAGGCGACGGCGGCACCGCAGAAGGCGAGCAGGAACGTGCGTCCGCCGTGCGACTTCTTCTCGACGGTCACTCCTCCTGCCGGATGCTGCGGGTGCTGAGGCTGCTGATAGTACTGCTGTTGCTGCTGATAATAAGGCTGCTGCCCCATGGGGGCGGCATGCTGGGCATGCTCGTCGCCCTGCGTCGGCGGCACGGGGCCGTTGCCGGGGGTGCTGCCATGCGTATCGGTCATGTGCTTCACGCTCCTTCGATTCGTGCTGGTCTATGATCGCCAAGCTTTTCATTTTTGAATGCCGTCACCTTAGCACGCTCCTTCCCAGATCAGAGACGCTTGCGAGCAAATGTCACCTTTGCGTCATGGAATTACACCATTTGGTGTACGGAACGCAACCGAGTTGTACACCCGCAGGCGCACGCGAGCGACGCATGCCGCCCGAACAGCCGATTTTCCGAAGAACTTTGCTACGCGAAGCAGGCGGCGCATGTAAGATACGAACGAACAACGATGCCGTCGGAGGAGATCGCATGGCTGAATCGCCGCGACCGCGCCGCAGCGCGGGAACATGGTTCCAATCCCTGTACGTCCGCGTGCTGTTGCGGTTGCTGCCGCATCTGATCAACGTCTTCAAGCACGTGTCGCCCAAGATCCGCGCGGAGGTTGATTACCTCGAGCCGGGCTATACGTTCATGTTATCCGTGAACGGGACGGATCTGGCGTGCGCATGCCGCCGCACCGCATCCGGCTCGTTCAAGCGCGTTCCTCCCGCCGCCATCGCCTCGGACGTGGAGCCCGGCAGCGGCCTGGCCAGCGCCGACGCGCAGGCCTTCACCGTCGACTACGTCATCGCGTTCCGGTCGCTGGCCTATGCGTTCGCCTGCTTCACCGGCGGCGTGACGCTGAAGGCGGCGCTCGCGCAGCGTGCGTTCTCCACGCGCGGGCCCAACAACACGGGCGTGGCCCTCACCTATATGTTCACGGCGCTGCTGAAGCTGTTCTTCGGTTGGCGCGCCGCGTACCGCACGCCGAAGCCGCTCGCACCGTCCGCCCCGCGCGCCTAGCGCTATCCAACCTGCAAGGAGAAGCCCATGCAAGGATTCGAATTCTGTTGCCCCACGAAAATCGTCTGTGGCGCGCATGCGCTGGACAAGCTGCCCGACGAGGTGGCCGACCGCGGCATGAAGCACCCGCTGGTGATGACCGACGCGGGCCTCGTGAAGCTGGGCGTGGCCGCGAAGCTGACCGGCGTGTTGGATGCCGCCGACGTGCCCTACGAGGTGTTCGACCAGGTGCCTCCCGACTCGTCGATGGACGTGGTAAACGAGGTGGCGCGCCTGTACGCCGAACGCGGCTGCGACGGGTTCGTGGCCATCGGCGGCGGCTCGGTCATCGATACGACGAAGGGCGCGGCCGCGTCGCTGGCCTGCGAGGGCGTGGACTTCGCCACGCTGCAAGGCTCGGAGATTCTGAAGGCCGACCTGCCGCCGTTCATCGCCGTGCCCACGACGGCCGGCACCGGCAGCGAGGTGACGCTGGTCGCCGTGGTGGCCGACACGCACAAGCATGCGAAGCTGTCGTTCACCTCGTACAAGCTGGTGCCGCACGTGGCCATCCTCGACCCCGCGCTCACCTCGTCGCTGCCGCCGAAGCTGACGGCCACCACCGGCATGGACGCGCTCACCCACGCCGTCGAGGCGCACACGTCCATCCAGAAGAACCCCGTGTCCGACGCGTTCGCCGCGAAGGCGGTCGAGCTGATCGCGGCGAACCTGCCCACGGCCTGCCGCAACGGCGCCGACACCGAAGCGCGCACCAGCCTGGCGCTGGCTTCGCTTATGGCGGGCGCGGCGTTCTCGAACGCCATGGTGGGCATCGTGCACGCCATCGGCCACTCGCTGGGCGGCCTCTGCCGCATCCCGCACGGCCAGGCCATGATGATGCTGCTCCCCCACTGCGTGCGGTTCAACCTGGATCGAGGCATCCACGCCGGACTCTACGGCCAGCTGCTGGACGTCCTCGCGCCCGCTCGCGCCGCGGCCTTGGGCGCCGGCGCGGCGCCGGAAGCGCTCGATCGCGCGTTCCTCGACGAGCTGACCGCCTTGAACGACCTGTTCCACCGCGAGTACGGCGTGCCGCTCACGCTGTCCGAGCTGGGCGTGTCGCGCGACGACCTGCCCGCCGTGGCCAAGCAGGCGCGCTACGACGGCGCCGCGCTGTACAACGAGACCGAGATCACGCTGGAGGACGCGATGGCCGTCCTTGAAGCCGCCTACTAAAGCAAGCGAAGGAGCCCGCATGACCGCCACCCCCTCCTACGAGAGCATCGCCGACGTCGAGGCCGCCGCGCAGAAGATGCGCGACTTCTTCCTGACCGGCGCCACGCTGGACGTCGACTACCGCCGCCAGGCGCTCGCGAAACTGAAGGCGTACCTCAAGGCGAATGAAGAGCGCATCCTGTCCGCGCTGACCGCCGACCTCGGCAAAGCCCCTTTCGAAGGCTACGCCACCGAGCTGGGCCTCGTCTACGACGAGATCAACACCTGCCTCAAGCACCTGAACAGCTGGTCGAAGCCGCGCCGCGTGCCCACCCCCATCGTGCACTTCCATTCCACGTCGAAGGTGCACCCCAGCCCCTTGGGCGTGGTGCTGGTGCTGAGCCCCTGGAACTACCCCGTGCAGCTGGCGCTCGTGCCCATGGTGGACGCCATCGCGGCCGGCAACTGCGTGGCGCTCAAGCCCTCGCGCACGTCGAAGCACACGAGCGAGCTCTTGCTCGATATCCTGTCAAACGTGTTCCCGCCCGAGTTCGTCTGCGGCTTCCCCGGCTCCGGCGCGATGAACGACTGGCTGCTGGAGGTGCGCTGGGACCAGATATTCTTCACCGGCAGCCCGAACGTGGGCCATGCCATCATGGAGGCGGCGGCGAAGCACCTCACGCCCGTGGTGCTGGAGCTGGGCGGCAAGAGTCCCTGCATCGTGGACGAAACGGCGAACGTGAAGCGCGCAGCGCAGCGCGTGGCCTGGGGCAAGGGCATCAACTGCGGGCAGACGTGCGTCGCGCCCGACTACTTTCTCGTGCACGAGCGCGTGGCGGACGACTTCGTGCGGCAGCTGGACGCGTGCTTCCACCAGTATTACGGCGAGGACATCCTCGCGTGCGACGAATGGCCGCACATGATCAGCCAACGCCACTTCGAACGCGTGATGGGGCTGATCGAACATCGCAACCCGGATGCCACGGTGGCGTTCGGCGGGCGCGGCGACGCAGGCACGCTGCGCATCGAGCCCACGTGCCTGCGCGGCGTGACGCTGGACGACCCCGTCATGAACGAGGAGATATTCGGACCGGTGCTGCCGGTCATCACGTACAAGACGCTGGACGAGGCGTTCGCCATCGTGCGCACGTTCGAGAAACCCCTGGCCACGTACGTGTTCAGCGACGACAAAGCCGTGCAGCAGCGTGTGATCCGCGAGCTGCCGTTCGGAGGCGCCACCGTCAACGACGTGGTCATCCACCTGGCGAACAACCACATGGGCTTCGGCGGCGTGGGCAACTCCGGCATGGGCGCCTACCACGGCAAGGTGGGCTTCGACTGCTTCACGCACTACAAGTCGACGCTGAAGAAGGGCACCTGGATCGAGATGCCCATCCGCAACCCCCCGTTCGGCGACAAGATCAAGCTGCTGCGCATGTTGATGCGCTAAACGCGCCCCACGCAACCGGCTATGCGCGACGCACGGCGTAGCCGGTTGCGATTTCCGTACGCTCCTTCTTGCACAAGGGTATAAAATTTTAAGTAAACCATGAGGATTATATCAGTTTGAACGAGACCTCATCCATGCAGATTTTCATGATTGCCACTTCCCAGAAAGGAGTGATCGATATGAGAGCAGGATTTATCGGAGCGGGGAAAGTAGGATTTTCCCTTGGAAAATACCTGAAGGAAAACGGCGTAGAGATTACGGGTTACTTCAGCAAATCACCGGAATCAGCTAAATCAGCAGCAGATTTTACTAACACAAAACTATATAAGAGTATAGAGAATATCTTAAGTGACAGTGATACCCTGTTTATTACTGTGCCTGATGGACAGATAAGCAAAGTATGGGATTATATGAAGAATCTGGATATTAAAAATAAAAATATTTGTCATTGCAGCGGTTCGATTTCATCAACCGTTTTTTTTGATGGTGAAAACCTCGGTGCAAATATCTATTCGGTACATCCCCTATATGCAATAAGTGATAAGTGCGAATCATGGAAACACTTGAATAAGGCTTATTTTACTGTGGAGGGTTCGGCAGAGAATCTAGATGAGATTAAGAGTATCTTTGAGCGAGCAGGAAATAAGGTAATCGCAATGGGAGCGGAAAATAAATCTCTTTACCACTGCGGTGCAGTAGTTGTAAGCAATCTCGTAAACGGACTTTTTCAAGTGGGGGCTGAAATGCTTGTAAAATGCGGCTTTGATAAAAAAGATGCAAAGAAAGCCTTAGTGCCTTTGTTTACTGGAAATGCCGACACATTGGCAGAAAAAGGGGTTGCGGCTGCCCTCACAGGTCCTGTTGAGCGAAATGATTTGTCGACTATCACAAAACACATTGAAGCTATTAAGGCAGCATGGATAAACGAGTCTGAGGAAAAGGTGGGATATGAGATGATATATCTTTTGCTTTCAGAAAAGCTTCTCAGTATTGCACAGGAAAAACATTTAGACAGTGACTATTTGAAGATGACGGAGGTAATTAAAAATGAAAAACACAGTATCCACTTTTAAAGAACAGAAGGTTAAGGGCGATAAGATTACAATGCTGACAGCCTATGACTATTCGACAGCTAAATTGATGGACCAGTCAGGTATTAACGGTATTCTCGTTGGAGATTCTCTTGGCATGGTTATGCTCGGATACGAAAATACTTTGCCGGTAACAATGGAAGATATGATTCACCATACAAGAGCAGTTACAAGAGGTGCCAAAGATGCCTTAGTAGTTGGAGATATGCCGTTTATGTCATATCAAGTTTCAGTTGAAGAGGCCATGTATAACGCAGGAAGACTTATGAAAGAAGGAAGATGTCAAGCAGTAAAGCTAGAAGGTGGAGCCTCTGTTTGTCCACAGATTAAAGCTATTACAGCTGCTTCAATTCCTGTTATGGCACATATTGGACTTACACCTCAGTCAGTGAACGTTTTTGGAGGCTTTAAAGTTCAGGGAAAAAGTGAAGAGGGAGCAAAGAAACTCATTGAAGAGGCAAAAGCTGTTGAAGAAGCAGGAGCATTTGCGATTGTTTTGGAATGCGTACCTGCAAAATTAGCGGAAATTATTTCTGAAAGCATTAATATTCCTACAATAGGAATAGGTGCAGGATCTGGCTGCGATGGACAGATTCTCGTTTATCAGGACATGCTTGGAATGGTCTCTGACTTTACACCTAAATTCGTAAAACAATTCGCAAAGGTAGGAGATGTAATGAAAGAAGCCTTTGCTGCATATATAGAAGAAACTAAACAGGGAAGCTTTCCAGCACCTGAACACACATTTAAAATTTCAGAAGATGTAATTAACAAGTTATATTAGGAGATAGAACGATGAAAATAGTAAAAACCGTAGATGAAGTGAGAGTTATAGTCAAAGAATGGAAGAAAGAAGGTCTTACAGTAGGTCTTGTTCCTACTATGGGATTTTTGCACGAAGGACATAAGAGTTTAATTACAAGGGCTGTTTCAGAAAACGATAGAGTTGTTGTCAGTGATTTTGTAAATCCGACTCAATTTGGAGTAGGGGAAGATTTGGAAAGCTATCCGAGGGATTTGGAAAGGGATACTATGCTATGTGAGGAGGCAGGTGCTAATTTAATATTTAATCCTGAGCCGGAAAATATGTATTTTGACGATTTTTCAACATATGTAAACATAGAAAGTCTTTCAGAGGAACTTTGTGGAAAATCACGACCAATACATTTCAGGGGTGTAGGCACAGTAGTATCTAAACTTTTTAATATTGTAAATCCCGACAGAGCTTACTTTGGTCAAAAGGATGCACAGCAGCTTGCGATTATAAAAAGAATGGTTAGAGATTTGAACTTTGATATCGAAATTGTGGGCTGCCCTATAGTTAGAGAAGAGGATGGTCTTGCAAAGAGTTCAAGAAATACATATCTAAGCAAAGATGAGAGAAAGGCGGCACTAATTTTAAGCAAAGCAGTTAAGCTCGGAGAAGATATGGCAAAAGCAGGAGAAAAAGATACAGATAAAATTGTATCAGAAATGATTAAGCTTATTGAAACTGAGCCTATGGCGAAAATAGATTATGTTCAGGCTGTAGACGCTGTTTCAGTTAAACCGGTCAAGGAGATGACAGCACCAGTACTAGTTGCCATGGCAGTTTATATCGGCAAAACCAGATTGATTGACAACTTTATTTACGAAGGTTAAACGGGGGTTAAATATGACATTTGAAATGTTAAAGGGGAAGATACACAGAGCTACAGTAGTTCAAGCAGAACTTGATTATGTAGGAAGCATCACTGTAGACGAAGACTTACTTGACAGTGCCGGAATTTTGGAGTATGAAAAGGTAAGTATCGTAGATATAAATAATGGGAACAGATTTGAGACATACACAATTGCAGGAGAAAGAGGCAGCGGAATGATATGTCTCAATGGAGCTGCTGCAAGATGTGTTCAGACAGGTGATAAGATAATCATAATGTGCTATGCACAGATGACTCCAGAAGAGGTAAAGAAAAATCCACCTAAAGTAGTATTTGTAGATGAGGATAACAAAATATCAAGAGTCGCAAGATACGAAAAACATGGTAAGCTATAAGACATGTAATTTGCAAATAAAAAAGGGCATTTCGGTAATTAAAAAATGTAAAAGGTGAAGAATATGTCATCTGCCCTCGTTGTGAGCAAGAAGTTTATAAAGAAGTAATAATTTATCCATTTTGTAACTTTGGCATAATGGCATGGCTTGAAGGAGAAAATGATGAAAATAGCAAACCAGTGAAAGATAAATCTAAGTAAAATCTCAGCTTAACAATTTAATATCTATATTTACAAAGCAGTTGGTCTTATGATTGACTGCTTTTAAAAAAGACACCGTTTAGGTGTGAGGTCTTTTTAGTGTTATTTATAGTCATATCAAGGCTCGTTTAATTATGGTAAATTCGTGGTAAAATGAGTGCTTTTCTATACTTCAAAATATTTGAAAGTATAGTGTTTATACGGATAATCAAAAATTAGATATAAAATTTTGTAGAAAATAAAAAGAAACGGCGGCTTTGATTTTTCAAAGCTGCTGCGGAAATCAAAGAACGACAAGCAACAGTTCTGATTTTGCTCCAATATGGTTATTGGGGGCACAAATTAAAATCAAAAAAGAGCCGATAACAGCAGTATTTCAAACTGCATATTATCGGCTCTGCGTCTGTGCGTCTGGCTCTTTTAATTAAATTATTTTTGTTGTTTTTTGGCTTTATTATATGTATTAGCTAATTGTCCACAAGCTGCTTTAATCTCTCTACCATGAGAAACTCTCATGGTAACTTCAAGTCCTGTTTGCTCTAATTGATGTTTGAACGCAACCATTTCTTGTTTTTGTGGTGCTCTAATTTTTGAATTACTCGTCGGGTTGTATTGCAGCACGTTAATCATAACATTTTTGCCCTTAAACCATTTTGCAAGTTGCCTTATATCTGAGGAACGGTCATTTATACCTGGTAAAAGTAAATACGCAAATACCACTTTTCGATTATGCCTTTGTGAATAGGACAATGCTTGCTTAACAACATCTTCAATAGCGTACATGTGCATATGAGGAATGATACAGTTTCTCGCAGCCTGTGTTGCTGCATGTAAAGATATTGTCAACTGAATTTTTAGATGTTCTTCGCGCAATTTTTTTAATTGATTAACTGGACCAACTGTTGATACGGTAATGCCGTCGGTTGGAAAGTTAAGTCCATTTCTATCTCGAAGAATATGGATTGCTGCAATCAAGTTGTCGTAATTGAATAAAGGTTCTCCCATTCCCATAAAAACGATACGATTTACTTTTTGACGTATCAATATGACCTGCTGCACAATTTCAGACGGTGTTAGATTACGAACAAAACCATTGCGTCCGGACTCACAAAAAATACAGCCAACAGAACAACCAACTTGCGTACTTACGCAAACAGTCCCACCATCTCGCCGTTTAATAAAAACCGTTTCGATATACCTGTTGTCTTTCAATTCATAAACATACTTTTCAGTATCGCTACTTTTATAGACTTTTTTTGTTGATATTGATAGATTTTTTTGTGAAATGGCTGTTTATATAATTCCGTATATAAGGCTCTTGCTTTATCCTCTCCAATTACTTCCGACATTTCTTTGTAAGTAAATCCGTATGGGTCATTCAATATTTCCGTAGGTGTACTTTTAGGTAAGTGTTTCATTTAATATCCTTCCTTTTCAAAATTAAAAAGTTTGTTTTTCAGAGTTTTTGATTATGATTTCTAATTTTTCAACATCAACGATATGTGTTAATTTACATTTAGGGCAGAAAAGAGGAAAATTTCTTAATACCGTATTATACAATACTTGAAACCTCGTCTTTCCGTTACAAATTGGACATTTTATCCAATATTTTTCAAGCATAATATTTCTCCTTTTGCGCAAAAAAATACAGGTCAATTCTCAACATGAGCATTGACCTGCATTTATACATATAACACTACAACAAAATTAAGGCATAGTTTTTATACTATGTCTATACATCGTTAGTTTTGTTGTATAGCATACGCAAAATAAGCATGACAAAAAAGCCCATATTGAAAATGGGAAAAATCTTTTTTGATTTCAATGCTTATCGAATACGCATGCTATGTAACATAAATATATAACAAATTTTGCTAGGAGGCACGTATGGTTATGCAAGCCGCTTTGCCCCAGATCAGGCCCATCAGCGATCTGCGCACTCGTTTGAACGATATCGAGAACCTCGCTCGCGAGTCGCGCGAGCCCATCATCATGACGAAAAACGGCACCGCCTCGCTCATCGTCATCGATAGCGACGCTTATGACGAGCATCTGCATCACGAGCGCGCCGTGCGCAAGCTGCGCGAAGCCGAGATAGAAGAGAAGTATCGACCCGCCGCCGTCTCGTACGACGAAGTGAAGGCGCGCGTGGATCAGCTCATCGAAGCAGCGGAGCATCTCGGTGCGCACGATTGAGTTCAGGCCGCGGGCCAGCGTCGATCTCGATGGCATCCTCGTATACATCGCACTTACATTGAAGTCGCCGCAAGCCGCTCGAAATACCGCCGATGCCATCTTCGCCGCAATCGAGAGAGCCGCCGAGCTTCCCGAACTCGGCCAACCGTTCTTCGACGAAGATCTCGATCATCAGGGGTATCGCCGCGTACTCGTGAAGCGCTACTGGATCTATTACACCTACGATGCCCATACGCTTACCGTGCGTCGCGTGTTCCACACGATGCAAGACACCGACTGCTACGGGTTCGAGCTGCTGGACGACTGATCGCATCCGAAGCACGCGCCGCTCGCGCTGCGACGGGCGCAAGCGCGAATGCAAAGAACGCGACACCTTCAGAAACGGCGCCCTTAGCCTGCCACGCCCTGCTTGATGGTCTCCTGCAACCGAGCCAGGTGATCCTCGTCCTCGATCCACTGGTGGCTCTGCGTGCCCAGAGGCAAGTCGAAGCCGCACGCCTCCAACGCCGCAGCAACCTCGTCGGGACCGTTGGTCCCCCAACCGTAGGAACCGAACGGGATGCCCACGCGCCCCTCCCAGCCTGCTTTCGGCGAGAGGCCCTTGAGGTAGCACAAAAACGCGGCAACCGTGGGCATCATGCCGTTGTTCAGCGTTGGCGACCCTACGGCTACGAACTTCGCCGATAAAAGATCGGTCATGATGTCCGAGATATGGTTCGCCTTGAGGTCGAACAGCCGGGTGGGCACGCCGCACTCGATGAACGCCTCCACGATTTCGAGCGCCATGTCCTCGGTGGTGTGCCACATGGAATCGTACACGACGATAGCGCTGTCATCGGGGGCGAGCGAACTCCACCGCCCGTACTCCCCCAGGATCTCGGCCACATGGCTGCGCCAGATGACGCCGTGGCTGGGAGCGATCATGTCGACCTCGCACCCTTCGAACGACTTGAGCGCCTTTTGAACATGGCGCGAGTACGGCATGACGATGTTGGCGTAGTATTTCTTCGCCTGCGCCAGCACCTCGGGCAGGCCCACCTCGTCGTCGAAGTGCTTCGACGACGCGAAATGCTGGCCGAACGCGTCGTTGGAGAACAGGATGCGGTCGTATTCGGAATACGTGGCCATATTGTCGGGCCAGTGCACCATCATGGTCTGAGTGAAGGAAAGCGTTCGCTTGCCGATGCGCAGGGTATCGCCCGTCTTGACCGGCACGTAGCCGCGGTCGCCGTAATGGGCGGTCAAACCGTTCACACCGTGAGGACCGCTGGCGTAAATTTTCGCACGCGGAGCGAGGTAGGAAATGGCAGGAACCGCGCCGGAGTGATCTTGCTCTACGTGGTTGACGATGACGTGCTCGATACAGGCCGGATCGACCACCTCGCTGATACGCTCGATAAGTTCGCCGGCGAAAGCCGGTTTGCAGGTATCGATAAGGGTCACCTGCTCGTCCATGATAAGGTAGGCGTTGTACGTGGAACCGCGATCCGTCGTGTATCCGTGGAAGTTACGCTCGTTCCAATCGATGCCGCCCACCCAGTACACGTCGGGCTTCACCTTCACCGCATGCAGCATGGCCGCTCCTATCGTTCGCCGCCCCTCCCCCGACGGGGAGGGGCTCTCGTCTCTCGGCTGAAATGTTATCACATGGAAAGCAATTGCCGAGAGCTACCTCTTCTCCACCGGCACCTGGATCTCGGTGAGCCACTCCGATTCGGGAATGCCGCTCCATGATCGCAGCGATGCGGCATGCACGCCTTGAGTAACATGAGGAGGTTTTGCGACTCGTGAAACAATTCGTCAACGACTGACGTGTTTGAAGCGAAGGGCTTTCTCACGAATTTCTTTCAGGTTGTTTTCAACATCCGCCGATAAGCTAGAAGCAGGCCGACCCAAGAGAAAGGTGCGAGCATGGCTGCACAATCGCCCCGCAGACGCGCCTCGCGCATTCGAACCGCCGCCTACCGACGCCGGCTGTTCGCCCGTCAGACAAATCCGCTCGCCAGCCGCGAGCGCCCGATTTTCAGGCGAAGGCGCGGACGCTGGACCGCCGCACGCCTGTGCTTTTTCGGCGCGGCAGCGTTGTTGGCGGGCGCGGTTTCGTTTTCCATGCTGTCGTTTCCCCCGGCCGCAGCCGATATAGACGCAGAGAAGCGCGCGGCGCAGGACGTTGCTTCGTTGCAAGAAGACGTCTCGCATCCGCAACGCTCCGCCTCCCTGGAGGTGCCCGCCCTAGCGCAGAACCCCGAGCTGCCCACTGGCTGCGAGTCGGTGGCGCTAACGAACGCGCTGCTATCGCTCGGGTTCAACCTGGGAAAAACGGATATCGCCGACAACTGGCTTCCTTTGAGCGAAGACGACTTCGTGACGGCGTTCATGGGCGACCCGCATTCGACCGACGGCCACAGCTGCATGGCCCCGGCAATCGTCCGAACCGCCGACGCCTATCTGGCCGCGCAAGGATCTTCCCTGGAGGCGACCGACATAACCGGCTCGTCGCTCGACCAAGTACTCGATCAAGTGGCCGGCGGCAACCCCGTCATCGCCTGGTGCACCATAGGGCTGGAGCCGCCCGGCGCCGCCTACCGGGCGGCGCGCGAAAACGGCCGCACCTACCGTCTATACGCGAACAGCCACTGCGTGGTGGTGAGCGGCTACGATTTGAACGAAGGCCTCGTGCTGGTCAGCGACTCGCTGGCCGGCCAGGTGAGCTACGATCTCCAGCAGTTCGCCGTTCGCTACTACGAACTGGGCGCGCAAGCCGTGGTCATCGAATAAGCGGCCGCGCGAACGCTCGCCTATTCATGCGCCCTGCGCAGCGCGGCGATCTCTTCGGCGTAGCCTGCGAGATCCGGGTTGGGGGTCTCCAGGTAGAACGGCAGGTCGCGCAGCTTCGGATGGTTCGTCACGGCGGCCAGGGCTTTGAAGCCGATCTCGCCTTCGCCGATGCGGGCGTGGCGGTCCTTGTGCGAACCGCGGGCATTCATGCTGTCGTTGAGGTGGATGGCATGCAAACGGTCGAGCCCGATCACACGGTCGAACTCCTCCAGCACGCCGTCGAGGTCGCCCACGATGTCGTAGCCCGCATCCCACACGTGGCACGTGTCCAGGCACACGCCCACGTGGCTCTCCAGCTCCACCTGCGCGATGATGGCCGCCAGCTCCTCGAACGTGCCGCCGATCTCGCTGCCTTTCCCCGCCATCGTCTCCAATAGCAACGTGGTGGTCTGATGCGGCAGCAGGCTCTGGTTCAGCGCGTCGGCGATCTTGGCGATGGCAACCTCGCACGGCTGGCCGACAGCGCTGCCGGGATGCATGTTGTACAGCTGATGCGGCGTCTCCTCCATACGGCCGAGGTCCTCGGCCAGCACCATGAGCGCGAAATCGCGCGTCTGCTGCTTGTCGGAGGCGGGGTTCAGCGTGTAAGGCGCGTGCGCCAGGATGCGCTCGATGCCATGCTCGGGCGCATAGGCGGCAAAGGCCGCGATGTCTTTCGGGTCGATGGCCTTCGCACGGCCGCCGCGCGGGTTGCGCGTGAAGAACTGGAACGTGTTGGCGTCGATGGACACGGCGTCCTTCGCCATGTGGAGATAGCCCTTCGCGCTTGAGAGGTGGCAGCCGATGGTGAACATGCCCGCATCCTTTCCGATGGTTTAATCGTGACGCACATAGTAGCATATAGGAGCGCCGGACCGAACGGCTCGTGTGCAATGTCGCAGGTTCTACGCGTTCGCGCGAGCCCGGTGGCATCCGATGGTGAACATGTGGCGAGATCCTTCCGATCAGGGAGCTTTCCCGCCATCGTAGCGCCCGGCCGTCGCCGCGCGGCACCGGCGAGCGTCGCTGAACCCACTTGTTGGAAGGCCGTTGAAGAACCGTGCAGCCGAGCGCAATCCGACCGAGCGGCGGCGAAGCGGCCGTACGGTCTGCGATAGTGTCGGTCGTCTGCAAGGTCCGCCCGACGCGCGCGGCAAGCCGCCGAAAACCCCGCGTTGACGCCCCCCCCCCCCGGACGATCTATACTGGAAGGCGAGAGAGCCGCTGAAAGGGAGCGAACCGAAAGGACGCATCATGAAGAAGGGCTACATCGCCGTCGGCGTTCTGTTCGCTATCGACGTCGCCGTGACGGCGGCGTTCGTGGCGATCATGCCCGACCAGGTGCCGGTCCATTTCACGGGCGGCGAGATCGACCGCATCGGCAGCAGGTTCGAAAGCTTCACCGCGCCCGCTCTCGCGCTTGCGTTCGGCCTGTTCATGATGTTGCTTACGAGGTTCGGCGACGAAGGCAACCGCGCAACCATGATGAAGCTGACCGTCGGCATGCAGGCGATCTTCATCGCCGTGACGGTGTTCGCATCCCTGAACATCCTGTCGCACGACGTTTCGGATATCTCCCTCGGCGCTCCCGACGCCGGCATGTCGAAGATCGCCGCTTTCGTCATCGGCGCCACGCTGCTGTTCCTCGGCTACCTCATGCCCAAAGCGACCCGCAACTCGGCCTTCGGCGTTCGCCTGCCGTGGACCCAGAAAAGCGATGCCGCGTGGCAGAAAGGCCAGCGCTTCGGCGCGCGCACGTCCATCCCCGCCGGCATCCTCATGATCGTCTGCGGCATCCTCTTCGACGGCGATCTCGCATTCGCCGCCACCATGGTCGTCTTTGCAGCCTGGGCGCTCATCAGCATCATCGGCTCGTACTTCGCGTGCAAGGACATCGATGCCTGAGCGGTTGATGAATCTCCACCGTTTGTTCGATTGCGCTTGCTGGCTCCAACCTGTATTATGTAGGCATTCGGGCTGGTCGAAAGATCCGGGCCTGACGGGAAGGCGGAGGTTTTTCTCCGCCACTTCTATCTCTGGAGTTCCAGGCTAGCGAACCGCTTCCGCAGCCGTTACAGCAGCACTCCCAGGGCCACGGCGATCGCAACGAGCGCGAGGGATCCCGCCATCGCGGCCACGTCGGCTGCGACGAACGGGTACTCCTTGTAGCCGCTTGTCGCGGTGCGCAGGTTGAAGCCGCGCACCTCCGCGGCTATGGCGGCGCTGTTGGTCTTGCGCACCGACGACACCAGCAGCGGCACGCACAGCGGCACCATCAGGCGCACCTTCCGCACGATGCCGCCCGCGTCGAACTCCACGCCGCGCGCCGTCTGCGCTTCCATGATGCCCTTCATGTCGTTCATGAACATCGGGATGAAATGGATGGTGGATGTGAAGGTGAACGCGTACTTGTACGGCACGTGCAGCACCTTCACCACGGCGTTCGTGATGTCGTTCATCTTGGTGACGTAGAACACGAGGAACAGCGGGATGGCCGCAGCCACGAGGCGCACCACCGTGGTCAACGCCGCCAGCAGACTGCCCGTGCCGACGTAGCCCCACGGCAGCTCTACCAGCACCGCGCCGCTGGGCGTCGTGAGCACCTGCACTACAGCCAAGATCAGCGAGAACGCGAACACCGCCTTCGCCAGACCGATGGCGGGCCTCACCATGCCGCACGTCGCGGCCAGCGCGAAGCCTGCCGCCAGCAGCACGGCCAAGAACGCGAGGTTGCTGGAGCAGAAGCACGCGAGCGCGAACGCCGCGGCCGCCGCCAGCTTGGCCACCGGGTTCATGCGATGCAGCGGACTGGTGCCGGGCACGTATTCCAGAAACGAGCTCATGCGCACACGCTCCTTTCGCTCGTCCGAACTTCCTCCATGACGGCCGCGGCCATCTCGTCCAGCGTGTTGGCGCGGCCGACGGGCCCGTCCGCGAGGTGCGGCATCTCGCGGCCCAGCTCAAGCGACAGCTCCACGATCTGCGGCGGGACGAGCGAGGCGCGCTCGAGCGTTTCACGGTTGCGCAGCACGTCGAACGTGGGAGCGTCGTCCACCACCTCGCCGCCGCTCATCACGATGCAACGCGCCGCGTAATCGGCCACCACCTCCATGTCGTGGCACACCATGACCACCGTGGTGCCTCGCTCGTGGATGCGGCGGATGATGTCCATGACCTTCACGCACTCGCGATAGTCCAGGCCGGTGGTCGGCTCGTCGAGCACCACCACCGGCGGCGCGAGCACCACGATGGACGCCAGCGCCAGCAGCTGGCGGGCGCCGCGGTTCAACAGGAACGGGTCGTCGTCGGGGTCGAAGGCGAACTCCTCGACGATCGCGTCGACGCGCGAGTCGGCGTCCGGTCCGTCCAGCCCCAGCGCTTTGAAGCCGAACAGCAGCTCCTCGCGCACCGTGTTGCAGCAGATCTGGCTGTCGGGGTTCTGGAACAAAAAGCCCACGCGGCGGGCCAGCTCGCTGGTGCGCAGGTCGCTCGTGGGGACGCCGTCGATGAGCACCTGGCCGGCATCGGGCTTGAGCAGGCCGTTCATCAGGCGCATCGTGGTGGACTTCCCCGCCCCGTTCGTGCCGACGAACGCGACGAACTCGCCGTCGCGGATGGTGAAGCTCACGCCTTTCAGGATGGGAGCCGACCCGTCGTAGGACGCGTGCACGTCGCGGAACTCGATCATGCGAGCACCTCCTTCAACGCCTCGCGCGCCTCGCGCACGTTACGGACGGGCGCGCCGGCGTACAGGCCTTCAGCGCGCAGGCGGTTCATGAGCGTGGTCGAACGCGGGCAGTTCACGCCGATGGCCTTCAGCTCGTCCGAATGTTCCAGCACCTGCGCGGGGGCGTCGGCGAAGCGAATCCGCCCCTCGTCGACGACGACCAGCATATCGGCGTACTGGGACAACAGCGCGATCTTCTGCTCCACCACCACGACGGTGGCGCCATGCTCGCGCGCATAGCGCGCCAAGAGGTCGAACACAGTGCGCGAACTCAGAGGATCGAGTTCGGCGGTAGGCTCGTCCAGCACGAGCACCCGCGGGTTCAGCGCCAGGACGGACGCGATGGCCACCTTCTGCTTCTGCCCGCCCGACAGCGACGAGATCACGCGGTCGCGCACCTCGGAGATGCCCATGTCGGCCAGCGCCTGCGCCACGCGATCCTCGATCTGGCCGCGCGGCACGCCGAAGTTTTCCAGGCCGTACAGGATCTCGTCCTCCACGACCGACGTGACGAACTGGCTGTCGACGTCCTGGCAGACGCTGCCCACCAGCCGCGACACGTCGGTGAGCGCGACTTCGCAGGTGTCCAGCCCGTCGACGACGACGGAGCCGTAGAAGTCGCCCGGATAGCAATGCGGGATGATGCCGTTCAGCGCGTAGGTCAGCGTGGATTTGCCCGAGCCGGCCGCCCCGGTGATCCCGACGAACGCGCCGTCGGGAATGTCGAGGTCGATGCCGCTGACCACCGGGCGGTCGCCCTCGCGGTACCGGAACGTGAAGTCGCGTATCTTGATCATGAAAGAGTCTTTCTGGGGTCGCAGGTTGGCGTAGTGAGTCAGCGAGGCGGGCTGTTTCGCCGTTCGGAGAACGGCGAAACCCTAGCGCTTCAGCACCTTCTTCAGCGGCATGGCCAGGACTTGGACGAGGATGCAGTTGAACGTGGCGGTGCCGAAGACGATGGCGGCGTACGTGGCCAGGGCCACCATGACGTCGCCGCCCGTGGACACCACGTTGATGTAGACGGACAGCAGGGCGAAGGTGCCGCCGGACACCACCGTGGAGACGAACGTGTTCACCAGCGGGTTGAGGTCGAGCTTGCCGCCGATGCGCAGGGGCACCTTGATCAGCAAGCCGCAGGCGAGCGCGCCCAGGACCTCGGAGGGGATGTTCAGAAGCGGCGTGGCGTTCAACAGGGGGATCTGGCAGATGAGGCCGGCCAGCAGGCCGATGACCAGGGCCTGTCCCAGCTTCGGACGGGTCAGGATGATGGCCAGGCAGTACATCGCGATGATGAAGTTCGGCTTCATGCCCATCGACGAGAGCAGCGAGCCCACCGTCAGCTTGAGCACCGCGCCCGCGGCCAGCAGCACGGCGATGAGGATGAGGTCCTGCGTGGACAGGCCCGCCCTGCTCGGCGCCGCCGCCACTTCGCGCTTGCGCGGCGCTGACGCCTCGCCTGCCGTCGCCGTTTGCGTCGCAACCTCGCGCTTGATCTGCTGTTCCATGTTCCTCAATCCTCTCTTGGCGGAGTCCCCGCCGGTCGCGTACCCCTCCCGGGGCGTCTGGTTTGCCGGCACGAACTTCGCGGACGAGGATCACTCCGCGCAATCAACCTCATGGCCTCGGCGCTGTGCGCCCCCGCAATGAAAAAGACCTGTCCTTCTCATCGAAGGACAGGTCTTGTAAACCTGCGGTGCCACCTTCACAGTTGATTCCGCGATGCAGAACCCTCTCACGAACATGCCAACACATGTTCTGCCCTTAACGCAGGCTCACGGTCCAGATACTCGGTCAGCCCGGCCGCTTGCGCGCCGCGCCTTCCTTTCCCCTTTCCCTCGGCGATCCATTTACCATCCAGCTTACTGCGGGAATCCCAGCTGCGCCCGCTCTCTGTGAGTGCTCATGACGGCTTGACCTTCGCCTCATCGGTTTCAAGGTATTAAGTTGTGGCGCAAACTATAGCACAGTGTTAGGAAAAGCTGTCAAGAAGTTTTTCACAGCATCCGTCGGACGTGTCCGGCGTGCCAAAGGGACGGGTGTCTTGACACACGCCCCTTTGGCACCATTCCCTTGATACCATCAAAGCGTGTCAAATCACCCGTCCCCTTGACACGCCTTGTCGCCGGCCGACAGGTACGCGGCGACAAGGCGGCGCGTTTCGGCCGCCGACGGCTCCAAATCGCCGCACACGGTCAGCATTGAGCGAGTGCGGGCGAGGCCGATAGCGGTCGACGACGCCACAAGCGCCTCCTCCTCCACCGAGCGATCCGTCAGCATACGCCGTTCGGGGCACTCGGCTAAATGCGCGCGCAAAGCGTCGGCCATGGAGCGCTGAATAGCCAATATGTCGCGCTGACCTTGAAAGAACAGCTGAGGCATGGAGCGCAGCGCTTCGCGTCGCAGGTTCACAATGCCCTCGTCCACGCCCGAAGCGGCGCCCGTTCCCACTACGCCGACCAACACGTCGAGGTAGCAGGCTTCGCTATGCTCTTCGAGGATGCGAACCAGCCGTTCGTCGTCGGGAAACGAGTCCAGACGACCCATGATGGCGGCCGCTTTCGATGGGAAGTAGTTGAAGAACGTCTTCTTGGAGATCTCGGCACGGGCGCAGATGTCCTCTACCGTCACGCCGTCGTAGCCCCGTTCGATGACCAGCTCTAACGCCGCTCGCTCCACCGAAAGCCTGGCTTTGAGCTTCTTACGATACCGCAGGCCTTCCGCCGACGGCTTTGTCTGTTCCACGTTGCGCGCACCCTTTCATCGCCGCGATGTGCCGTTTCGGTGCAGGGTACCACAACTTTACTGCCGAGCACTTTTCATCTACCGAATGAATATTTATACTGAGTGTAAATCACGTCAACCGCATGACAACGGGCGTCTTTGAAGTCGGGTTAGCTGCAAGCTCCCCTTCAAAGGCGTTTTTGTTCGCAGCGCACATTCGGAAGGAACAGGTATATGGGTTTAACGCGCAAGCAGATCGTCATGCTGGCCGTGCTGGTGTTCGGCACGTTCGTGACGGTTCTGAACCAGACCGTCGTCGCCCCGGCGCTGCCGTCGGTCATGACCGAGATGAGCGTCGACGCCTCCATGGCGCAGTGGCTCACCACCGGCTTCACGCTGGTGAACGCCATCATGATCCCCATCACGGCTTTCTTGACGGACCGCTTCACCACCAAGCGGCTCTTCCTCGTGTCCATGGTTATCTTCACGTTGGGCAGCTTCCTTGCGGGCTGGGGTCCCAGCTTCGTCGTGCTGCTGCTGGGCCGGCTCGTGCAGGCCGCCGGCGCGGGCATCCTCATGCCCCTTGTGATGACGGTGCTCATGTGGACGTTCCCCGTGGACAAGCGCGGTACGGCCATGGGCCTGTTCGGCATCGTCATCGCGTTCGGCCCCGCCATCGGCCCCACCGTGGCGGGCGTCATCATCGACCGCTACACCTGGCACGATATGTTCTACATCATCACCGCGCTGTCGGCCGTCGTAGTGCTTATCGGCGCGTTCGTGCTGCAGAAGGGCGGCGAAACGAAGAAGGACGTCACGCTCGACGTGCCCTCCGTCATCCTGTCGTCGCTGGGTTTCGGCGGCCTATTGTACGGCCTGTCCACCATCGGCTCCTACGGCCTGCGTGCCGACGCTATCGCCGGCACGCTCGTTGGCGCGGTAGCGCTCGTGTTCTTCTTCCGACGCCAGCTGAAGATGGAGAAGCCCATGCTGCAGGTGCGCGTGCTGCAGAACCGCAAGTTCCTCATCGCCACGATCATCGGCATGTTGGTGCAAGGCGCGCTTTTGGCTGCAGGCATCTTGGTGCCTATCTACCTGCAGTCGCTCATGGGCTACTCCGCCACCGTGTCCGGCCTCGTGTTGCTGCCCGGCGCCATCATCATGGGTGCCATGGGGCCCATCGCCGGCCGTCTGTTCGACAAGCACGGACCGCGCGTGCTGGCGCTCGTGGGCATGGGCGTGCTCACGCTGACTACGTTCTGCTTCGCATTCCTGAGCACCGAAACCGGCATCATCACCTTGACCCTTCTGTACACCGTGCGCCTGTTCTCGCTGTCGCTGGTGAACATGCCCATCACCACCTGGGGCATGAACGCGCTCGACAACGAGCTGGTGAACCACGGCACTTCGGTGAACAACACGTTCCGCCAAGTGGCGGGCTCGCTGGGCACCGCCATCATCGTTTCGGCCTCCACTATCGCCACGAACATGAGCTCCCGGACGATGACTCCCACGCAAGCCAGCATCTTCGGCATCGACGTGGCGTTCGCCCTAGCCGGCGCGCTGTGCCTCGTCGGCTTCGTCATGGTCGTGGCGCTGGTGAAGAACAAACCGGGCGAGGCCGCCGAGAAGGATCGGGACAACTCCCGCCGCACGGTGCTGGAGTCCATCATGAAGCGCGACGTGTACACGCTGCCCGCCAACGCCACCGTGGCCGAAGCCATGCAGGTGCTGGTGGACCGGCACATCAGCGCCGCCCCGCTGGTAGACGAACAGGGCAAGGCCGTGGGCTTCGTATCCGACGGCGATATCATGCGCTACCTGTCGAAGCGATCGCAGATGCTGATGGACCCCGTGGTCATGATCATGCAGACCGTGGACGCCGACGGCGGCAACCAGGACTTCGCCCGCAAGCTCGACGAGCTCATGGGCATGCCGGCGAAGAGCATCGGCGCGAAGGGCATCATCGGCGTGGACGTGCATGCCGACCTTCCCGAAGTGTGTCGCGTGTTGGGCGAGAACCACTTGAAGAAGGTGCCCGTGCTGGACGAGGGCCAGGTGGTGGGCGTGATCAACCGCTCCGACATCACGCACTACTCCATGCAGCAGTACCTGGCCGAGCGCGACGCCGAAGCGGCGTCGAAACTGGAGCGCTCCGAGGAAGCCGCCGCGCTCCCCGACGACGAAGCGATGGCATCGTCCATCTAACGCGCCCTTCCCTTTTCGCTCCCCTGAGACGGCAGCCGCTTGGCTGCCGTCTTTTTTCGCAGCGCATCCCACCGCTTTCGCAGCGGTCGCCTACAGACTCCCCTTGCATGCTAGCATCTGAGCGTTAACCTGCCCGAAGGGAACTCCCATGAGAAAACGCCTGATCGCTCTTGCTACCGCCCTCGCATTCGCCTGCCTGCTCGACCCAAACGTCGCATTCGCGAGCGCTGTTCCCGTCACCATCGAAATCGGCGCCGACGGCGCGCCGATCGGCACGTCGGGAGAAGGCTGGACGTACGCCGACGGCAAGCTCACGCTTGGCGCGGGGCACGCGTTCACGTTCACGGGCCACGCGCTCAACGTCTCGAGCGAGAACCTCCTTCGGAACAAGGGCGTCATCGAGGACGGCACGTTCGTCGATGCGTCGCAGACGTCCGGTTTCGCCGTGCGCAACGAAGCGGGCGGCGTGATCAGGGGCGGCGCGTTCACCGCAAGCATCGGAAACGCGGGCATCATCGCAGGTGGAACCTTCAACAGCGACCCGAACGATCCCACAAAATCGTACGTGAGCACCTCCTCCGGCACCATCACGGGCGGCACGTTCGACTGCATGGTCATGGGGATGAGAAGCGGCGCGATCGAGGACGGCACGTTCAACGAGTCCGTGAACATATTCAAAGGCTTCGCCATCAACGGCGGAACGTTCAACGGAGAGGTGAACAGCGGCAACAGCTCCAACCTCGGCGGCTCCATCTGCGGAGGCACGTTCAACGGCCGCATGCAGAATCAGGGAACCATCGAGGACGGCGTGTTCCACGGAACCGTGCAAAACGCATCCAACAACGCCGGCGCCGGCGCCATCGCGGGAGGCACGTTCAACGGCTACGTGAACAACTACGACGGCGCCGTGATTTCGAGCGGCACGTTCAACGACGGCGGCGAAAACAACAACGTGACCAACGACGGCACGATACGCGGCGGCGAGTTCAACATCGGAGTGGACAACGGCGGAGCCATCGAAGGTCAGGGCGTATTCAACGCATACGTGCAGAACGGATACATGAGGTTCGATCCCGACGAGAACCGATCCTGCACCATCAAAGGCGGCACGTTCAACTCGGATGAAATAGACAACTTCGGAACCATCGAAGGCGGTACGTTCAGCGGCAAGATTCTCAGCAGGGGCGTCATCGCGGGCGGCGCGTTCTCCTCCACCAGCTCCGTGACAAGCAACGACGAAGACACCACCACCGGCGGCGGCACCATATCCGGCGGCACGTTCGACGGCACCGTAACCAACGGCGATCCCGACCCCGACTACAACAACGCCGTCCTGACGGGCGGCACGTTCAACGGCAGCGTGACGAACCACGGAACCATCGCAGGCGGCACGTTCCTTAGCGACGTGACCAACCGAGGCGTCATCGAAGGCGGTATCTTCGAGAACGTCATCAGCGACCAGGGCGGCACCGTGACCTCGTGCGCGTATCCGCTGCGCGCGAACCTGACCGGGCTGTCCATTGCCGCGGTACCCAGCGCAATGCCGAAGAACACGGCTGCAGGCTTCCCGGCGGAACCGTCCGCCGCGTTGACCGCCGCGTTCGAGAAGGACGGCGCAGATGCGAACCTCTACCAGCTGAGCGCGAACGAAGGCTACCTGCTGCCCGACGCGATCGACGTGCGCTGCGGGGCGGCCGACGGGCAAACGCTCGCACTGGCCGCGGGCACCGATTACACGTACGACCCGGCCACCGGCGCGATCGCGATCAAGAAGAGCGTCGTCACCGGGCCGTTGCTCCTCGCGGCGCAGGGCGCGGCGGCTCCCACGCCCCCGGTTCCCCCAACGCCGGACACGCCGGCGCCCGCTCCGGAACCCGAGACTCCAGCACCGAAGCCGGAGTCGAAGCCCGATGCGCCCAAGCCCTTGCCAAGCACGACCGACTCCAAGCAGGCACCGGCGAACGCCGCCGCACTCGCCGCGACGGGCGATGCGCCCCTGCCGCAAATTGCGCTGGGCATCGCGCTTCTCGCCGGCGGCGTAACGCTGACCTGCGCGATCGCCATGCAGATCACGCGGAAAAAGCGGAGCAACCGCTCGTAGCCAACGAGAGAGGGCACCGGCAACGGACAGGGCACGTCGAGCGCCAGCACGGCGGGTCCTTGCACGAAACGCGTCCTTTTTTGCACAAAAAGACGCGACGTTTGATGTTTCGCGGTCGCAGCTTGCAGCAGCAATTCGAGCAGCCGAAGAAAACAGCAGGTCAAGGAAGCGCGCTTCCCAACAAGGGAGCGCGCTTTCGTTTTGTCGCGCCTTTTCTCAGCCCCGTGCGTCAAACGTCGCATCTTTTTGTGCACCGCAGGGGAAATCTCCTGCACAACCGCCATCGGCAGACAACGCAACGGGGATCGCCGCTAACAGCGAACGGCGCGGAACGCAAGAAAAACGAGTCGCCCGCTTGGGCTATCCGGCCGCTCGGGCCAGCATCTCGCGCGCGTGCGCAAGCGATGTCTCGGTAGCATCGCCCGACAGCATGCGCGCGATTTCGGCGGGACGCTCGCTTTCGGGCAGCTGCCGCAGGTCGGTTTCGGGCATGGCCCCCTCGTCCCCCGCAGCCTTGCGCACCACGTAGTGCGCCTGGCCTCGGACGGCCACCTGCGCGAGGTGCGTGACGACGATCACCTGGTGCGTGCGCGCCAAATCGGCCAGCACGTCGGCCAGCGCCACGGCGGTCGAACCTCCCACGCCCGCATCCACCTCGTCGAACACAAGCGTGTCCACGTCGTCGACCTCGCCCAGCACCACCTTCACGGCCAGCATGACGCGGCTGACCTCGCCGCCCGATGCGATGCGCGCGAGCGGACGCGCCTGCATGCCGGCGCCAGGTCGGAACAGGAACTCCACGGCCTGCGGGCCCGCCTTCGTCCACTGAACGCGCTCGAGCGGTGCGAGGTCGCACACCAGCTGCGCCCCGCCCATTTCCAGGCGATCCATCTGCGCCGTCACGGCTTCGGCGAACCGCGGGGCGGCCTCGGCGCGCGCGTCGGCCAGCGCGGACGCCGCCTGCGCGAGCGCCTCTTCGGCCAGGTCGAGCTCCCGCTGCGCCGCGCGTTCGCGCTCGGCGGCATCGTCCACGAGCGATACGAGGTCGGCCGCTTCGGCGCGACGCGCCAGCACGTCTTCCATGCGCGGACCGTACGTGCGCAGGAGCCCTTGCAGCGAAGCCATGCGCTCTTGCTGCTGCGCCAGCGTCTCGGGGTCGAACTCCACGCCCTCGCGGTAGTCGCGCGTCTCGCGCGCCATGTCCTCCAACACGTAGCCCGCCTCGCGCAACGCGTCGGCGAACTCGCCCAGCTTGGCATCGTAACGCGCCGCACCGTCGAGCGCCGCCACCGCGCTGCCCAGCGCGTCGATGGCCCCCTGCTCGCCCGCAAGCGCCTCATGCGCCCCGTTCGCAGCGACAGCCAATGCCTCAGCATGCTCCACGCGGGCGAGGTCGTCCAGCAGCTCGTCGTACTCGCCCTCGCGCGGATCCACCGCGTCGATGCGCTGCAGCACGAAGCGCGCCTCGTCGAGCTTGGCCGAGGACGCCTCGCCCGCCTCGCGCACGCGCGTCAGCTCGGCCGCCGCCGCGTTCGCCGTCGCGAACGCCTCCTCGTAGGCGGTGCGCGCCTGTACCACCGCGTCGCCCGCCCAGGCATCGAGCATACGAACATGTTGGGACGTTTTCATGAGCTGCTGGTGCTCGTGCTGACCGCACAAGTCGATGGTGGGAGCAATGGCGCGAGCCAGCTCGCCGACGCTGGCCATGCGGCCGTCGATGGACACGCGCGAACGCCCGTCCGAGGTTACGCGGCGCATGGCGACCAGCTCGACGGGAACGCCGTCGTCCGCCTCCCCGCTTTCAACCGCGTCAGCGGAAGACCGGCCCGCAAGATCGTCGGAAGACGCAAAGCCGGAAAAGACGGCGCCGTAGAACCTCCCCGACACGGAGAGGGCTTCCTCGCCGTCGCGGACGGCGTCTTTGTCGGCGCGCGCACCCATGAGCAGCTTCAACGCCGAGAGCAGCGCCGTCTTGCCCGCGCCCGTCTCGCCCGTGAGCACGGTCAGCCCGCGCGCCGGCACCAGCGTCGCCTCGCGGATCAGCGCCAGGTTCTCAACTTGGATCTCGTCGATCATCGCGCACCTCTTACAGCCTCGTTCGTTCCAGAGCCATCAAGTATAGCAGCGCGAGGGCGCGCCGCCGAAGCGGATTCGCCCAGTCGCTCAAACCGCTTAAACCTAGCGCAGGGTCCACGCCTTTCCGACGCGCGTTACGCGCCGTGGCTCACAGCGCGAACCGCTCCTTCGCGCTCGTCGGCTTGGCCTGGGCGCGATGATGCTCCATGAGGTACGCCACGCAGTCGGTGCGGTTGCAAGCGCGCAAAAGCTCGATCTGCCGATCGAACGAGGCATCGTCGATAAAACCGGCCTTGACCAGAGCTTCCACCATGTTCCGATCTCCCTCGCGCGCGATGCGCTCCTGGGCCTCGCGCCCGTAGCCCCGCAGGTGCGACACCAGAACCGAGCGCATGTCGTCGGCGAGCCGGTAGGGTACGGCCAGCCGGTGCAGCAGCGCGCCCAAACGATCGGGCAGGTTTTTCCCCGACCGCAGAAGCTCGTCGTAGCGCCCGAAGTCGAACGGAACGCCGTCGGAGGCGTCCGTCAGAAAGCAGGTGAGCAGCTGATCGGCCGACACGTGCACGATCGCCCCCACGTGCGACAGGCGGCACACCGCGTACTCGAAGCTGCCCTCCCCGACCGAGCGCACGCTCGCCGGGATAAGCACGGGCCCCTCCAGCTTACGCGACCAGAAGCAGTGCGCGCCGATGGAAACCAGCCCTTCGGGAAGGATCAGGCGCTTCGTGCCGCGGCATGCGTTGTCGCGTTCGATGATGCGCACGGTTTCGGGTACCACCACCGAGGCCGGCGCGAACGGCAGGGCTCTTACGCCGATGCGCACGAGCGGCCGCCCTTCCACCTGTCGCGGAAGCGCCAGCACGTCGCTCGCGCTGGCCGACACGTAACCCACGGTGGAGCCCGCTTCCCCCGAGGCCGCGAACTCCGTGGCCGCCTCGGCAGCCGCCGCAGCGGGCGAAAGCGCGCAGACGTCGGCATCGTCTGCAACCTCGTCTTTGCCGCGCACGGCCACGGCGCGCACCGCAGCCTGCTCGGCGAAGCGCCGCGACACCGATATCGGCTTCGGCGGCCCCGCTACCAGCACCGCGCCCTCCGCGTCGAAGTCGTACCAGCATCCTTCCAACTCGACGGCTGCCGGCCCCGCCAGACGGACGCCGCGCTTGCGAAGCGCGCGGTACGCGGGAGCCTCGACCGGGCAGCGCCAGACCGCGTCGTCCCAGCTGCGAGAGTCAACGCGCGCAAGCGCCGCCGAGCAGTCCACCACCGCAGGGGGCTCGCAACCGTCCGCAAACGCCGACGAAGCCACGCGCTCCACCCCATCGGGCAGGCTCACGCGCTCGCCGTACGGAGAGGCCAAGAACACGAGCTCCCGTCCGCCGTCCGAAAACAGGTTGCCCTCGCGCGCCAGATAGCGCGCGTTTCCGGCATCCACCGAATACTCCCGGCGCGCCAACCGCGGCGAGACTCCCGCCAAATCGCAGCGCTGCTCTCCTAGCTGGCTTACGCCGCGCCCGATATGGATCCGCTGCGCCGACATCGCTGCGAACGCGTTCGCAGCGATATGCTCCACCGTGTCGGGCACCACCAGAAGCAGCACCCCCACGCCCTGCACGAAGCGGCGCGCGAACGCTTCCACGGCCACGCGCACCACGGGGATCCCGTCCACGTACGCGGGCAGCAGAACCGCCAAATCGTCGCTCTGCCCCACCGCCGCAGCGAATCTCCGCAGATCGAACGCGGTCAGGGCATATCCGCCGGGCACCTGCCGCACCCCCACGGCTCCGCGGAGCCCTTCCTCCATACGAGCGCGCGGCGTCTCCTGCGCGTCGGCGGCATCGCGTTCGGCCGCCTGGGCAAGCAGCTCGTCGAACTCGCCCATCCACAGCGCGCCTGCGGAATACAGATCCCCCTCGCGACCCGCACCGCCCGCGACGTCGCCGGCTTCCCCTTCGGCAGCCCAGGCCCGATAAGCCGGAAGCTGCGGAGACCACACTTCGCCCTCCACCGCCCGCGCAGCCTCGACAACCTCCACATCGCGCGCGTCGAGGCGCACCGGATTCTTGATCGCATGATCAAGCAATTCTTCGATCGGCGCATGAGCACCATGATAGACCAGCGTGTTCTCCATCATAGTATTGTGCTACCTCCCAAAAACCTCTCGGCAACGAGCCTGTTTACCCTTGGCTTCCCCCATGCTACACTGCGGGAAGCGACGAAGGCAAGAGCCGCCGCGAAGCAAGCACGCGCTTCGCGCACGCACATTCGTTCAAAGGAGCATCATGGCCGTCGAAGCCGTCGAGCCGCTTGCCCGCCAAGCGCTCGACCTTGCGAAAAACGCGCTGCTCGTGAACCTGCGCTTCATGAACGCTGCGTTCGCGCGCCTGCGCCCTTTCCCCGTGCGCGATGCCACGCTGGCCACTGACGGCCTTCACATCCGCTTCGACCCCGCAACGCTCGCGCGCCTCTACGCCGCGGAACCGGCCGAACTCACTCGCGCCTATCTGCACATCGTGCTGCACAACGTGTTCCTGCACCTCTACCCCGGCCCGCACGTGGACGTTGCGCGCTGGGACGCCGCATGCGACATCGTCGTGGAACGCACCATCTCCGAACTCGACCTGCCCGCCACCCGCACCGCTCGCGCCGAGCGCCAGCGCGCGACCCTCGCGCGCATCGACGCGGCGCTGCCGCTGGCAACCGCAGAAACCGTGTACCGGTACCTGCAGGATGAGGGGCTCGACGATGCCGAGCTGGCCGATCTGCGCGCACCGTTCTACATGGACGACCATGAGCCCTGGTACCGCCTCGCAGCCGCAGAGGAGGCCCGCAAAACGAATTCGGAAGAGGGCGAACGCGATGAGGGGGCGGACGCGCAGGACGGAGCCGCGTCGGCCCAATCCGCCACGAGCGGAACCGACATGGAGATGCCGTCCGATGCCGACCAGGCGAAGCCGAACCACAAGTCGCACCAGGCGGTCAGCCAGGACGACATCGTGCAGAAAGAGGCTCCCGAACAGGTAGGACGCTCCATCGACGACCGCTTCGCCGACACGGTGAACCTAGATCGGTCCAAGGAGCAGTGGAAGAGCGCGGCCTACGAGATGGGCGTGCAGCTTGACGCCTACGCGAAGCTGTGGGGCGTCGAGGGCGCGAACCTTGCCATGAACCTGCGCGCCGTGACGCGCGAGAAGCAGGACTATCGCGAGTTCCTGCGCAAGTTCGCCCGGATGGGCGAGCAGATCCGCGTGAACGACGACGAGTTCGACTACGTTTATTACTGCTACGGGCTCAAGCGCTACGGCAACCTCCCGCTCATCGAGCCGTTGGAATACGTGGAAGAGCGGCGCATCCGCGACTTCGTCATCGCCATCGACACCTCGGCCTCCACCAAGGACGGCCTCGTGCGCCGTTTCATCGAGAAGACGTACGCCATCCTCAGCCAAGAGACCAGCTTCTTCGCCGACATGAACGTGCTCATCGTGCAATGCGACGCCGCCATCACGGACGTCGCGCGCATCTCGAACCTGCGCGATCTGGACGACTACCTGGACGGCCTCGAGATCAAAGGATTGGGCGGCACGGACTTCCGCCCCGTGTTCGCCTACGTGGACGACGCCGTGGAGCGCGGCGACCTCGTGAACCTGGGCGGCCTCATCTACTTCACCGACGGGCAGGGAACCTATCCCGCCCGCAAGCCCGATTACGACACCGCGTTCGTCTTCGTCGACGACGCCTCGGCCGCCGCGAGTCCGAACGTCCCTGCGTGGGCCATGAAAGTGGAGCTCGACGAAACCGTCGTATTGGAAGAAATGTCCTAAAAGGTGCCTGTCCCCTTTTAGGACATCAACTCGCAAGGAGAGCAATCATGGACATCCGTCAGGCAAAGCAGCAGATCAAAAACGCCATGCTGGCGTACTTTTCGAAGGACGAGTTCGGCAACTACCGTCTGCCCACCGAACGGCAGCGCCCCGTGTTCCTGCTGGGCGCGCCCGGCATCGGGAAGACGGCCATCATGGAGCAGATCGCCCAGGACCTCGACGTGGGGTTCGTGTCGTATTCGATGACGCACCACACGCGCCAAAGCGCGCTCGGCTTGCCGTTCATCGCGAAGAAGACGTACGACGGCGTGGAATACGACGTGTCCGAATACACGATGAGCGAGATCATCGCCGCCGTGTACGACGCGATGGAGGCCACCGGCAAGCGCGAGGGCATCCTGTTCCTCGACGAGATCAACTGCGTGTCGGAAACGCTGACGCCCGCGATGCTGCAGTTTTTGCAGTACAAGATCTTCGGACGCCACCGCGTGCCCGACGGGTGGATCGTGGTTACGGCCGGCAACCCGCCCGAGTACAACCGCACGGCGCACGATTTCGACATCGCCACCTGGGACCGCCTCAAGCGCATCGACGTGGAGCCCGATTTCGCCGCCTGGCGCGACTTCGCCGTGGAGACGGGCGTGCACCCCGCCGTGCTCACGTACCTCGATATCGAGCGCGACCACTTCTACCGCGTGGAGACCACCGTGGACGGCAAGTCGTTCGTCACGGCGCGCGGCTGGGACGACCTCTCCGCCATGATGAAGCTGTACGAGGAGCAAGGCGTCCCCGTGGACGAGCTGCTGATCGGGCAGTACGTGCAGAACGCCGAGATCGCGAAGCGCTTCTCGGTATACTACGACCTGTTCACGAAGTACCGCGCCGACTATCAGATCGAGCGCATACTGGAAGGCTCCGCCGAGCAGAGCGTGGTCGAGCGCGCCCGCGAGGCCGCGTTCGACGAACGGGTGTCGCTCATGGGGCTGATCACGGACGCCTTGGGCGGACGGCTGCGCGACGCCGTGATGGAAGAGCGCGCGGTGGAGTTCGCGCACGGACGGCTGGCGGCGATGCGGGATGCCATCCTGAGCGAAGCGAACGGAGCGAGCGCAGTCGAAGGATCCCCTGCGGCGATAGCGATCGACGACGCGAACGCGCTGCCCCTCCTGCGCGAAGAAGCTGCCTCGCTCCAAGCGCGCTTGGACACCGAGCGCAAAGCGAGCCTGCTGTCGGACGAGAAGTACGTGGCCTACCAGCGCGCGCTTGCGCTGATCGACCGCGCGCTGCGTTGCGACGCTGCGGGCGGCGGGGTTCCGTTCTCGCAGGTGAAAACTTTGTTCGGGGAAATGGTCGACGCGCTGGACGCGCGCATCGCGGCCGTGTCGAGCGCGCTGGACAACGCCTTCCGCTTCGTGGAGGACGCGTTCGGCAACGGCCAGGAGATGCTGCTGTTGGTCACCGACTTATCGGTGAACCGCTATGGCATGGCCTTCATCAACGACCACGGCTGCGAGCGCTACTTCGCCCACAACGAGGACCTTCTGTTCTACGAACGAGGAGCCGACCTGGCCGACCGCATCAACCGTCTGGATCTGACAGAAGAAGAGGCTTGATAAACGAACTGATGTTCTATATAATGAAGCACATCGTATTCACTGGTCGGGTGCTACCCTAACTTTCCCGTAAAGGACAGCCGCCTTCTCGAAAGGAGGCTGTCCTTGGAACAGATCTACGATCCTTCCCCGGACGAAGCCGTCTATCAATCGGTTCGCGCCGCACTCGAAACCGCGCGCACGAAAGCGGCGGCGGCAATCAACGACGCAATGGTTTCCGCATATTGGGAGATCGGCCGGCAAATCGTCGAAGCGCAGGGCGACCGCGCAGAATACGGCCAGCATCTGATGGAATACCTGTCCGAGCGGCTGACAGCCGAATTCGGGAAGGGGTTCACGGAACGAAACCTTCGCGCCATGCGCCAGCTGTATCTTGCATATCCAATTCGGCACACATTGTGTGCCGAATTGAGCTGGTCGCATTATCGCCTGATCATACGCATAGATGATCCCGTCCGTCGCGACTTCTACGTGCGCTCCGCCGTCGAAGAGCGCTGGACGGTGCGGCAGCTCGACCGGCAGATCCACTCGTTCTACTACGAACGACTTTTGGCCACTCGCGCAGAAGGAAAAGACGAGGTTCGACAAGAGATCCAGAACCTCGAGCCGCCAACTAAAGCCGACGGCATCCTCAAAGACCCTTACGTACTCGACTTCCTCGATCTGGGTGGCAACTCGAACTACCTGGAAACGGATTTAGAGCAAGCGCTCATGGACAAACTCCAGCAATTTCTATTGGAGTTGGGAAAAGGGTTCTCGTTCGTCGCGCGCCAGCAGCGAGTCAGCGCCGATGGCGACCACTACTACATCGACCTCGTGTTCTACCACTACATCCTCAAATGCTTCGTCCTGATCGACCTGAAAACCGGGAAGCTCACGCCCCAGGATGTCGGGCAGATGGACTTCTACGTTCGCCTATTCGACGACCAGTGCACCCAGCCTGACGACAATCCCACCATAGGCATCGTCCTCTGCGCGAATCGCAACGAAGCGGTGGCCAAGTATTCCGTCCTCGCCGATAAGAAGGGAATCTTCGCATCGCAGTACGTGCTCTGCCTGCCAACCGAGGAGGAGCTGTCGCAAGCCTTAGAAGCAACCTGCCTGCTCGCAAGCGAAGAAGAATAATCACGCTCCGGCAAAACTAAGCATCTTCGCTCGTAAAACACGCGTTGGGAGCCGAGGCGTGTTTTGCGAGCGAAGATGGCGCCCCGCCGCCGCGAAAGGCGGCGGGGCGCACATTCCTATGCGCAGTACGCCTTGATGGCATCGCGGAGGAATTCCGCAGCGCCGGGGGCGACAGCTTCGTAGTAGGCCTTGAAGCGATCGTCGGCCACGTACATCTCGGCCAGGCCGAGGTGCGCGGCCTTTGAGTACGTTCCGTCCTTCCAGAATTCGCACAGCCATTGGCGGTGCAGGTCGGCCGCGCGGTGCGCGTCCTCGCCCGTCGGATCGCCCGCAGCCATCGCTGCCGCCAGCGCATCCTTGACGCCCTGCTCCAGCTTCTGGGTTTGGCGGTACTGCTCGACGCTCATACCCATGAGCTTCGCGTTGCTCGCATCGGCCGCATCGTCGCCCCAGCGTTCGCGCACCTCCTTGCCGTAGTGCTGCTCGTTCTCGCCCACGAGGCCTTGTTTGAACGCCTCGAACTTCTCTTCGTCTTCCATAGTTGCAGAACCTTCCATACAGGCGAGCGTCTTCTCCACGCTCGCGATCAATCCGTCGAGACGCTGCTTGCGCGCGTGCAGCTCGCGCAGGTGGCCGGCCAGCGCGTCGCGCGCATCGAACGCGGGGTCGTCCAGCAAACGCCCGATGGCAGCAAGCGGCATGCCGCATTCCCGGTACAGCAGCACCTGATGCAGCCGGTCGACTTCGGCCGCGCCGTAGCGCCGGTACCCGTTGTTGGCGCGTTGCGCGCGAACGAGCCCCAGCTCGTCGTAATGATGCAGCGTGCGCACCGTGCATCCCGACAGCTCGGCCAACTCGTGCACCGTGTACCCGCCGCCCGCCCGTTCCCGTTCCATGAGCGCCTCCTTTCCTGCGTGCAACCAGCGTACACCCTCACGTTACGTGAGGGTCAACAGACGCGTGCAATTTTTTTTCGACCGGATTGAGGTTGCGCGGCGCTCCCCTCGCCAGACGTTATTCGAAAGAAGGGCACGTGCTGATCGAAGTGGACAAACAGTACTAATGTTTCACGTGAAACATTCCGATTCGGGCTCGCTTACCGCATGCGGCCCATGCGCAGACGCAGCACGCCCTTGGGACATACGTCGGCACAGGCGGCGCACTGGATGCATTCGGCGTCGGCGACGGCACCGCCGGCCAGGAGGTCTTGCACCGGCAGGCTCATCGGACACGCGCGGTCGCACTTCCCGCAGCCGATGCAGCCATTCGGATCGGCCTCGATGCGCAGTTGCGGAACCCGCAGCGCCGAACCCAGTTTCTCGCCCAATACCATGAACGGCGCCATCCAGCAGATGCAGTGGCACATGGCGCGACACCCCAAGAACAGATTGGGAACGAAGAACAGCGCCACGATGCCGAAATAGATAGGCAATCCCAAAGGGCTGTTCATAGACACGCCGCCCGGTATGCCGTACAACGGGTCGACCGTCGTGAAACCACCGGCGATCCATGCGCACGCTACGATGGAGCACACCCACGGCACCCAGATCACATACTTGACGCGCGCCCTCCACCCCAGTTTCGCGGGCTTGCCTACGGCGGTCGCCTCAAGCTCCTGCAGGCCGCCCGCCGGGCACAACCACCCGCACCACGCGCGACGCAGCACGATAGCCAACAAGAACTGCAGGCAGAACACGAGCATGCTGGCAGCCACCGCCCCTTCCAAGGCGCCCTCGATGATCAGCGCCGGTGAGAAGTAGAAGATGATGACCGGGAACAGCAGGAACGACACGAGCAGCGCCAACCGCCGCGCGTTCTGCCGCTTCCTTCCCCGCTCGCGCTGCGCGCGTACCTCGTCGGCCGATCGCACCGCCGACCCGCGCACCTTGTCGGCCGACCGCGCGCCAACACGTCCTCGCCCGCCTCGCGCCGGATCATTCGGTTCCTCCACTCGCGTCACGCCCGAAACGACATCATGCAACATGTGTTCTGAAACACCCGATGCTTCACGTGAAACATCGCTCGCACAATTTCTCTCCGACTCCTCCATGGTTTCCCTCATCTCACCAACGTCAGCAGACCCGTGAAGGCCTCGTTCAAGCGTTCGCCCAGTTCCTCGTCGGAAAATTGCGCGCCAGCAACCAGCATGGCCGCCATACCGTGGGTGTACACGATCATGTGCAGGTACAGCGCGCGCGCCGCCGCGGGCGACAGATGCCCCAGCTCCTCGATGCATTGCTGCACGCCGTCGACGGCCACGCTCTCGTACACTTCCGCGAAGCTCGTCGCCTCCATGTGCGGAGATAGGTACAGGAATTGGAACAAATGACGCTCCGTGCGCGCAAGGCGCAGATGCGACAACCCGTTCGCCTCGAACGCATTGCGGCCGTCGTCCACATGCTCGCGGTTGTACGCCGCGACCCACGCGCGCGCATGGTCGTACAGTGCGCGCACGAGTCCTCGCATGTCGCCGAACAAGCTGTAGATCGGCTGCACCGAGCAGCCCGCCCGCTCGGCCACCGTCCGTGCGCTCAGCGCCGTTTCTCCCCTCTCTCGCAGCAAGCCCAGTGCAGCATCGAGCACCGTCTCGCGCCCCACTTTCTGCTCCGGCATCCTCACCCTCCCGTATATTACAACCGTTATATAACGTTTGTAATATACGGTATGTCAACAGCACCGTCAAGAGATGCGACGAATCCCGGCAACACCTTCCTTTCATCTTCGTGACGGCGCATCGTCGGGCAAAGCACGGCTCGCCATCGAAACCCCCCTGCGAAATTCCACACGCACGAGGGGTCCTACAATCGGCGCTGAAATCGTTCGCATACGAAAGGAGTTCCATCCATGAAGAACGTTGAGGAGCGACGCAACCGCACTATCGCTCGCGAGGCAAACCACCATGCAACCATGCGCGCGCCGCATATCGACAAGACGGCCATCAGTCCGTACGACGACTACTGCGACGGATACGGCATGCCCGGCGCCTACGGCAACGGCTACGTGTCCGTGCTGAAGGTTTCGGCAGGCACGGTGGAGAAGACCAACGACGAGCTGGTCGACCGCATCGTCACGTACGACAAGGCCGAGGCCGCCGATGCGTACGTCGGCCAGATCAACATGCTGACCGCCTCGTCGTTCTGCGGCATGGCCGGACAGGTGTGGGGCTACGACCTCGCCCGCCACGACTCGGTCGACAACGGCAAGAGCAAGCCGCTGTTCACCGAGAAGCAGTGGAACGGCCGCGAGCTGGAAGTGTACGACGCCGCCCCGCTGCTGAGCGCAGGCGTGGAGCTGTTCGGCACCGAGCAGAACCGCCGCTACCATCCCATTCCGGGCGCGCACACCATCTGCGCGAACAAGGGCGTCGTCGCCTACCGCCCGAAGACCGACCGCCCGCTCAAGGAGGGCGAAGGCTACGGCGTGTGGTCCTTCATCGCCATCTCCCTTTCCGCCGATCGCGACTTCGCGGCCGACCTGTTCATCGAGGATGCCGGCGTGTGGACCGAGAACGACAACGAAGAGGACATGATCGCGTTCCTCGAGCAGCATCGCAAAGCTATCGTCTGGTCCGTCGTCGAGTGCGGCCGCGACCAGAACGTGCTGTTCGACCGCACCTACGTGGGCTTCGCTCACCGCATGATGAAGCCGGGCGAGATCGGCAACGCCATCACGGTGGGTCCCTACGTCACGCTGGCCCGCAACGCCGTGCCCGCTACCGGATTCGCCTCGCTCAACAACCTGCACCTGTCCGACTGGCTCAAGCAAATGGACTTCGAGCCGCTCACGGACATCGCGTAACCGACGGTATCCCCCTGATCGAGCCGTCCAGGCAACCCCCGGGCGGCTCGATCACGTTTAGACAAGGACTGGAAACATGGCAGACAAAACCGCTTCCGGTTCCGGCGGATCATCGGCCCAGGACAGCTCGAAAAAAGTTGGCCTGATCGGCCTGGTAGGCATCGTCATCAGCGCCATGATCGGCGGAGGCATCTACAACCTCCCCCAGAACATGGCCGCAGACGCCTCCGCAGGAGCCATCATCATCGCCTGGGTCGTCACCGGCATCGGCATCTGGTTCATCGCGAACACGTTCCGCATCCTGTCGGCCGCGCGACCCGAGCTCACGAACGGCCTGTACACGTACGCCGAGAAAGGCTTCGGCAAGCTGATCGGCTTCTTCGTGGCGTACGGCTACTGGATTTGCAACTGCTTCGCGCTTGTTGCCTACTCAGTGCTCGTCATGGCCACGCTGAACTACTTCGTGCCCGACTTCACGGGCGGCAATAACATTCCGTCCATCATCGGCGGCTCCATCATCACGTGGATCATGTACCTGCTGGCCCTGCGCGGCGCGAAGTCCACCAGCTTCCTGAACATCATCGGCACCATCGGCAAGCTGCTGCCCGTGTTCATCTTCATCCTGGCCGTGGCCACCGTGTTCAAGTTCTCGGTGTTCATGGAAGGCTTCTGGGGCATGAAAGACGGCGTGGCATTGACCTTGGACTTCAGCAACGTCATGCCTCAGGTTTCGTCCACGATGCTGGTCACGCTGTGGCTGTTCCTGGGCATCGAGGGCGCCGTGGTCGTGTCGGGCAAGGCGAAATCGCAGGCCGCAGTGCGCAAAGCAACCACCATCGGCTTCCTCGTCACGCTGGCGCTCTACATCGTCGTGTCGCTTCTGCCCCTCGGCGTGTACTCGCAAGCGGAAGTCGGCAGCATGGCCGACCCGTCGATGGCGGCCATCATGCTGAAGTCGTTCGGAAAATGGGGCGAGATCATGGTGAACGCCGGCGTGATCGTCTCGGTGCTGAGCTCCTGGCTCGTCTGGATGCTCATGCTGGGCGAGATGCCGCTGGCCGCCTCCAAAAGCGGCATCTTCCCCAAAATGTTCGTGAAGGAGAACAAGAACGGCTCGCCGTCCACATCCCTTCTGTGGACCACTATCGTCGTGCAGGTGGTGCTCATCATCTCGTTCTTCATAGGCAACAACGCCTGGACCACGATGATCAGCATCACCAGCGTCATGGCGCTTCCGTGCTACTTCTTCTGCACGCTGTTCCTGTTCAAGATCGCCGTCAAGAAGGAGTACCCGTCCGGCATCTTCGCCAGCCGCGGCATGGCCGTGTTCACGGGCGCGGCCGGTTCGCTGTACGGACTGTGGCTGATCTACGCGGCCGGCCTGAACTACCTCATGGTGGCCTGCATCGTGTACGCCATCGGCCTGCCGCTGTACATCGTGGGCGTGCGCCAGCACGACCGACAGGCGAAGCTGTTCGAGAAGCGGTCGGACAAGGTCATCCTGGCCGTGGTGCTGGCGCTCGGCATCGCCGGCCTTATCTACTCGGTCATCACGTTCGGGAACATCCATATCTAGAGCGCGCACGATTGCGATCACCGCGAAGCCCGAGGCCGCTTACGGCCCCGGGCTTTTTTTGGTCGTCTTGCACATCAGACCCGATTCGTCGAAAACGCTGCGGCTTTACCTTCCCTTTACACGGGCTTTACCGAATCTTAAGCGGTCTGAATATCCTCCATCGATCGGTGTACGACTCGAGGATTCCCCTGCGAATACGCCATGCTGTTCACATTGGAAACCGAAAGGGAGTCATCCGTGAAGGGCTTTACCGAACTCATCGTCAACTCCGTCCGCGGGTTCTGCATGGCCCTGGCCGACAGCGTGCCCGGGGTGTCGGGCGGCACCGTCGCCTTCCTGCTGGGCTTTTACGACCGGTTCATCGGCTCGCTGGACGACCTGTTCCACGGCGCGAGGGCTGCGCGCTTCGCAGCCGTGCGCTTCCTGCTGAAGCTGGGCGCAGGTTGGGCGATCGGGTTCGGGCTGTCGGCGCTCGTGCTGACCAGTTTCTTCGATACGCACATCTACGAGGTCAGCTCGCTGTTCATGGGATTCATCGTGTTCGCCATCCCCATCGTCGTGCGCGAGGAGCTGGACGCATTGCGTAAACGGCTGCCGTACCTCGCGTTCGCCGTCGTGGGCGTCGCATTCGTCGTGGCAGTGACGCTGCTGAGCCCCGTGAGCGGAGAGGGCATCGACGTTGCGGCGAAGAGCCTCGACCTCGGCCTGGTGGCGTACGTGTTCCTGGCGGCGATGGCGGCCATCTCCGCAATGGTGCTGCCGGGCATATCGGGCTCCACGCTGCTGCTGATCTTCGGGCTGTACGTGCCCATCATGGGTGCGGTGCGCGCGACGATGGGGCTCGATCTGTCCTACCTGCCTATTCTGATGGTGTTCGCGGCGGGCATCGCATGCGGCATGCTTCTGTTCGTCCGACTCATCAGAATGTGCCTCGAGCGCTTCCGCTCGCAGACCATCTACGCCATCATCGGCATGATGCTGGGGTCGCTGTTCTCCATCACGCAAGGGCCGCTCACGCTGAGCGAGCCGCAGCCGGCCATGAGCCTCGACACGTTCAGCATCGTGTTCTTCCTCATCGGCGGCGCCGTGGTCGGCGGGCTCCAGCTGCTCAGGTCGCGCTTGGAGGAACCCGCCGAGGGCTAACGCGCTACGACGCCCGCATCGGACAGCCGCAACGCGGCATGGAAGCCGATGCCGGGAAGGCTCGCCGGCTTCGCCATGCTAGCTCGCCGCTTGGACAGCTTCGCGCAAACGCGCGAGATCATCGTCATCGGGATGGCTCGCCGCTTCGTCGAAGTTCTCGATGAGCTGATGCATGCGCGCAGCCTGCTCGGGCTTAGCCTCGGCGGTTTGCGCGTAGCGGGCGCGAACGCTGGCGGGCATGCGGCCCTGGCACATGAACGTGCCCACGATCCGCGCCGATTCGGGCAGATGCACCGCCACGCGCGCCATGACGCCCGCGAAGTACGTCTCGTCGGCTCCGAACCCGGCCGTCCCGAACAGGAACACGTCCTTGTCCGCGAGCGAGGCCAGAACCTCGGCCAACTCGTCGCCGCAATCGCCACGGTTCGTCCAGAACCCTGCGTACACGCGGTCGGCCTGCGCGACGGCGGCGCGATCCACCTCGTCCACCCGACCGAACGCAAGGCGCCCTTCGCTCGGCAGCGCGGCGGCCACCGCCCGCGCCAATGCCTCGGTATTCCCGGTGCGGCTGTCGTACACGATCGCGTAGCTCATAAGCGTTCCTTCCCTACATGCCTCGGCGCGGGCACCGCATTCGAATCAGCTTGTTATACGCCCGTCCGACCCCGCTGTAAACCCCGTTATACTGAAACGAGAGAATCCAACGGGCGCAAGCGCCCTGCAAGCGAGGAGGCTTCTATGCGAGCGGTGGTTCAGCGCGTGTCGAACGCGCGGGTAGATATCAACGGCGCGACGGCGGGCAGCATCGGGCGCGGGCTGCTCATCCTGCTAGGCGTGGGTCACGACGACAGCGAGGAGCAGGCCGAACGCCTCTGGAGCAAGATCGCGCGCCTGCGCATCTTCGAGGACGCCGAGGGCAAGACGAACCTGTCGCTAGCCGACGTGGGCGGCGAAGTGCTGGTCGTGTCGCAGTTCACCCTGTTCGCGAACTGCAGACGAGGCAACCGCCCCTCGTTCACCGAGGCGGGCGCGCCCGACGAGGCGAACCGGCTGTACGAATGGTTCGTCGAACGCGCGCGCCGCGACGTGCCTCGCGTGGAAACGGGGCGCTTCGGCGCTTACATGGACGTGAGCCTGACCAACGACGGTCCGTTCACGCTGTGGCTCGACACCGACGCGCTCTAGCGCGACGATGCGACGACGCTCCGGCGCGCTGTCGCGCTAGAGCAGCGCCCGCTCCCACTCGGCCTCTTTGAAGCCGACCAGCACGAAGTCGTCGCCCACCACCAGCGGGCGCTTCACCATCATGCCGTTCTCGGCCAACAGCGCGTAGGCGTCCGCGTCGCTCATGCCGGCATCCAGCAGGGCCTTTACGTTGCGCTCGCGGTACAGCATGCCGCTGGTGTTGAAGAAACGGCGCAGCGGCAACCCGCTTTTCGCATGCCATGCGGCCAGCTCGTCGGACGTCGGGTTGTCCTCCACGATGTGGCGGTCAGCATACGCCACGCCGTGCGCGTCGAGCCACGCCTTAGCCTTCTTGCAAGTGGAGCACTTCGGATATTCGATGAACAGAACGTCCGCCATGGGTTTCTCCTTCGCGTTGCAGCCTTCGTATCCCGCTCATCATACCAGAACGGCCTCAAGCAGCCGCAAAGCGAAGCGAACGGGCGCCGCATGCCTCGGCGGCGGAATGTCTCACGTGAAACATTCGTTCGCTTCGATCCTGCCGGAAACGGCGAAGGACGTCCGAGGCGAAGCAGACGCGCACATCGATCAAACGTACAAATGTTTCACGTGAAACATCGTAACCGCCTTCGGTTGCAAAAGGGTCATCGTTCGCGCAGGCTCGGCTTGGTATACTGAAGGCATACAGACGGAAAGGCGGCTCATGATCTTCTACTTCACCGGCACCGGCAATTCGCTCGCGGCGGCGCAGACCATCGCGCGCGCAACGGACGACCTGCTCGTCGACATCGGCGCGGCCTACAAGTACAAGGACTTCGACTTCACGCTCGCGCAAGGCGAGCAGCTGGGCTTCGTCTTCCCCGTCTACAACTACACCACGCCGCCCATCATCGATGCGTTCCTCAAGCGAGCCCGCTTCCGCACGGGCAACAAGGAAACCTTCACGCCCGACTATTGCTTCGCCGTGATCAGCTGTGGCGCGTTCGTGGGCAGCACGGCGCGCGTCTTCGGCAAGCGCCTGTTGGACGCGCAGGGCATCAACCTCGACGCCTCGTTCAGCGTGAAATCGGTGGGCAACTGCACATACCTGTACGCGCCCGCCCAAGGCGAGAAGCGCAAGCGCCTGCTTGCCGGCGCGGAACTTGCCGCGCGCGAGACGGCAAATCGCATCGCAGCCCGCGAGCACGTACGCGCCGAGCACCGCAATCCCCTAGGCATCGTGCTGTCCAAGTTCACCGAAAAGGACGAGAAGCCGCGCTCCACCTCGGAGTTCTTCGCGCTGCCCACCTGCATCAGCTGCGGCCAGTGCGCCGACCTCTGCCCTACCAACACCATCACGATCATCGAAGGCGCGCCCCGCTGGGCCGAGCTGGGCTGCACGCAGTGCCTCGCTTGCCTGCACCGCTGCCCCGTGAACGCCATCCAGTACGGTGCGAAGACCGAGCGTCGCGGCCGCTACGTCAACCCCGTCCTCGCGAAAGCTCCCAAGCGCGCATAACGCTCCTCCCTAGCCTCGTTCAAGCAATTCCTTGAACGACCGCTCTCCCCAGCCGTCGGGCGCCTCAAGCGTCGTCGAACGGATAAGCTCCCGCAGTTCCGCCTTTCGCTCAGGCGTCAATGCACGATGCCCGCTCCTTAGGTCTTCAAGCGAGGGGAAAGCTTTCGGAAGCTCTTCGTTGTCGATGACGGCAACCATGACACGCTCCTTTCGCTTCATCGAGCATAGATGCGCAATACCGTATTACGTCAATGACGGCAGTTGATCGCATGCGCTGTCTTGACGCTTCCGTATCTATTGTTTATAGTGTGCATATCGGGTATATACACTCTACACGTTACGGAGTGGACGATGCCCGGCCGGAGGGGACGAGGAACGTGCTTGGCCTCTCCCGGCGCGAAGCGGGACGCCGCGACGCGCCACCCGAGCGCAGGGGGACGCCCCGGCGCTCGCGCACGAAACCACGAAAGGGAGCCTGAGTTGGACATCATCATCTCGAATGCGAGCGACAAGCCCATCTACGACCAGATCGTCTCGCAGATGAAGGCCCTCATCCTGACGGGTGAGCTGGGCGAAGGACAGCAGCTGCCCTCCATCCGAGCACTGGCCGGCGACCTGCGCATCAGCGTCATCACGACCAAGCGCGCGTACGCCGAGCTGGAGCTCCAAGGCTTCATCGAGACGGTGCCCGGCAAGGGCAGCTTCGTGGCCGGCGGCAACCTCGAGCTTCTTCGCGAGGAGCGCCTTCGGCACATCGAGGAGCTGCTCGTCCAGGCCGTCGACGAAGCGCGCGGCGCGAACGTCGGCATCCCGGAGCTCCATGACATGCTCGACCTCATCGCAGAAAGTGACGACTGATGAACGACCTCCTCCGCATACGCAGCTTGTCGAAGCACTATGACGGCTTCGACCTCCGAAACGTCGACCTCACCGTGCCCGCCGGAAGCGTCGTCGGCTTCATCGGCTCGAACGGCGCCGGCAAGACGACCACCATCAAGGCCATTCTCGGCCTCATATACCCCGATGCCGGCTCCATCGAGCTGCTCGGCCAGAACGTCGGCGAGCACGCCGGCAGCAAGGCGATCAAGGACGCCAAGCAACGCACGGGCGTGGTGTTCGACACCTGCTCGTTCCCCGAGGAGATGACCGTCGCCTCGGTGGGCAAGCTCATGTCGTACAGCTACGACTCCTGGAGCCCTGCCGACTTCGAGCAGCGCCTGGCACAGTTCCAGCTGCCTAAGAGCAAGACGGTGAAGGACCTCTCCCGCGGCATGAGCATGAAGCTGTCGCTGGCTTGCGCGCTGGCGCACGACCCCGACCTGCTGATCCTCGACGAGGCCACCGCCGGGCTCGACCCGCTCGCCCGCGAGGAAGCGCTCGACATCCTGCGCGGCTACATGCGCGACGAGCGCCACGGCATCCTCATGTCCAGCCACATCACCAGCGATTTGGAGAAGATCGCCGACTACATCGTGTGCATCGACGCCGGCCGCATCGTGTTCGCCGTCGAGAAGGACACGATCACCGATCTGGCCGGCATCGCGCACTGCCGCGCGACCGACTACGAGCGCATCGCCGAGAGCGGCTTCTTCGCCCCCGGCGAGCTGCGCAGCATGCGCCACCCCTACGGCATCGACGTACTGGCTCCCGACCGTTTCGCGTTCGCCGAGAACTTCAAGAACATCCCCGTGGACAAGGCCGATATCGATGTCTACATGGGCATGATGCTGAAAGGAGAGGTCCGATGAAAGCCATGATCATGTCCGATCTCCTGATCGCGAAGAAATACCTGCTGCAACAGCTGGGCGTCTCCATCGCCGTGGGCATCTTCATCACCGTCGTGATAGGAAACCTCTACGTTGCCGCTCCCATGGTGGGCGTGATGATTCCCTTCTCGCTGACCATCACCATCCTCGCGCTTGACGAACGCGCCAACTGGCAGCAGTTCCGTCTGGCTTTGCCCATGTCGCGATCGAACGTGATCGCAGGCCGCTACGTCAGCTTCGCGCTGTTGGCGCTGCTGGGCATCGCGGCAGGCCTGCTGGTGACGCTCGTGATGGTCGCCGTCGCGCAGATCGCCCCCGGCGTTCCCCAGCTGGCCGACCTCATGATGAACTTCTCGTGGCAGGCCATGCTCTTCGCGTCCGTCGCCGGATTGGCCATCATCTTGGTCATGCTGTCCGTCACGATGCCCTTGTTCTCGCGGTTCGGCATGACGAAGGGCGTCCGCTACCTGCCGCTGCTCATCATAATCGGCGTGTTCTTCGCGTTCCAGCTCGACGGCAACGGGCCGCCGCCCGAGTTCGTCGCGAACGTGCTGAACCTGTTGGAGTCGCCCGCGGGCACCATCGCCATCGCTGCCGGAGTTCTTGCGATCACGGCCGCCGTCTACGCGATCTCAGCCGTAATCTCCACCAAGCTGTACCAGAAGCGCGAGCTCTAGCGAACGGAAAAGGAGCGCCCCATGAAGACCATGATGCTTGCCGATTTCCTCGCTTTGGCGAAATCGCTGCCGAAGAACGTGGCGCTGTGGGCGCTCCTTGCAACGGGCATATGCCTGGCAGCGGGGAACGCGACTCCCATCATCCTGCTCACCGGCTTCCCCATGTCCCACATGGTGCTCATGCCCATGCTGCTGCGCGACCAGCGGCGCGATTGGGTCGCCTTTCGCCAGGCTTTGCCGCTTTCGCGAGCAAACGTAGTGGCGGGACGCTACGCAAGCATCGCCGTCGTCGTCGCCGGATGCGTCGCTCTCGGCGTCGCAGCGTATACGACCGCTTGCATCGTCAACGCCGTTGTGCCGGGGCTTCCGCTTGTCCGCCATTTCGCCGTAGGCTTCGACGCTGCGGGCGTCGTATCGTTCGCGGCCGGCACGTTCGCCCTCACCATCGCCATGTTCAGCGTGCTGCTGCCGTTCATGTTCGCCGACAGCCACCGCAAGCTCGCCAGCTACATCCCCTTCGCCTTCATGCTCGCCCTCATGGGCTGGATCTACATATTCCGCACTATAGACTTCGACGCGTTCCTTCCCCTCGTGGGTCGGATCGTCGTCGCCGCGCAGTCGCTGGGCGGCGCGCTCGTCGTGGGAGGATTCGTCACGGCGGCGGCGCTCGCCTTGTACGTCGTATCGGAGCGCGCGGCGGTTCGCGGGTACGCGACGCGCGACCTCTAGCCCATCTGAACCAGATCGGCCAGCGTCACGTTGTCCACGTAGTCCTCGATGGCCTGGTCGAGCCCACGCCAGAAATTGATGGCCACGCACTGATCGCGGCGCGGACACGCCTCCGCGCCGTCTTCGAGGCATGACACCGGCGCGCAGCTGCCCTCGGTGGCGCGCAAGACGTCTCCCGCAGTGATCTGATCAGCCGGACGCGCCAACAGATACCCGCCGCTCACGCCGCGCACGCTTTTGAGAACGCCCGCCTTCACCAGCGCCCCGCCCAGCTGTTCGAGGTATTTGACGGACAGATCCTCCCGCTCGGCCGCTTGCCGCATGGTGACCAGCGCGCCGGCTTCCCCTTGTCGTGCGATGTCGATCATGAGCCGCAACGCATAGCGTCCCCGTGTCGATATCATCATGTTCGTCGCACCGTCCTTCGATGGTGTTACCGGCCTTGCCGCACGCGACGGCCGCACCCTTCTCGTTCGTGTCGTTTTCAAAAGTATAGCCCATCGTTTACCTGATAGAACACGCCTTTCTTGCAGGAATGTAAGGATGGGGCAAGCGGTCGGTAAGGCGGCGTTAAGAACCGCTTGGTATAACGTAGTGGGGAGTTTTCCTCTACAGAAAGGTGGAAACCATGAAAGGAACGGCGCATCGTGCATCGACGGCGCATCCAGCCATCACGTTCATCGGGCGCCTCGCCCTGGCGGCGCTCATCCTCGTCGTGCTCGTGGAAGTGTACTTTCTTGCACGCGGGTTCAACCTGTACCGCGAAGCGATCGAGGAAGCCGGCCTCGACGAGATGGCCGCATCCATCCAGAGCAGCGAGTCGTTCACGCCCATCGACGAGCTGCCGGACCTGTACCTGCAGGCCGTCGTGGCCGTGGAGGATCATCGGTTCTACGCCCATCCCGGCTTCGATGCCATCGCCACGGCGCGCGCCCTCGTGAACGACCTCAAAGCGGGCGCCATCGTGGAAGGCGGCAGCACCATCACCCAGCAGCTGGCGAAGAACCAGTACTTCACCCAAGAGCAGACCGTCGAGCGCAAGATAGCCGAAGTGTTCATGGCGCTGACGATGGAGCAGCACTTCTCGAAGCGCACTATCCTGGAGCTATACGTGAACTCCATCTACTTCGGCGACGGCTACGAGGGCATCGGCAGTGCGAGCTGGGGTTATTTCGGCAAAGCCCCCAGCGCGCTCGATGCCGACGAATGCACGCTGCTGGCCGGCATCCCGAACGCGCCGAGCGTGTACGCGCTGTCTCAGAACCCTGGCCTCGCGCGCGAGCGCCAGCAGGAAGTGTTGCGGAAGCTCGTATCCTACGACTACCTCGGGCAGGACGCGGCACAGCACATTCTGGGAAACCTGCGCGCGCTGGCCGCATGACGCGCCGTCCCATTGATCCGCTCGCGCCGAACACCGCGTCAGAGCGGTGCACGCCTTGCATGCAGGTTCTGTAGTCGTCGTAGCGCCGACGGGTTCGCGCGCACGGACGACGGGGGGCTTTGGTAGGATAAGCCGCATGAAACGATTCAAAACCACCGTTGCAGCCGCCCTGACCGCCGTCGCCCTGCTGGGATCGCTCGGCTTCATGGCGGCATGCGGCCCCGAAGATGCAGCGGAGCCCGCGGCGCAGGCATACGTGAGCCCCTACGATTGGAGCGGACTCGAACGTTCGGGCGACCGCCTGGCTTTCCGCGAGAACGGCGAGGTGCGCTCCCAGTTTGGCGTGGACGTGTCCGACCATCAAGGCGCCATCGACTGGAGCGCTGTGGCGAGCGACGGCGTGGACTTCGCCTTCGTGCGCGTGGGCAACCGCGGCTACACCGAGGGCGCGCTGTACGCCGATGCCCGATACGCCGAGAATATCGACAATGCGACGAGCGCGGGCCTCGATGTGGGCGCGTACTTCTTCTCGCAAGCCGTCACCGTCGAAGAGGCGCGCGAAGAAGCCGAGTTCGTGCTGCGGCTGCTGGCCGGCCGCTATCTGGCGCTGCCCGTGGCGTACGACCACGAGCCCGTCGCCGACGGCGCGGGCCGTGCGAACAACGTGGATCGCGAGACGCTCACCGCATGCGCGCGGGCGTTCTGCGAACGCCTCGAGCAGGGCGGCTACGGGACGATGATCTACGGCAACAGCGGCGATATGGCGCGCTACGACCGCGCCGATCTGGGCGGACGTCCCGTCTGGTTCGCCGAGTACGACGCCGCCCAGCCGCATGCGCAGTTCGACTTCGCCATCTGGCAGTACACCAACGGCGGCTCCGTGGCAGGCATCGACACCGCCGTCGACCTCAACCTGCTGCTGCCGCCCGCGAAGTAAAACCCGCCCTTGGCACATTCATCGGTTCGTGATACACTGGCCGTCACTTTTCGCTCGAAATCATGAGGAGCATGCTCGATGGCTGGTCGCCTTTTCCGCTAAATCGCTCAGTCGATTTGCGATTCATCCCTGCGCCGCGCGTTCGCGCAACGCATAGTTGCCGCTTCGGCGGCCTTCTTCCATCTAGAATTGGTAGCGCAACCGCGTTCGCTACCCCACACTGACGTTCATCCAACCATCTCGTTCTATAGGAGCTATCCATGACTGCATCGACCGCGCCCCTGAGCGCAGCCGGTCGCGAGCTGCCGAAGCGCTGGCTTGCGATCATCGCCACCATCTGGGGCGGACAAGCCGCTTCCATGATCACCAGCTACGCCGCGGGATACGCCGTGGTGTGGTACATCACCGAGACCACGGGCAGCGCCATCATGCTGGCCGCGGCCGCCATCTGCGCGTATCTGCCGCAAGGACTGCTGTCGCCCTTCGGCGGCGTCATCGCCGACAAGCACAACCGCAAGACGGTCATGATCGTGGCCGACCTGTCCGTGGGAATCGTGTCGCTGGGGCTGGGCATCGTCATCCTGTTCGGGCAAGTATCGTTTCCGCTGCTCATGATCCTCGTCATCGTGCGCAGCATCGGACAGGCCTTCCACGGCCCCGCCATGATGGCCGCCATGCCGCTGCTCGTGCCCGAGAAGTATCTGCTGCGCATCAACACGCTCGACCAGCTGCTCATGTCCGTAGCGTCCATCGGCGCACCCGCGTTCGGCATCTTCCTGTACACCACCATCGGATTCCACTCCGTGATGTTCCTCGACTTCGCCGGAGCCCTCGTGGCCGTGGCGGGGCTTGCGCTGGCGAAGATCCCCACCGTCGCCGACGAGACCGCCGAGAACCAGCATGTGCTGGCGAACCTTCGCGACGGCTGGAAAGCGCTGTCGGCAACCCGTGGGCTCGTCGTGCTCATCGCCGGCATCACCATCGGCATGATGGCGTTCGCCCCGCTGGGCGCCATCTTCCCGCTTATGACGTACGATCACTTCGGCGGCGACGGCTACATGGCGTCCGTCGTAGAAGCCGCGTTCGGCGTAGGGATGATCGCGGGATCCGTCGTGCTCATGACCTGGGGCGGCGGCAAGCGCCTGGCCGGACTCATCGCGGTGGCCTCCCTCATCGTGGGTGTCACCACCACGGCGTGCGGATTCCTCGCCCCCACCATGTTCTGGGCGTTCGTTGCGTTGTGCGCCGTCATGGCGCTGGCATGCTCCTGGTTCAACGGACCGCTGATCACGCTCATCCAGCGCAACGTGCCCGAGGAGAAGACGGGCCGCGCGCTGGGCCTGGCCATGGCCGCCATGGGACTGGCCTCCCCCGTGGGCATCGCCATCGGCGGCGTGGCCGCCGAAGCTATGGGCGTGGCAGCGTTTTTCGTGGCAGACGGCCTCGTATGCATTGCGCTGGGACTGAGCGTGTACCTGTTCAAGAGCGTGCGCGCCCTCGATCATGACGAGCCGCACGTCCTGCGCGACAGCGCGGCCGAGGCGAACGCGGAGATCGGAGCAGTCTCGGAAGAGGGCTAGCCACTTCCTCTTGTGCATAACATCGAAACGGGGGCTGCTCGATACTGTCGAGCAGCCCCCGTTTTCGCCGAGTTAGGGAGGGTTGGCGTTTGGCGCAGCTTTACGGCTTCATGCCGGAGCCGCCCTGCACCATGATGGTGTCGCCCGTTACGAACGAGGCATCGGGACTGGCCAGGAACACGCACACGCGTCCTACGTCCTTCTCCGCGTCGCCGAAGCGTCCGAGCGGGATCGCCTTCACGTTCTTCTCGTACATCTCGGGCTCGCGCTCGCGCCATTCCTCGAGCGCCTTCGTCATGACGATAGGGCATACGATGTTCACGTTGATGTTGTCGGGGCCCCACTCCGATGCGGCCACGCGGCTCATGCCTCGGATGCCCTCTTTCGCCGCAGCGTAGGAGCTCTGTCCTGGATTGCCGCCGATGCCCGCGCCGGAAGCGAAGTTGATGACGGATCCCGCCGTCTCCTTCAGGTAAGGGTAGGCATGCTTCATGTAGAAGAACGTCGCGTACAGGCCGGATCGAACCGCCAGGTCGAAGTCCTCCTCCGAATGCTGGACCAGCGTCAATCCCGACGCCGACGCCTGCGCGTTGTTGATCAGGACGTCGATGCGCCCGCCGAAGTGCTCGGCGCCCGCTTCGACCGCCGCCCGCACCTCCTCTTCCACCGATCCGTTCGCGAGAATCGTGAACACTTCGGAGCCGAAATCGCGCTCAAGCTCCTCCTTTGCCGCTTCCAGACCGCCGGGGAACAGGTCGGTGAGGATGAACTTCGCACCCTCGGTGGCGAATGCGCGCTCGATACCCCGAGCGATACCGCCGCCACCGCCGGTGATCAGCACCACCTTGTCCTTCAAGCCCATGTCCATGCTTTCTCCTTCGATTCGCCTGCACAGCCTGCCCCGTATGGTACCGTGGCGCGCATGCGGGCATGCTATCGCGCCCTGAGAACTCAAAGACGTGTTCGGCCAGCGGCTTTTCCACCCGAAACGATCGCGTCGAGCGGCGCGCTTCACGCGACGAGCGGCCTCTCGGGCAATCTCACGACCTCCGGGCGCTGCCGTATGCGGCGTTCTTTCGATTGCCGTACGCGCTGCCTTTGCGGGCGTTCTTCTTGAGGTCCTTCAACACGTCGTCCTCACTGCCGCCCTCCACCTGGACGCGCAGCTTGACCACCTGGTCGCGCAGGCGGGCGGCTTCCTCGAAGTCCATGCTTTGGGATGCCGAGGCCATGTCGTCCTCCATCGACTGGATGATGCGCAGCACCTCTTCGCGCGACAGCTCGGCCAGCTCCTTGTTCACCTGCTCGGCCGTGGTGCCGCCCATCTCGTCGGTGACGTAGCTCATGATGTCGTTGATGGCCTTACGGATGGTTTGCGGCTCGATGCCGTGCTCCTCGTTATACTTCATCTGGATGGCGCGGCGTCGCTTCGTCTCATCGATGGCCAGCGCCATGGAATCCGTCATCTTGTCGGCGTACATGATCACCTGCCCCGACACGTTTCGAGCCGCGCGGCCGATGGTCTGGATGAGCGAACGGTGGTTGCGCAGGAAACCTTCCTTGTCGGCATCCAAGATAGCGACGAGCGATACCTCCGGCAGGTCCAGGCCCTCGCGCAAAAGGTTGATGCCCACCAGCACGTCGAACTCGCCGCGGCGCAGATCGCGCAGGATCTCGACGCGCTCGAGCGTGGCGATGTCGGAGTGCATGTAGCGCGCCTTCACTCCCTGGTCCAGCAGGTGGTCCGTCAAGTCCTCGGCCATCTTCTTCGTCAGCGTGGTGATGAGCACGCGCTCATCGCGCGCAGCGCGCTCCTTCGACTCGTCGATGATGTCGTCGATCTGCGATGCCGAGCCGCGCACGATGATCTCGGGATCCAGCAGGCCGGTGGGGCGGATGATCTGCTCCACCTGCTGCTGCGACACCTTCTGCTCGTAGTCGCCCGGCGTGGCCGACACGTACACGAACTGCGGGATGCGATCCTCGAACTCGTCGAAGCGCAGCGGACGGTTGTCCAGGCAGCTGGGCAGACGGAAGCCGTGCTCGGCCAATGTGATCTTGCGCGAGCGATCGCCCTCGTGCATGCCGCGGATCTGCGGAACCGTCACGTGGCTCTCGTCGATGATGCAGAAGAAGTCTTTCGGGAAATAGTCGATCAGCGTGTAGGGCGGCTCTCCCGGCTCGCGTCCGTCCATGTGGCGCGAGTAATTCTCGATGCCCGAGCAGAAGTTCATCGTCTCCAGCATCTCGAGGTCGTAGTTCACGCGCATCTCGAGGCGCTGCGCCTCCAGCAGCTTGCCTTCCTCCTTGAACTGCTGCAAGCGCTCGCGCAGTTCGTCGCGGATGGTGCCCAGCGCGCGATCCATCTTCGGACGCGCGGTCACGTAGTGGGAGGCCGGCCAGATAGGCAGAGCCTCGAACTCGCTCAGCACTTCGCCCGTCACGTTGTCGATCTCGGTGATGGACTCGATCTCGTCGCCCCAGAACTCGATGCGGATCGGATGGTCGGCGTAAGGCGGGAACACATCGAGCGCATCGCCGCGCACGCGGAACGTGCCGCGCTTCTGCTCGTAGTCGTTGCGGTCGTACTGGATATCGATGAGCTCATGGATGACCTGGTCGCGATCCATGTCCTTCTGCTTGTCCACGAACACGGCCATGCCGGCGTAGTCCATCGGGCTGCCAATGCCGTAGATGCACGACACCGACGCCACCACGATGCAATCGCGCCGCGACAGCAAAGCCGACGTGGCCGCATGACGCAGTTTCTCCACCTCTTCGTTGATGGACGCGTCCTTCTCGATGAACGTGTCCGACGAGGGCACGTACGCCTCGGGCTGGTAGTAATCGTAGTACGACACGAAGTACACCACGGCGTTGTCAGGAAAGAACTCCTTCAGCTCGCTGGCCAGCTGCGCCGCCAGCGTCTTGTTCGGAGCCATGACCAGCGTGGGCTTCTGCACGGCCTCGATGACCTTCGCCATGGTGAACGTCTTGCCGGAACCGGTGACGCCCAGCAGGTTCTGATAGCGCAAGCCCTCCTTGACGCCGGTCGCCAGCTTCTCGATGGCCTGCGGCTGATCGCCCGCCGGCTCGTACGGAGACACCACTTTGAACGGCGTGGAGGCAAGACGAACCTCGGGCAGCTTGCCCTCCATCTCGATGCCTTCGATATTGGAAAGATGAGCCATGCTGCTCCTTCCGAACAACAGCGGAGCACCGACGCGTCGGAGCCGCGCAACGTAAAACTTCGCAGGAAATCCAGTGTATCACAGCATCTGTAACATGAACAGATGTTCGTTAGTAAACGGTTACGAAGCGGAGGGCAACGCACGCCCCGAGCCTAGCTCTCCGCCCTCCAACCCGTCGGCTGCGCTCGACCGAAGCAGCAGCGAGAGCTGCTCTCGCGCCGCCCGGTTCAAATTGCTGCCCGAACGAGCTTTAAAGGAGTCGAATTCGACCCCTTTAAAGCTTGGATTGTACAGGGTTTCACAAAGACCCAGATATTCGATAACATCGTGAGTCCTCATCCAATTCTTTATCACATCTTTCGGCTTGGGGCTTTTATAGCGCGCAATATCGGTAAGCGAAACGTAATCAGCATAGGCATCGCCTTTATAAAACGTCACTTCGATACCTTGCGCGTTGATCGTCGCACGATCAGACATACGGCATGCACCTCTCTTTATCTGTTCCGATGATCTGAGAGGATCCTGCGGATCTTGCAAGCATGGTACGGGCGGCGCGGAACAGCCGCCGCCTCTATGGGCATCCGGCCGAGCACGCAGACCGGCAAGCACTTGCACTGGTTCTTTTATGATGCTAGCATCATATCACAGATTTACAAACATATGTTCGTAAATTTTCAGTATTGTAGCGAGTTCGATAACCGCGACAGCCACACGGCAATGGTATACTCTGACGCCGTCGCTCACGCATACGGAGCGCGCACCCGTTCGATAGCAGAAGGATCGACCGTGACCAACGCCTTGAAGAACATACCCGGCCTGGCCGTATGCCTCGCCCTCGCATTGCCGTGCTGGTTCGTCGGACAGCGGTTCCCCATCATCGGCGCGCCCGTGTTCGCCATCCTGGCCGGCATGGCCATCGCCGTGTTCTGGAAGCAGCCCACGCGCGGCCGCGTGCAGACCGGCATCGCGTTCACCGGCAAGAAGGTGTTGCAGGCCGCCGTCGTGCTGCTGGGCTTCGGGTTGAACCTCGCGCAGATCGCCCAGGTGGGCATGATGTCGCTGCCCATCATCGGCTCAACCATCGCCACTGCGCTGATCGTGGCGTTTTTGCTGCACAAAGTGCTGCGCATGCCCTCGGAGATCTCGACGCTCATCGGCGTGGGCTCGTCCATCTGCGGCGGTTCGGCCATCGCGGCCACCGCGCCTGTCATCAAGGCGCACGACAAGGACGTTGCCCAGGCCATCTCGGTCATCTTCCTGTTCAACGTGCTAGCCGCCCTTATCTTCCCATCGCTGGGCAACGCGCTGGGCATGACCAACGAAGGCTTCGGCCTGTTCGCCGGCACCGCCGTGAACGACACCTCGTCGGTGACGGCAGCCGCCGCGGCATGGGACGGCATGCATCCCGGCTCGAACGCGCTCGACCAGGCCACTATCGTGAAGCTCACCCGCACGCTGGCCATCATCCCCATCACGCTGGTGCTGGGCATTTGGGTGGCGCGTCGCGAAAGCCGCGACCCCATCGCGCTCGAAGCGCAGGGGCACAGCGTGGTGAAGCCCGCAGGCAAGCTGGGAGGTTTCAGCCTGCGTCGCGCGCTGCCCGTGTTCATCCTGCTGTTCCTGGCCGCGTCCGTCATCACCACGATAGCAGTGTCCGCCGGCATCGACGCGGCCGTGTTCGAGCCGCTCAAAACGCTGTCGAAGTTCTTCATCGTCATGGCCATGGCCGCCATCGGCCTGAACACCGACATCGTGCATCTCGTGAAGTCGGGCGGCAAGCCCATCCTCATGGGCCTCTGCTGCTGGGTGGCCATCGCCGCCGTCAGCCTGGGAATGCAGCACGTCCTGGGATTGTGGTAGCGGCCACCGCTGACGCCGCACGGGATCCTTCGACTCCGGCGCTTCGCGCCTCCGCTCAGGATGACAACGCCCCCAACAACCAAAACAGGCTCCGGCCAAGAACCGAAGCCCGCAGCTTTACCAGGGACGGGTCGTGGGCGAGGGGTCTGATACGAGTTCCGCACGAGCCGAACAGCCCAGCGGGCTGTTCGTGCGAGCAGGACTGTCTGAGTTGCAGACCCCTCGACCACGACCCGTCCCCGCAGGTTGAACGCGAGGACCTACAGGTCCTTGGAATACTCTCCCCACCAGGCCAGCACCTTGTTGCGCATCTCCTCGGGAGTACCGTCGTTGTTGAACACCACGTCGGACGCCTCGATGCGATCCGCGTCGGTGATCTGCTGGGCGATGCGACGACGCACGTCGGTCTCGTCCCAACCGCTCTTCACCGCACGCTCGATACGCAGGTCGATGGGCGCGAGGACGGCGATCACCACGTCGGCGTCGTAAGCGAGCGACGTCTGGCGGTTCTTGAACACCGAATGCTCCACCACGACGGCCTTGTGGCCTTCAGCCTCCAGCTCGGCCACGCGGTCGGTGAACGCCTCTTCGATGCGCGGCAGCGTGATGCGGTTGAGCTTGCGCGTCTCGGCCGGACTCACGAACGCCTTGGCAGCCAGTGCGCGGCGGTCGATCTCGCCGTCGGCTCCCAGGATGTCCTCGCCGAACGTTTCCACGAGCTCGGACTTCACCGTGTCCCACAGAAGGACGTCGTGGCCCACTTGGTCGAGATCGATGTTCGGCAAACCTTGCTCGACCAGCGCCTTGCGGGCCGTGGACTTGCCGGCTCCCATGCCGCCGATGATGAACAGCTTCTTCATGCGTGCACTACCTCCTCAATCATGCCGCCTCCCAATACGGTGTCGCCGTCGTAGAGAACGGCGTATTGGCCCGGCGCCGTGGTTGGCTGCGGACTCCGCAGCGCGAGCGATACGCGCTGGTCGTCTTCCGGCTCTATGATACACGCACACGGACGGCTCCGGTAGCGTAGTTTCACCATCGCGCCGTACGATTCGCCGAGCGATTCGAACGCTTGCCAGTTCATGTCGCCCACCACGACGGAGCCGATGAGCGTCTCGTCGGCAAAACCCACCACGAGTTCGCGGGTTTCGACGCGCTTCTCCACCACGTAGTACGGCTCGGGGCCTGCCACGCCGATGCCCTTGCGCTGCCCCACCGTGTAGTTCGCCAGCCCCTCGTGGCAGCCGAGCACATTCCCCATGCGATCCACAATGTCCCCAGGCGCGTCTTCCACGCCACGCGCGCGCAGAAACGGACGGTAGTCGCCCTCGATGAAGCAGTTGTCTTGGCTTTCGGCCTTCTCGGCCACGACCAGGCCCAGATCGGCCGCGATCACACGCACCTCCGCCTTCGTCATGGCCCCCAGCGGCAACACGAGGCGCGCCAGCTGCTCCTGGCTCAACAGCGAAAGCATGTAGCTTTGATCCTTGCGCGCGTCCAGGGCTCGCTTCACCACGAAGCGCCCCGAATCGGACAGACGGGCAATGCGCGCGTAGTGGCCCGTGGCGATGCGGTCGCACCCCAGTTCGTCGGCTACCCGCACGAGCGCGGGCATCTTGCACCGCGCGTTGCAACCCACGCACGGACTAGGCGTGAGGCCCGCCGCGTACGACGAGACGAACGGCTCCACCACGCAGCGTTCGAACTCGCCCACGCACTCCGGCGTCTCGTGGCGAATGCCCAACTGGGAGCACACGGCCGCCGCATCGGCCGCCGCGCGCTCGGTGGCAGCGTTGTCGCGAAAGCGGCACGTGACGCCCACCACCTCGTACCCGGCGCGCATGAGCAGCGCCGCAGAAACCGCGCTGTCCACCCCGCCGCTCATTCCGAGCGCAATGCGCCCGCTCGCATTCATTTCCGGCACTCCTCCTGTCGCCCCGATGCGCTCATCGGGAAATCGCGTCTTTCCGCGATTATCCCACGGCGATAGAAGATCGAGTAGACGATCCGACCTCTTAACACACGATCGCCGAAGCCTTGCTTCAGCGCTTCGTTGAATGGCGTATGAAGAATCTCTCGCTCTCTTTATGTTGCGGACGAGATGTAGAAACATTGTTATACTGGCAATTCGCGCCCGAGGGGCGCGAAGAATCGAAGGGAGGGCAAGGCTCGCATGTCGGGGACGAAATCACGCTATATTCCCGCACTCGACGGACTGCGCGCGTTCGCCGTCCTCGCCGTTATCGCCTACCATCTTGGGATGCAATGGGCTCCTGGAGGCCTGTTGGGCGTCACGGTGTTCTTCGTGCTGTCGGGCTATCTCATAACCAGCCTGCTGCTCATCGAGTGGGACAACACCGAAACCATCAACCTGCCACAATTCTGGCTGCGACGCGTGCGACGGCTCATGCCGGCCATCGTGCTGATCATCGTATGCACCGCCGCACTCTGCGCCTTGTTCGACCACAGCCTGCTCACGAAGCTGCGCGACGACATGTGGGCCGCGCTGCTCTGGGTGACGAACTGGTGGTACATCTTCCAAGATGCTTCTTATTTCGACGCGCTGGGCGCTCCCTCGCCGCTCACCCACTTCTGGTCGCTCGCCATCGAAGAGCAGTTCTACCTCGTCTGGCCGGTCGTGTTGCTGGTCGCCCACAAAACGGGCGTGAAGCGCACCACTATGCGCAATGCCACGCTGATCGTCGCCCTCTTGTCGGCGCTGGAGATGGCGCTGCTGTACAACCCGCTGGACGACCCGAGCCGCGTGTACTACGGCACCGACACCCGCGCGTTCTCGCTGCTTATCGGCGCATGGCTGGCGTTCGTGTGGCCCTCGCACATGCTGGGAGCCCAGAAGAGCGTGCACCTTACGAAGCAGGTGCGCAACGTCCTGGACGGCGTGGGAATCGTCGCGCTCGTCGCCCTGCTGGGCCTCATCGTGTTCGTGGACGGCTTCTCGCCGTTCCTCTACCGCGGCGGCATCCTGCTGGCCTCCGTGCTCACCGCCGTCGTCATCGCGGTGATGGTGCATCCTGCGAGCCTGCTCGGGCGCTTCGCCGGAACGAAGCCGCTTGTATGGATAGGCCTGCGTTCGTACGGCATCTACTTGTGGCACTACCCGCTGTTCCTGCTCATGAACCCGCGCAACTTCACGGGCGAGACGCCGTGGTGGATGTATCTCGTGCAGGTGGCCGTCGTGTTCGCCTGCGCCGCGTTCTCGTACCGCTTCGTGGAGAACCCCTTGCGCAAGGGGGCCATCGGAGCGTTCGTGAAAGGCGTGCGCTCGAAAGAAATCGATCCGCCCGCATGGCTCAAGCACCACGTCGTTCCCGTCCTGGCGGGGTCGGCCGTGACCATCGTGGCCGTGATCGGCCTTATCGTGGTGCCTCCCACCTCCGCCATCGGCGCCGCCGACCTGCTGAAGGACGAGCAGGCCCACACCTCGCAGATGCCCGAGCTGCCCGTCGACGACGCAGCGGCCGAGTCGCCCAAGCTCGACGTGCTTATGATCGGCGACTCGGTCTCGGTGCGCGCCATCCCCCAGTTCGAGGAGACGTTCCCCTACGGCGCGATCGACGCCGCCGTGAACCGCCAGCTGTACGCCGGCCAGGAGACGTTCGACTACTATAACGACCAGGATATCGTGGGAGGCGTGGTGGTGTTCGCCCTCGGCACGAACGGAGCGGCCACCGACGAGCAGATCGACGAACTCGTGGCAGCGGCCGGACCCGGCCGCCAGGTGTTCTTCGTGAACACCCGCAGCCCGCAATCGTGGGTAGGCCAGACCAACGGCGCCATGTTCGACGCGGTCGACCGCCACGACAACGTACACGTGATCGACTGGTACACCGCCAGCGCCGGCCACGACGAGTACTTCGACGGAGACGGCACCCATCTCACCGAGGAGGGCGCGCGAGCCTACATAGGCCTCGTCCACGATGCCGTCGCACCGCTGCTGCCCGTCCACGCCGAAAGCGACGAAGCCGTCGTGGTCAAGTCGCCGCTCGAACTGGCTGCCGACAACGCGCAGAAAGCCTCCTCCGACACCGTGCGCGCGCTCGCCGCGAACGCGGCGAGCAATCTAAAGCCCCGAGAGTAACCCTCGCCGCCAGCCTGAAGCATCTTCGAAAGGCGCTTATACCCTTCCCGTTTCGTAATCGGACTTGTACAATGCGAAAGCGGCAATGTACAAACGATGGGAATCCTGCTACGCAGGCCCACGCGAACAACGAGGGGGTTTCTACATGCTAGACAAGTTCTTCAAGATATCCGAGCGAGGCAGCACTGTCTCCAACGAAGTTATTGGCGGCCTGACGACGTTTCTCGCCATGGCGTACATCATCGCGGTGAATCCGGCGATGATGGAGGCGGCGGGAATCCCGTTCAACGCCGCACTGACCGCGACCTGTTTCGGCGCCGCCATCATGACGGTCGCGATGGGCCTGTTCGCGAACCGTCCCATCGCGCTCGCCTCCGGGATGGGCATCAACGCCATCGTCGCCTATTCGCTGTGCCTCGGCCTCGGCGTGGACTGGCGCGTGGCCATGGCCGTCGTGTTCCTGGAAGGCATCCTCATCTTGCTGCTGGTGCTTTGCGGCTTGCGTAAAGCCGTCATGGATGCCATCCCCGTATCTCTCAGACGCGCCATCGGCATCGGCATCGGTTTGTTCATCGCATTCATCGGGCTGAAGGGCGGTGGATTCATCGCCGCCGACGAATCCACGTTCCTTGCGCTGGGCGATCTCACCAGCCCGACCGCCATTGTGGCCGCCATCTCCATCATCGTGGCCGTGGTGCTCACCGCCGTCAATCTCAAAGGCGCCCTGCTGATCTCCATCGTGGCGGCCACTATCATCGGCATTCCGATGGGCGTGACTCCTCCTGTCACCGACTTCTCGTTCGCGCCCGACTTCTCCGCATTCGCAGCTCCGTTCCAAGTCACGCCCGAGGGCACGCTGGCCATCGCGCAGGTCATCGTGCAGCCCGTGCTACTGCTGTTCGTATTCAGCCTGCTCATGAGCGACTTCTTCGACACCATGGGAACTGTGGTGGCCGTAGGCAGCCGCGCTGGCTTCGTGGACAAGAAAGGCGATGTCGAAGACGTGCAGCCTATCCTCATCGTGGATTCGGCCGCGGCGGCAGCCGGCGGCTTCATCGGAGCGAGCTCCATCACGTCGTTCGTGGAATCCGTCTCCGGCGCGGCAGCCGGTGCCCGCACCGGCCTGTCGAACATCGTCATCGGCATCGCGTTCGTGGCTTGCGCGTTCCTCGCGCCGGTTATCGGCATGGTAACCAGCTCGGCCACCTGCGGAGCCCTTGTGGTGGTGGGATACCTCATGATGACCGAGATCGGCGAAATCGATTGGAGCGACATCGCTTCTGCATTCCCGGCATTCCTTACCATCGTGGGCATCCCCATGACGTACTCCATCGCCAACGGCATCGGCTTGGGCTTCATCTCCTACTGCATCATCAAGGTTGCCCAAGGCAAGTTCCGCGACGTGAAGCCCCTTATGTGGGTAGCCGCCCTAGCGTTTTTGGCTTCGTTCATCTTCGCATAGAAGCGTCTGCGTTCAGAAAAGAGCCGGCACTTGCGTCGTCGGCTCCAATAGCAAAAGAAGGCCGGTCTTGCGACCGGCCTTCATATACGCGTTATGGACGCTTAGGCTATTCGGCAGCCTCGGGAGCGGCGGCTTCCTCGGCGGGAGCGTCAGCCTTCTCGGCCTTCTTCTTGGCCGGCTTCTCCTCAACCTGGATGGACTCGTCCACTTCGATCTCGAAGCCCAGGTCGGCCGCGGCGGCCTTCATGGACAGGGAGATGCGGCGACGCTCGGGGTTGATCTCCATGACCTTCACCTTCACCTCGTCGCCGGCCTTCACGACCTGAGCCGGGGTGTCGATGTGGCGCATGGCCATCTCGGAGATGTGCACCAGACCCTCGATGGACTGGCCCAGCTCGATGAACGCGCCGAACGGCACGATCTTCGTCACCTTGCCGTCGACGATGGTGCCCACCGGGTAGCTCTCGACGAGCTTGACCCACGGATCCTCCGTCGTCTGCTTGAGGCCGAGCGAGATGCGCTCGCGCTGCAGATCGACGTCCAGAACCTCGACCTCCACCTCGTCGCCGACCTTGACGACCTCGGAGGGATGGTTGACGTGGTTCCAGGACAGCTCGGAGATGTGCACGAGGCCATCGATGCCGCCGAGGTCGACGAACGCGCCGAAGTCGACGATCGAGGAAACGGTGCCCTTGAGGCGCATGCCCTTCGACAGCTTCGCGAGGATCTCGGCGCGCTCGTTCTTGCGGCCTTCCTCAAGCAGCACGCGGCGGGACAGCACGACGTTGTTGCGGTTGCGGTCCATCTCGATGACGCGGGCTTCGATCTCGGTGCCCAGGTACATGTCGAGATCCTTGACACGACGAAGGTCGACCAGCGATGCCGGCAGGAAGCCGCGCAGGCCGATATCGAGGATGAGGCCGCCCTTGACGACTTCGATAACCTCGCCCGTGACCACTTCGCCGGCCTTGAACTTCTCTTCGACGCGAATCCAAGCACGCTCGTACTCGGCACGCTTCTTGGAGAGGATCAGGCGGCCGTCCTTGTCTTCCTTCTGGAGAACGAGGGCTTCGATCTTCTCGCCCAGCTCCACGATGTCGGACGGATCGGCATCCTTGCGGATGGACAGCTCGCGCGACGGGATGACGCCCTCGCTCTTGAAGCCGATGTCGACGAGCACCTCGTCGTGCTCGATCTTGACGACCGTGCCGTCGACCAGGTCGCCCTCGTCGAACTCGGTCAGCGTGCCGTCGATCATCGCATTCATCTGCTCGTCGGAGATGTCCTCGAAGTCGATGACGGACGTGTTTTTGATGTCGGTCAAAACGGACCCCTTTCAATTCTTTCTAATCGGGGACCCTTCGTCATGATTACTTGCTACTTTACCATGTTCGCTTGTGCAAGAAACTTGCCCGTGCAGCGGTGTAACAAACATGTCTCGGGGGCCTACATTACCGTACGCTTACAGCTTCCGTGCTATAAGCCATAGTAGTATAGCACAGCGGCACCCGGCCGCTGCGCTCATTTTGACGAACTCTCACGATAATTCCGACTCTCTCCGCACGGTAGAAAAGGCTCGATCAGTTCTCGGCACTAGCCTTGCAGTGGGCGCACACACCGTCGAAAATGATCTCGTGATGCTCGATGGTGAAGCCGTGCGCATCGGAAACCCGCGATACGATATCGTCCTGATAGGGCATGTCGATGTCGAACACGCCGCCGCATATGCGGCACTTCGCGTGGTAGTGCGGCTTGTTGAGGAAATCGTAGCGGTCGGCGCCGTTGGGAACTTCAACCCGCAGCACTTCCCCGCGGTTCGCCAGCACGCCGAGGTTGCGGTACACCGTGGCACGCGAAATATTGGGGTGGCGCGCGCGCACCACCTCGTACACGTCTGCCGAGGTGGGATGGTTATGCAGTGATTGCACCGCCTCCAAGACGAGCGCTCTCTGAATAGTGTTGCGCGTCGTGGCGCGCTCTGCTTTTTCCGTAGCCATAATAGTCCTGCCGTTCGTATATCTAACCCATACTATTGATTAATTAGGATTATATATCATTAGTATGGAAAGACAAGCACACATCACGAACGGCCGCCGCGTTCCCGCGAACGTCCACAAACCGGCCCGATTCGGCCGATTGCCCGGCGCTTGCGATGCGCTCGCCAGAAACGGCCGGTTCGGCTACGCGGGATCACGAAAACCACTGCCGTGAAGGGGATCCCGGCCCTGAGGCGCCGAGAAGCGACGGGCGGCCAGCAGGCCGCCCCTACGGAGCCGTCACGCATTGCGACGTAGGGGCGGTCAGCCCCGCATCTTCTACACGGCATCCTCTCCGGTTTCCCCGGTGCGGATGCGCACGACGTCTTCCACGGGGAAGACGAATATCTTGCCGTCGCCCACTTCCCCGGTTCGCGCCGTAGCGCGGATGAGGTCGACGAGCGGACCCACCTCGCCGTCGTCCACCACCAGTTCGAACTTCACCTTCGGGATCATGTTCAGCATGACCTCGGTGCCGCGGTAGTACTCCTTCCACCCGTGCTGCTTACCGCAGCCCTGCACCTGCGAGATGGTCATGCCCGACACCTGCGCAGCGAACAGCGCCTCCTTGAGCGGCTCCAGCTTCTCGGGCCGCACGATGGCCGTGATCTTCTTCATAGTCGCACTCCTTCTTTAGTCGAGGCCCACGTAGGCCGGGTACGCGCTCTCGCCGTGCGCGGCCACGTCGAGGCCTTGCGCTTCCTCGGCCTCGCTCACGCGCAGGCTGCCCTTGAAGCACGCCTTCACGGCGAAGCCCAGCACCACGTCGAGCACGCCCACGAACACCACGGTCACGAGGATGCCCAGCACCTGAGCGCCCAGCAGCGTGGGATCTCCCGTGTAGACGAGGCCGCCGAAGTCGGTCCACGACAGCTCCGGCACGCAGAACAAGCCGGTCAGCACGCCGCCCGTGACGCCGCCGACGGCATGGATGCCGAAGGCGTCGAGCGCGTCGTCGTAGCCCAGCTTCCGCTTGAGAAACGACACGGCGAAGTAGCACACGGGCGACACGACGAGGCCCATGACCACCGCGGCCCACGGCTCCACGAAGCCCGCCGCCGGCGTGATCACCACGAGGCCCGCCACCAAACCGGTCGCCGCGCCCACGAGCGTGGGCTTGCCTGCGCGCACGCGCTCGATGAGCATCCAGGACACGAGCGCCGCGCCCGACGCCGCCACCGTGTTCGCCAGCGCGAGCGCCGCCACGCCGTCGGGGGCGAACTCGGAGCCCGCGTTGAAGCCGAACCATCCGAACCACAGAAGCGTCGCGCCCAGCGCCACGAACGGCACGTTGTGGGGACGGTAGCTCACCATGCCGAACCCGCGCCTCTTGCCCGCGATCAGGCAGAGAATGAGCCCCGTGAGGCCGGACGAGATGTGCACCACGTCGCCGCCCGCGAAGTCGAGCGCGCCGATGGTGTCGCCCACGAGGCTGCCTTCGCCGCCCCACACCATGTGGGCGAGCGGCGGGTACACCACGACGGTCCATACGGCCACGAACGCGCACACCGCGCCGAACTTCATGCGACCGGCCACCGCGCCGGTGATGATGGCCGTGGTGATCATGCAAAACGCCAGTTGGAACACCACGTCGGCCATCGCGGGATACGCGTCGTGACTCAGCGCTTCGGGCGCCTCGCTCACGATGCCGGCCACAAGTCCTTGCAGGCCGATCTGATCGAAGCCCCCGAAGAACGGAATCGAGCCGTCGCCGCCGTAGGCGAACGACCAGCCGCACACCGTCCATGTGACGCCGACGATGCCGATCACCGCAAACGACATGATCATCGTGTTCACGACGTTCTTGCGGCGGCTCAAACCCCCGTAGAAGAACGCCAGGCCGGGCGTCATCAGCAAGACGAGCATCGCGCAAACCAGCATGAAGCCCGTCGATCCTGCGTCGAACATACGCATCTACCTCCTTATCGTCGTGCTGCTTGTCGAGAACATATTCGATGATCCCACGCTTTGACCTGGCATTGCGCCGCGGCGAGCACTGTTAACACGCTGGGAAAGGTCTTGTAACAAACACGAAGCGCCCGCGTTACAATAGGGAAACACGCACGACCGCCATCCGCGAAAGGTTGCAGTTCCATGAGCATCGCATTCGACCCCGTCCGCACCGCCGACGACCGACAGCGCCTCGCCGCGCTGGCCGACGAGATATGGCACGAGTACTGGCCCGCCCTCATCGGCGACGCGCAGACCGACTACATGGTGGAGAACTTCCAAAGCCTGGAAGCCATCGAGCGCGACATGCGCGAGCACGCCTACGAATATTGGTTCATGCGCGCCGAAGACGACGGGCGCATCGCGGGGTACACGGGCGGGCGCGTGGAGCCCGAGACGAACCGCTTCTTCATCTCGAAGGTGTATCTGCGCGCCGAGGAGCGCGGCAAGGGATTCGCCTCGCGGGCCATCGCCTTCTACGAGCGCCTCTGCCTCGAACGCGGGCTGGACGCGATGTACCTCACGGTGAACAAGCAGAACGACCTGGGCATCCGCGCCTATCTCGGCAAGGGCTTCGAAACCATCGACGCGGTGGAAACCGATATCGGCAACGGCTTCGTCATGGACGACTACATCATGGAGAAGCACGTCGAGCGCTAGCGAACGGCGCGCCGAGCGCGCAGGTTCGCGAACTCGCGCGGCCCCTGCGGGCACGAGCGTCCTGCCACCGCCTCGCTTCCGCGCGCACCCCGACCTACCGTTGTCGGCATCCGTGCGCGAACCCGCCGCGCCCCCATCTGCTTCAGCAACGTTTCGGTAGCGTCCCTCGAATCTGGCACGAATTCACGGTTCGGGCACTAATCTGCATCTATTTTGCCGAGCGCATGGCAAGTGCAACAGCATAATGCCAGGTCATGAGTTTTCCGAGTCCTAAATCTTCTGCCCAAACCGTGAATTCGTGCCAAAATCGATGAGCTTGACTGCGACGAACCGGAAAAACGAAAGACACCCCGGTAGCGGCGAGTCACCTTCAACCCTACGTTTAGTCTCCCGAATAGGACGAACGTCGCACTTTGCACGAGGTATGATCGACGTACCGGCAAAGGACTCGAGAAAGGGTGCGATCGTATGGGAAAGTTCGTGATCAAGACCACCGACGCGGGATGCCACTTCGTGCTGAAGGCCGACAACGGCGAGGTCATCGCCACGTCGCAGGTGTACACGACGAAGGATTCCTGCAAGAAGGGCATCGAGAGCGTCAAGAAGAACGCGCCCGAAGCCGAAGTGGTGGAAGAGGACTAACGCATGAAAGCGACCCCCGATCCGGGGGTCGCAGCATTTCCGGGCGGCAAACCAAAGCCCCGCCCGATCGAACGCCTACATGAACATCAGAAACAAGTGTGTGAACGCGAAAGCCAGCAAACCGCAGCCGGGGAAGGTAAGCACCCAGGTGAGCACCATCCTGCCGGCCAGACCCCACTTCACCGTGCGGATGCTCTTCTCGGCTCCTACGCCCATGATGGCGGTGGTCTTCGTGTGCGTGGTGGACACGGGCATGCCGGTGAACGTGGCCAGACCGATGCAGAAGCAAGCCGACAGGCACGCAGCGAAGCCCTGGTACTGCTCCATCTTCACCATGTTCATGCCCACGGACTTGATGATCTTCTTGCCGCCCACCGCCGTGCCCAAAGCCATGGTGGCGGACACGAGGATGATCAGCCAGAACGGGAACTCGACGTTCGCGTCCACCGCGCCGCTCATGCCGATCATGATACCCAGCATGCACAACGACATGAACTTCTGGCCGTCCTGCGCCCCATGGAGCACGGCCACGCCCGCGCCCGAGATGATCTGCGCCCATTTGAAGAACGAGTTCGCCTTCGCGCGCGAAGCGCGGCAGCACAGCTTCTTGATGAGCCTGGTGAACAGCCAGCCAGTTCCGAAGCCCAGGAATGTGGAGATGACCAGGCCGTAGACGACCTTCACCCACTCGTCGCCGTTCACGCCCGTCAGGCCGCCCTGCAGGGCGATGGCCGCGCCGGTGATGCCGGCGATGAGCGAGTGGCTTTGAGAGGTGGGGATGCCGAAGTACCACGCAGTCACACCCCAGACGATGATGGCCACCATGGCCGCCGCGAGCGCGATGAGGGCGGCTTGGTTGTCGCCGCCGAAGTCGACCATCTTGAAGATGGTGAGCGCCACAGCCGACGACACCATCGTGATGGCGGCCAACCCCACGAAGTTGCATACCGCCGCCATCGCAATGGCGGGACCGGGTCTCATAGCCTTCGTGCCCACCACGGTGGCGATGGCGTTGGGGGCGTCGGTAGCCCCGTTCACCACGGTGGCGCCCAGCGTCAGGACGACGATGAGGGCGAGCACCGGGTCGCCCATGAGCGCCGCGGCGAACGCTCCCAGATCATAGCTCATGCCGGTTTCCTCCGAACCCGAACGTTGAAGACAAAGCACTCGGAGCAATGATAGGGATGCAATGTCAGGATCAGGCAACGGAAAGATCAAGTTTAGGTAAAATCGCTTGTCACACGCGCGCGAAGGATGCGCCGAATGTAAAGAAAAGGCGCCGGCTGCACAATTGCAGCCGGCGCCTTCATGCCAAGAACGATCGTTTTTACCGCGCGAGACGCTCCTGCACGGAAGCGGCGATGCCTTCGGCGTCCAAGCCCAGGTCGTGCAACAGCTGGTTCGTGGAACCCTGGGGCACGAACGTGTCGGGGATGCCCAACGTCAGCGCGGGGACCGCGAGGCCTTGGCGCGCCAGCTCGCCCAGCACGGCCTCGCCTACGCCACCGGAGATGATACCGCCCTCCACCGTCACGACGAGCTTCGTTTGCGCCGCACGGGCTATTTCTTCCGCATCGAGCGGCTTGACCCAGCGCATGTCCACCACGCGCGCCTCGATGCCGTTCTCGGACAGCAGCTCGGCCGCCGCTTCGGCGCGCGGCACCATACGCCCGAACGCAAGGATGGCCACGTCGTCGCCTTCGCGAACCACGCGCGCCTTCCCCTCTTCCAATACCTGCGGCTCGTCGGGCAAGGCTACGCCCTCGGCCGCTCCGCGCGGGTAGCGGATGGCGAAAGGCCCGCCCAGCGCGAGCGCGGTATGCAGCGCATGCACGAGCTCGGCCTCGTTGGAAGGAGCCAGCATCCTCATATGCGGGATCATGCGCATGTAGGCGAGGTCGAACATGCCATGGTGCGTCGGGCCGTCCTCGCCCACGATGCCGGCGCGGTCTATGGCGAACACAACGTCGAGATCCGGCAGCGCGTTGTTGATGATGACCTGGTCGATGGCTCGCTGCAAGAACGTTGAGTAGATGGCCACAACCGGCTTCTTGCCGCCCGTCGCCAAGCCGCTGGCCAGGCCCACCGCGTGCTCCTCGGCGATGCCGGCATCCACGAACCGATCGGGGAACTCTTCGGCGAACGCGTCCAAGCCGGTACCGCCCTTCATGGCGGCCGTGATGGCCACGATACGCTCGTCGCGTCGCGCTTCGGCGGCCAGCGCCTTGCCGAACACGCTCGTGTACGACGGCGCCGATGCCGCTTTCTTCTTCACATCCCCCGTCGCGATATCGAACGGCGCGATACCGTGGAACTTCTCAGGGTTCTGGACCGCCGGCGCGTATCCCGCGCCCTTGCGCGTGACCACGTGCACGAGCACGGGAACGTCGGTGTTCATCACGGACGCCAACGTCTCTTTGAGCAGGCCGATATCATGACCGTCTATGGGCGCCGTGCACAGGATGCCCAGCTGTTCGAAAATCATCGAGCGCGGGATGACGAACTGCTTCATCGACTCCTTCACGTTGCGTCCGAAGTTCGCAAGCGCGCTGCCGAAAGCCCCGCTGCTCTCGAGCGCCTCCTGCACGGAGTCGCGGGTTTGACGATACTGAGGCGTGGCTCGCATGTAACCGAGGTGCTTCATGAGCGCGCCCACGTTGCGCGAGATGGACATCTCGTTATCGTTGAGGATGATCACCATGGGCGTCTGCGCCTGGCCGATGTGGTTGAGCGCTTCGAACGCCATACCGCCCGACAGGGCCGCGTCGCCGATGACGGCCACGATCTTCTCGTCGCCGCCCGAGAGTTCGCGCGCCTGCGCCAGACCGAGCGCCACCGACAGCGAGTCGGACGCATGACCCGACGGATGCACGTCGTAGGGGCTCTCGTCGGGCTTCGGAAACCCGGACAGGCCGCCGTAGGTGCGCAACGTGCCGAAATCATCGAGGCGGCCGGTGATCAGCTTATGCGCATAAGCCTGGTGCCCAACGTCGAACACGATCTTGTCGTGCGGGCAATCGAGCATGCTGTGCAAGGCCAGGATGATCTCCACCGCGCCCAACGATGACGCAACGTGACCGCCGGTTTGAGAAGCCGTCGTCACGATCTCCTCGCGCACCTCCTGCGCCAGAATGGACAGCTCTTCGTTCGTGAGCAGTTTCAGATCGGCAGGGGACGACACCATATCGAGAATACGATTATCCATATGCATCCTTCAACAGGGGCTACGCCGAAACCGGCGCACCCGTCTCCTGCGCAGACGCCTCGTCGGACGACTCGGCAGACCGCTCGCCCGCTTCCTCGACGCCCTGCTGCGCTTCGATGTTCTCCTCGAGCAAATCGCTGGCGCGAAGCCCGAGTCCTACCGCTTCCTCGTACAAGGCGAGCGCAGCGTCAAGCTCCAGCTCGTCGCTGCTCACCGCGTCGACGATTTCTTCGAGGCGGGACTTTACCGCCTCGAAGCTATCATACGACTCAAGCGCCATAGGAGGAGGCTCCTTCCGGCGACTCGCCCTCCTGCTCCGGCGACCCGCACTTCTGAGCCGCGAGGGGCTCGCTTTCGGGTTCCGCGATTTCGTTCTCCCGCATCGCCAGAGGCTCTTCGTTGCCAGCGGCATCCGCATCGCAAGAAGAAGGGGCATCGGCCTCCTGGCCCTCCTCCCCCTCCAGCATCTTGGCGATACGACCCAGAATGCCGTTGACGAAGCGATGGGATTCGTCTTCCCCACCGAAGTCCTTCGCCAGCTCAACCGCCTCGTTGATGGTGACCGAGGTGGGCACGTCGTCGATGTACATCATCTCGAACGTGGCCAACCGCAGAATCGAGCGGTCGACGATGGGCATGCGGGCCAACGACCAGTTCTCGGACGTGGCGGCAAGGTGGTTGTCGATAGCGATGCGATGCGACTCCACGCCTCGCACCAGCATCAACGCGTATTCGGGCAGCGGACCGTCTTCTTCCAGGCGACGGTCGCCCTCGGCGATTGCCGCGGGCGACTCGTCGGTTATCTCGCTGGTGTACAGCACTTGGAGCGCGGCACGGCGCGCGCTGGTTCGTTCATGTCGTTTAGCAGCCATATAGATTCTTAAAGCCTCCGGACGCTTAGCGGGCGAACTGCATGCCGTCGATGTACACGTCCACAGAGCCTACCGGAATGCCAACCTGGCTGGTCACCGCGTCGGAGATAGCCTGACGGATGTTGGCGGCGAGGTCGGGCAGCACATAGCCGTAGTACACGTCCACGCGAATGGAGATGTGCAGCTTGTCCTCCTCGTCCACCGTGATGTCGATGCCCTGAGTGGAGGGCTTGCTGCCGAACACGGAGCGCAGGCCGCTCGTGGTGGACGGGCCGATGCAGGCCACGCCCTCCACTTCGTTGGCCGCGATGGACACGATGGTTTCGACGACGCCCGGCGCAAGCGCCATGCCGTCGACGTTAAGCTCTGTCATAGTACGTCTCCCATCTGGGTTTCGATGAAGTCGGTGGTCACATCGCCCGAGCAGAACATCGCGTTATCGAGCACACGGCGATGGAAGGCGATCGTGGTTTCGATGCCCTCGATCACGAACTCGTCGAGGGCGCGGCGGCCGCGCGCAAGCGCTTCCTCGCGATCCTGGCCGTATACCACGAGTTTCGCCACCAGCGAATCGTAGTACGGCGAGATGCGCGAACCCGTGCGCACGTAGCTTTCCACGCGCACGCCGGGGCCGGCCGGGGCTTCGAATTTCGTGATGGTGCCAGGGCACGGGCGGAAGCCGTGCTGCGGATCTTCCGCGTTGATGCGGAACTCGATAGCATGGCCCGCAGGCGAGAACGGCGCACGGGAAGCGCAGCTCATGGGCTCGCCAGAAGCGATGCGCAGCTGCTCTTTGATGATGTCGGTGCCGGTGATCTGCTCGGTCACCGGGTGCTCCACCTGCACGCGCGTGTTCATCTCCATGAAGTAGAACGACCCGCGCTCGTCGAGCAAGAACTCGATGGTTCCAGCGTTCTTATAGTTCACGGCGCGCACGGCCTTGATGGCCGCCACGCCCATGGCGCGGCGCAGATCCTCGGTCAGGGCCGGCGAGGGCGCTTCCTCGATGAGCTTCTGATGACGACGCTGCACGGAGCAGTCGCGCTCGCACAGGGCGACGTTGTTTCCGAAGTCGTCGGCCAGCACCTGGATCTCCACGTGGCGCGGACGCAGCACGAGCTTCTCCAGGTACACGCCGTCGTTGCCGAACGCTGCCCCGGCCTCGGTGCGCGCGGCCTGGTACTGAGCCTCGAGATCGGCCGGGTCGTGCACTTCGCGCATACCCTTGCCGCCGCCGCCCGCCGTGGCCTTGATGAGCACCGGATAGCCCACGCTGTCGGCGAACGCCTTAGCCTCGGCCGCCGTCTCGATACAGCCGTCGGAACCGGGAACGGTGGGAACGCCGCACGCTTTCATCGTCTCGCGCGCGGAGCTCTTGTCGCCCATGCGCTCGATGCACTCGGGAGCCGGGCCGATGAACACGAGATCGTTATCGGCGCAGGCGCGGGCGAAGTCGGCGTTCTCGGCGAGGAAGCCGTAGCCGGGATGCACGGCTTCCGCGCCGGTGGTTTTCGCCGCGGCGATGATGTTGGCCATGATGAGGTAGCTCTTGTTCGCCTGAGCGGGGCCGATGCACACGGCCTCGTCGGCGTACTGCACGGGATAGGTGTCGGCGTCCTCGGTCGAGTAGACCGCGACCGTCTTCACGCCCAGCTCCTTGCAGGCGCGCATGATGCGCAGCGCCACCTCGCCGCGGTTCGCGATGAGAATCTTGTTAAACATTATGCCGTCTCCGGAGCCGGAGCCGGGGCACCGTGGGGCTCGATGTAGAACAGCACCGTGCCGAACTCGACGGGCGTGGCGTCCTCGAGGCACACCTCGCGGACGGTGCCCATCTCCTCGGCGGCGATCTCGTTCATGAGCTTCATGGCCTCGACGATGCACAGCGTCTGGTTGGCGGCAACCTCGTCCCCCACCTGCACGAACGGCGGTTCGCCGGGTGCCGGGGAGGTATAGAACGTGCCCACCATGGGAGCCGTGACGGCGTACCAATCGCTCGGACGCTCCACGTCGTCGGCAGCGGCTGCCGGAGCGGCGGCGGGAGCCGGAGCCACGGCGGCAACCGGCGCGGCCGCAGCGGCCACGGCAGCGGCCTCGGCCGACATCGTTCCCGGCATGCGTACGGCGATGCGGGTGCCCTCTTCCTCAACTACGATCTCGCCGACGCCGCTTTCCTCGGCGACGCGAACCAGCTCGCGAATCTGATTGATGTCCACGTAATCGTCCTCCTTGGTGTGGCTCGACTCCTGCTCCATGAGGAAATCGACCTTCTCCGATGTGCGGTGCTTGCTCAGGAACGTGCGCGCCTCGTTCGGGAACAGGGCGTACATGAGCACGTCCTCCTCGCTCTTCGCGAGGTCGCCGATCTCTTCTTCAACCTGAGCGTAGGTGGTGGTGACCAGCGAGCCGGGTGCCACGTCGGGCGGCAGCATTTCGGAGTTGCCCACGACCTTCGCCACGATGTCCTTGTCCATGCGGCCCGGAGCCTTGCCGTAGTAGCCGCAGATGTAGTCCTTCATCTCCTTGGACACGACGCTCCAGCGCTTGCCGGTGAGCACGTTGAACACAGCCTGCGTGCCCACGATCTGCGACAACGGCGTGACGAGCGGCGGATAGCCCACCTCGGCGCGCACCTTCGGAATCTCGCGCATCACCTCGGGCAGGCGATCGGCGGCGTTCTGGATCTCAAGCTGCGACACGAGGTTCGACATCATGCCGCCCGGCACCTGGTGCGAGTACACCTGCATGTGCGTGAGCGACGAGACGCCGCGCTTGTAGTGTCCGCGCTTGCGTATGTCTTCCCAGTATTCGGCGATCTCGAACAGGAGGTCGAGGTCGAGGCCGGTGTCGTAGCGGCTCTCCTGGAGCGCGGCCACGATCATCTCGACGGCCGGATGCGAGTTGCCGAACGCCAGCGGCGCATGAGCCGTGTCGGCGATGGCGGCTCCGGCTTCGGCGGCTTTGAGGATGTTGGCGGGCGCCATGCCGCCGACGTAATGGCAGTGGATGTGCAACGGCAAACCGATTTCGGCGTTGAACGCCTTCACCATGCGCTCGGTGCGGTAGGGCGTGAGCATGCCCGCCATGTCCTTGATGCAGATGGAGTCGGCACCGAGATCCTTGAGCTTCTGACCGTAGTCGAGGAAGCTGTCCAGCGTGTGCACGGGCGACATCGTGTAGGAGATGGCGCCTTCGAAGTGACCGCCGCATTCCTTGATGGCTTCGGCGTTGTCGACGACGTTGCGGATGTCGTTGAGCGCGTCGAACACGCGGAAGACATGCACGCCATTGCGCTTCGCGGCCTTGATGAAGTGATTGCAGATGTCACGCGAATAATGCTTGTACCCCACGAGGTTCTGGCCGCGAGACAGCATGGCAAGCGGCGTGTTCGGCGTCTGCGCCTTGATGGATCGCAGCCGCTCCCACGGGTTCTCGTCGAGGAAACGCATGCACGTGTCGAACGTCGCACCGCCCCACGCCTCGATGGCCCAGTACCCGACACGGTCCATTTTAGGCAGGATCGGCAGCATGTCGCCGATCTGCATACGCGTGGCCCAGAGGCTTTGCTGGCCGTCACGGATGGTGGTATCCATGATCTGAAGCCTTGGCATGAACTCACACCCCCTTCGGTTTGCAGTTAGTCAAAGATCGAAACAAGAATTATAGAGTAACCCCTTGCCGCGATAGCCATGACCGGGGAAATTCACCGACAAGCAACAGATTTCGAGCGGCGGGAGGCCGAGGCGGCCATACGTATGCAGCACGCTCATCAAAAAGACGCTGCATTGTAATCGCTGGATGACGGCTTGGGTTTTGCGCGCCGTTACGCTTTCTGTATGAGCGAGATGAGCAAAAACGAGAAGATGGCGCGCAAGGATCCCCTTGTCCAGCGCCTGTCTGCCGACTTGGGCAGCCGGCTTCTCGAAGTGCGCACCTCCGAAGGACTCTCCCAAACCACCTTGGCCGAGATGGTGGGCACGAAGCATCCTCGCATCAGCAACCTCGAAGGCGGCCTCGTGGACGTGCGCCTCTCCGACATCGTGAAGCTGGCCCGCGCCCTCGACGTGAACCCCGGCGAGCTGCTCGATCTCGCCGCTTACAAGCTGGAGGACTATCCCCTCCCCCTGCCCGACAACCACGCGCGTATGTAGACGAACAAAACGAGGGCGCCCGGCGGGCGCCCTCGTTTCCATTGAGCCGAGTCGGGGTTTCGCGCTTGCTACACGCGCTTGATGAAACGGCCGTCGCGGGTGTCGATCTGCAGGACGTCGCCGATCTCGACGAACGTGGGAACCTGCACTTCGACGCCGGTCTCCAGCGTGGCGGGCTTCGTCGTGTTAGTGGCCGTGTCGCCCTTGAAGCCGGGCTCGGTGTGCGTGACCTCGAGCTCGACGAACATCTGGGGCTCGATGCTGATCAGCTCGTCGCCAGCGTACAGCAGCGACGCCTCGTCGTTCTCCTTGAGCCACTTCGCGGCATCGCCGACGGTTTCGGTCGAGATGGCCATCTGCTCGAACGTGTCGTTGTCCATGAAGTTGAAATCGGCACCGTCGTTGTAGAGGTACTGCAGCTTCTTCGTCTCGAGACGCACGGATTCCACCTTGACGCCGGCGTTGAACGTGTTGTCGATGATGCGGCCGGTCTTGATGTCGCGCAGCTTCGTGCGGACGAAGGCGCTGCCCTTGCCGGGCTTCACATGCTGGAACTCGACGATGGTGCACAGCTTGCCGTTAAACTCGATGCACATGCCGTTCTTGAAATCGGCGGTAGAGATAGCCATACTCGGTAATCCTTTCGTTCACGGGCGATCCGCTGCGCGCCGCGGGGCCCGATCAGCGTTCAAACCGGTACATTATAACGTGTCGGGCAAACCTTGCGTGCGCACATCAACCGTATCAGAAAAAAATCAGGGCGAACCGACGGGACGGACGCGAAACCGTAACGCGTGCCGAGGTGCTGGGCGCAAAACGGCACCCATGACAATTTCCGGACGCATTTGTTGGATGCAGCGCCCCATTGGCCCCGCAAAAGCCCAGATGGCGAAAATCGTGAGGCTTTCACCGCCCGATTTTCGCTCTCTGAATTGTCATGGGTGCCGTTTTGCGCCCAGAAATCCACCGCCCGGGCGGAGAACCGGCTACAGGATCACCGGATCGTGGGTTGATCGGGTGAAGACCTCGAAGCCGTCGGGCGTGATCACGCCGAAATCTTCCAGGCGCATGCCGAATTCGCCCGGCAGGTAGATGCCCGGCTCGACCGTCACCACGTTACCCGGCACGAGGGGCTGCTCGTTGCGCGGCGACAGCGCGGGCTGCTCGTGGATGTCGATACCCACGCCGTGGCCCAAGCTGTGGCCCATCTTGCCGGCGAAACCCGCGTCCGCGAGCGCGCGCTCGGCCAGCTCGTGCATGACCTTGCCCGTCACGCCCGGCTTGAGCGCGGCTTCCACCTGCTCGTTCGCGCTGCGGATGGCCGCGTAGGCATCGCGCATCTTCTGGGACGGCTGGCCCAGGAACACCGTGCGCGTCATGTCCGAGCAGTACCCGTGCGCCCGTGCGCCGAAATCGAGCACGACGCATTGACCCGCCTCGAGCACCGTCTGGCCAGGAATGGCATGGGGGCTCGCGCCGTTCGCGCCCGCGGCTACGATGGACGGGAACGCAAGGCCCTCGGCGCCGTGGCGACGCATGAAGTCCTCCAGCTCGATCTGCACCTCGCGCTCGGTCATGCCGGGACGCATGTACCCCACGATGTGCGCGAACGCGGCGTCGGTGACGACCTGAGCCGCCTTCATGCGCGCGATCTCCTGCACGTCTTTCACGGCGCGCAGGTTCACGATGGAGTCGGATGTTTCGCGCAACTGCGGACGCGCGGGAGCCTCCGCGAAGGCGGCTTCGAGCGCGCGAAAGCCGGCGAGCGTCATGGAGTCCTCGATGCCGAGCGCGATGGCTTCGGCCCCGTCCGACGGCTGGTCGACGTGGCGGGCGGCGAAGGTTTCGGCGACGAACTTCGCGTGGGTGACCCGTGCGTCGTCGACCGCGACCGCTCCTTCGCGGGCAGCAGCCGCGCGCGCCGCCTCGCTATAGCGCGAGTCGGTGTGCAGCACGGCATCGTGCGGCGTGACCAGCAGCGCGTGCGCGTCCTCGTCGTCGAACACGCCGTCGAACGCGGTGAGCCAGGCGATGTTCGAGGTGTCGCGCACGAAGAACGCGCCCATGCCCGCATCGGCGCAGGCGGCGCGGAGACGATCGAGGCGAGGCCCGGCAGCCGCAGCGAGCGCGGCGCTATCGGGCGAGCAGCACATCGACGGCCTCCTTGTAGCCCTCTTTGCCCTTGCCCTTGATCTGCGCCACGCATACCGGCGCGATGACCGAGATGCGGCGGAACTCCTCGCGCGCGGAAATATCGGATAGATGCACCTCCACCGTGGGCACGTCGATGGACGACACGGCGTCGCGCAGCGCGTACGAGTAGTGCGTGTGCGCACCGGGATTGTAGACGATGCCGTCGTACGCGCCGCGCGCCTCGTGCAACTTGTCGATGAGCGCGCCCTCATGGTTGCTTTGGAAGCAGTCGACGCTCGCACCCCGCTCGGCCGCGTATTCCGTCACCTCGCGCTCGATGTCGGCAAGCGTCACCGTGCCGTACACGTCGGGCTCGCGGACTCCCAGCAAATTGAGGTTCGGCCCGTTCAACACCAGAATCTTCTTCATAATCGGCTTCCTCCCCTATGCCTTCGAGCGAGCCCAAGCGTTCAGGTGGTCGAGGATGGTGGCGTCGTCGACGTCGGCGAGCTGCCAGGAACCCACGTCGCGGGGCAGCACGAAGCGCACCTGGCCGCGACGGGCCTTCTTGTCGCGCTTCATGGCCTCCAGCATGGCCTCCGGCTCGGCCGACCAGTCGAGGGCGGGCAGGCCCAGCTGGTCGAGCAGGCTGTCCTGCGTCTCGACCAAATCGAGCGGCGCGTCCACCAGCGACACGGCCATGCGCGCGGCGAAGCGCATGCCCTCGGCCACGGCCGCGCCGTGCGAGAACGCGCCGTACCCCGCCAGCGATTCGACCGCATGTCCCAACGTGTGGCCGTAGTTCAGGCACTCGCGCACGCCCTTGCTCTCGGACTTGTCGGCGGCCACCACGTCGGCCTTGAACACCACCGAGCGCGCGATGGCCTCCTCTACTACCACCTCGTCGCGCGCCGCCAGCGCGCCCGCCGCGTCGACCAGCCAGAAGAAGAAGTCGTCCGAGTCGATGACCGCGGACTTCGCTATCTCCGCGCAGCCGCAGGCCCACTCGCGTTCGTCGAGCGTGGCCAGCGTGGCCGTGTCGGCGCACACGTACGCCGGCTGTTTGAACGCGCCCACGAGGTTCTTGCCGGCCGCCAGGTTGACGCCGGTCTTGCCGCCCACCGACGAGTCCACCATAGATAGCAGCGTCGTGGGAACCTGCACCACCGGCACGCCGCGCATATAGGTTGCGGCAACGAACCCGGCGAGGTCGCCCACCACGCCGCCGCCGAGCGCCACCACCACGCAGTCGCGGCCGAGCGCAAGGCTGGCCATGGCCTCCCATATCTCTCCCGCCACCTCGACAGACTTCGAGCCTTCGCCCGCCGGCACGGCGATGTCGCTCACGCGGAACCCGGCTTGCGCGAGCGCTTCCTTCGCGTCGGCGCGGTACAGCGGCGCAACGTTCTCGTCGGTGACGACGAGCGCGCGGTCCGACTCGGCGAACGCCGGCAGCTTGCGCAGATGCGCGCCCAGATTCGCCAGCACGCCGCCGCCGATGCGCACGTCGTAGGCTTCTTCGCCGGGGATGTTGACGATCACTTTCGTTGCAGGCACAGGATGCCCTCCTTCTCGAGCGCGCTCTGCACTTCGCGCGCGATGGTAGCCACGTTCTTGCCGGCGGTGTCGATGGTGAGGTCAGCCACGTCGGCGTACAGGGGCAGGCGCTCCTCGGACGTCTTGCGCGCGGCATCGAGGTCCTGGAACAAAGGGCGCGTGGAGGTGTCGCTGATGCGCGACTTCGCCTCGTCGGCCGTGACCTTCAGGTACACGACGAACCCCGCATCGCGCAGGATGGCGCGGTTCTCATCGCGCTTCACCACGCCGCCGCCGCACGACACGAGCAGCGGCTCCTTGCCGGCCAGCTCGCGCAGCACGTCCGTCTCGATGGCGCGGAAGCCGTCCTCGCCCGCCTGCGCGAAGATCTCCTTCACGCGCTTGCCCTCGCGGCGCTCGAGGTACGTGTCCATGTCCACCGAGGCCACGCCGCAGGTGCGCGCCAGCCGTCGCGCGACCGACGTCTTCCCCGCGCCCATGAATCCCACGAAGAACACGGGGCGCGCAAGCTCCCCCACCACGCGAGGTCGTCTCGAAGCCTCGTGCCTCATCGCGCCATCGTCCTGAGCCGCTGGCGGTACGCTTTCACGGCCGCCTTGATGTCGGCCATGTTATCGCGCCCGAACTTCTCGAGGTACGCCTCGGCCAGCACGAACGACACCTCGCTCTCGGCCACCACGGCGCAGGCGGGCACGGCGCACGTGTCGCTGCGCTCCTTCGACGCCTCTTCGACTTCCAACGTGTCGAGGTTCACCGTCTCGAGCGGCGTCATGAGCGTGGGAATGGGCTTCATGGCCGCACTCACGATGAGGGGCATGCCCGTGGTCATGCCGCCTTCGAGGCCGCCCGCATTGTTCGACGTGCGCACGAAGCCGGCCTGCTTGTCCAGCGCGATGGGGTCGTGCACCTCGGAGCCCACGCGCCGTGCCGCTTCGAAGCCCAGGCCGAACTCGACGCCCTTGATGGCGGGGATGGAGAACAGGGCAGCACCCAAACGCGAGGTCAGACGATCGCCTGCCGAGGCGTAGCCGCCCACGCCCGGCACGAGCCCCGTCACCACGACGCGGAACGTGCCGCCCAGGCTCTCGCCCGCGTCTTTCGCGCGGTCGATCTCGGCCTTCATAGCCTCCGTCGCCTGTTCGTCGGGACAGCGCACCTCGCTCGTCTCGATAGCAAGCGGCTTGTAGTCGGGAGCGTTCATGAACGCGTCGTCCTCTTCGAAGGACGCGCTTCCGATGGACGTGACGTACGAGAACACCTCCACGCCCAGGTCGGCCAAGAACTCGCGCGCGATGCCGGCCGCCGCCACGCGCGCAGCTGTCTCGCGGGCGCTTGCGCGCTCGAGGATGTTGCGGCAGTCGGACGTGTCGGTTTTGAGCGCCCCCACGAGGTCGGCGTGGCCGGGGCGTGGCGTGACCTCGCGGGCGAGGTCGGACGGAGCCTCGCCGAACGCGGCCATGCGATCGGTCCAGTTCTCCCAGTCCCGGTTGCGCACCACGAGCGCGATAGGAGTTCCCAGCGTGCGGCCGAAGCGCACGCCGGAGACGACCTCCACGGTATCGCGCTCGATACGTTGGCGGCCGCCGCGCCCGTAACCGGACTGACGACGAGAAAGGTCGGTGTTGATTTGCGATTCGGAGATCTTCAAGCCCGCGGGCACGCCTTCGACGATGGCCGTCAGGCACGGACCGTGGCTCTCGCCTGCTGTTAGGTATCGCATAGTCTGTCGCTTTCCGCGCTGATACGAATGGTTCGCATCGTATTGTACCCTACCGTTCAGGCAAGGCTAGCAAAAAGCAGGTCGCACGCCGCATCCGCATCGAATGAGTCATCAACCCCATCCCTATGGCTCACGTACTCGTCATCCTGAGCGAGCGCAGCATTCGACAGTCCAGTGGACTGTCGAACTCCCGAGCACGCGAAGCGAGCGCAGGGAGGCTCCGCGAAGCGGGGACGCGAAGGATGCCGTACGGTGCCAACCGAGACGCTTCCAGCTGGCGCCTCACGGGATCCTTCGACTCCGCGCTACGCGCTCCGCTCAGGATGACGAAGCAACCAGTCGGTTCCGTTCAGGATGACGGAAGTCTACAGGTCGAATCCTGCCGCTTCCGCCATCAAGGCGAACAGCTCGTCGTCAGACAGGGCGACGTCGACCTCGGCGAGGTCGCACACGGCGTGCACGGTGGCCACTGCCTGCGCTACCAGCATCCCGGCGCCGTCGTGCACCGTGCATCCCGCTTCGCGCGCGGCGCGCACGAGCGCCGTCTCGCCGTGGCCGTATACCGCGTCGAACACGGTCTGGCCCGCGCTCAGAAGCCCGACGTCGAACGGCGAGCCGTCGCCCTCGTTCATGCCGAGCGGCGTCGCGTTCACCACGAGATCGGCGGCGGCCAGCGCCTTCGTGGACGTGGTGTAGCTGCCGAACTTGAACGTGGTGCGCTCGTAAGCCGTGCGGAAGCTGCGATGGTGCGCCTGCGCTGCCGGCAGGTCCACCGTGGCATTTGCCAACAGGCCGAACCGCTCGACGTAGCCTTCGAGCACCTTGCGGGAGCGCTCCTTGTCGCGCCCGACCAGCATGGCCACGTCCGCCCCGGCGATGGCGCATGCGTGCAGGATGGACAGCGCCGTGGGGCCCGTGCCGCACACGGCCACGCGCTTGCCTGCGAAGCAAAAGCCCGTGCGCTCCAAGTACGCCACGCAGCCCTGGCCGTCGGTGTTGAAGCCGATGAGCGCGTCACCCTTCTTCACCAGCACGTTCGCGCCCTGGGCGAGCTTCGCCGTGGCAGCCTTCGCCGTGGCGGCCTCGAACGCGAGCGGCTTGTACGGCGTGGTGATGTTGATGGACAGGAAGCCGCGCGCCTCCACGAACGAGCGCGCCTCTTCCTCGGTCGCGCAATCAGCCAAACCGTAGCGCCACGGCAATCCTAAGCGCTCGTACACGGCGTTGTACATCGCGGGCGACGAAGAGTGCGCAATGGGATGTCCCAAGAGGTACAGGCTCTCGGCCGGCCGTTCGGCTTGCGTGTCGGTCATAACGATCCTTTCGCTCGCTCGTTCACATCAGACGCCCTGCGCGTCGGGTTCCTCATCCTCGCAGGGGACGGCGTTCTGCGACGTCGATGCGGCGCCCTCCGGCTTACGCTCGCCCATGACGACGCGCTCGAAGTTGCGCAGCAGCAGCGTATGGGGCAGATCCTGCTCCACCAGCGGAGCCAGCAGATACGCCTTCATGCCCAGAAAATGCGCGCCCATGACGTCGGTGACCAGCTGATCGCCGATGACCACCGTCTCGGAACGCTTCGCTCCCAGCTTGCGCAAAGCCATGAGGAACGCGGGCGGCAACGGCTTGACGGCCTTCGCCACGATGGGCAGCGAAAGACGGTTCGCCAGCTGGTACACCCCTTCGTGCCAGTTGTTGGACACAAGGCAGAACGTAATGCCCGCGTCGCGCGCCTTCGCCAGCCAGAACCCCACGTCACGCGGCACTTCGTGGGTGTCACGCGTGAGGATGGTGTTGTCCACGTCCAGCAGCACGTTGCGAAAGCCCAGCGCCAGCAGGTCGCGGTCGATATCGATGCGCGAGATGCGCGCAAAGTAGCGGTCGGGTTCGAGAAAAGACATGGCGTTGTCGCTAACGGCCTAGGAGAACGTCTGCTGATGCTCTTCGTACGTTTCGCTGAAGTAGTACTGCATCGTACCGCCTTCATCAGGCGCGAAGTAGAAGAAGAAGTAGTTCGTCTGCGCAGGGTTGCACACGGCTTGCAGGCAATCGAGACCCGGCGAGCAGATGGGCGTGGGAGGCAGACCCGTGTTCGTGTAGGTGTTGAACGGCGTTGGATTCTTGATATCCTCGGGGGTGGGGTCGTGACCCAGCTCGTAAGCCGTGGTCGCATCGCTTTGCAGGAAGCCGTAGTTCGGATCGCCGAAGTTGTTCAGGCGGTTGTAGAACACCGAGGCCACCTGGGCGCGGATCTGCTCGTCGCCCGACGACTCGCGCTCAACGATGGAAGCCAGCTTCACGGCATCGTAGATGGTGAGGCCCTGGCTTTGCGGGTAGGACCAATCGAGCCCCGACGTCTCGGTCTTGAACTGGTCGAGCATCATGCGCACTACCGACTCGGCCGTGGCATCGTCGCCGATCTCGTACGTTTTCGGGAACAGGAAGCCTTCCAGGCTGTTCGTGCCCGCGTCGGCCAGGAAGTCGTAGTCGGCCGCGTATGCGCTGGCATCCGACGCAGCGGCCGTGAACGCGTCCGCCGTGATGTGATTCTCGGTGAAGGTTGCCACGCTCTGGGCAACGGCCTCGAGCGTGCTGCCTTCGGGGATGGTGAGCGCGTTCGCCACCGGACCGGCCGTCAGCTGGTTGATGATGGCGTCGAGCGACATACCGCCCGCGAATGTGTAGGTACCGGGCTTGAGCTGGGAATCAACGCCCATCTCGTTGACGCGCTTCGTGAAGTCTCCCGCATTGGAAACCAGACGGGCTTCCGCAAGCTGCTCTCCGACGACCTTGGCACCAGCACCTTCGGCCACCGTGATCGTGGCCTCCTGACCCTCGGCCAGAAGCTCGACCGATTGCGCGGAACAGCTGTTGAACAGGGTGAGCGCGCCCCACGCCAAACCTCCGACGACGAGAACGGCCAAAACGGCGGCGACTATAGCAGGAGCCTTGCTTTTCTTCGGGCGGATATAGCTGGTATCGTACGTACGGAACTGGCGCTCGCCCCGGGCATGAGCCGAGCGAGCTGCATGGTTCGGACGCTGAGAATAGGTGACTTGCTTCCTGTGCTGGGGCATGGAACTGATCCTCTTCTTCCATCAAGCCTCACGGCGCGCGTCAAGCCACGCCTGCAAAAACAAACTTGCGGCTATCATATCTATTTTGCCGCGCATGGCCTTCTCGGTCATGCCCTTTTCACGCAAACTCCGTTTGGCTTCCTGCGAACTTAACCGCTCATCAGCGAATTCGTAAGGGATGCCGCAGGCGTCGGATATGGTTTTCGCCGCTTTCCGAATGCGCGCGGCCTGAGGCCCCTCCGCGCCCGCCATGGTGTAGGGAAGTCCGCACAGCAGCAGCTCCGGCTCCCAATCCTCAAGCGCTCGCTGGAACGGCTTCGCGCAGTTCAGCACTTCCGAGGCGGGCAGCACGGCCACCGGAGAAGCCACCCGTTCCCCCGGATCGCTCACCGCAACCCCCACGCGCGTCTCCCCAATATCCAAAGCCATAATTCGCATGATGAGCCCTTTCATGTTACCGGCGGATACGCGCGGCTTTCCGCTTTCAGCTTATTGTACGTCAATGCGGCAACCTGGCGAAGAGCGCAAGCATGCTCGCAACCTCTTTTGAGAAAATCGCACGGTCGATAGACGGCGACTTGTCGTCGAGGTGCGAGAATATGGCAAAAATTTTGAGCTAGGTGAATGTGGGACGCCAGAAGACCGTCTTTGCATCGTAACTTGTGCGCAAAACACCTGGTCGGTTTTCTCACACGCTCGCTTTTAGCCAAGTTAGATATATGTAACTTTTACCTACCTCGAAATTCTTGCCAAAATCAGCCCGCCAAACGACCGAATAGGATTTCTCGATCCGTTTCGCACGCCCCAGGTTGACGAAGACGACAAGACGGTCACGCGCGTCACGAAGAGGCAAGCGAGGCAGCATGATCACTCCCCAGGATGAAAAAAGGGCTTCTCCGATTCACGGAGAAGCCGCCGAAAAAGACGCCCCGCAGGTTGAAGCGCCGCTCGCAGAGCCGGTGCCCCCAGCGGAAGAACCGCCTCGGGCGCCGTGCCGAGGGGTGCGCCGCGAGATTTCCCCTTCGGGGACTTGTCACGCTTCGCTTCGCGGCGCCGCACCCGTCGAGCCGAAACGTCCTGTGGACGTTTCGAGCGAGCTCAGGACCGCCTGGGCGCCGCACCCCTCGGCACGGCGCCCAGCCAACAACCCTACAGCAGCATGTCGCGCGCAGCCTGAAGGGCCGCATCGATGCCCGAGGCGTCTTTGCCGCCGGCCTGCGCCATGGCGGCCTTTCCGCCGCCGCCGCCCTTGATGTTCCCCGAGATCGCCTTGATGACGGCGCCTGCGTCGAAGCCCGCCTCCACCGCCTCCGGCGTGCCGGCCGCCAACAGCGTGGGCTTGCCGTCTTTCTCCGTGGCCAGCACCGCGGCGCCCGGCTGGCCCAAACGCGTGCGCAGCACGTCCCACATGTTGCGCATCTGACCCGCATCGGCCTCCGGCATGCGGCCGAACACTACCGGATAGCCCGCAGCGCTCGTCTGCGCGGTCTCGAGCAAGGCGTTGATGCCGTCGTCGGCCACGGCCTCGCGCCCACGCTTCAACTTCGTCTGCAGGTCTTTCAAGGTCTTCATGTTCGATGCCGTGCGCTCGCTCACGTCGAACAGGGGCACGCGCAAAGACTCGGCCGCCTCCTTGAGCTCAGCCTCCACGCGATTCATGTACGCAAGCGCGTCGAAGCTGGTCACGGCTTCGATACGACGCAGGTTCGCGCCCACGCTGGTCTCGGAGGTTATCTTAACGAAGCCTATTTCGCTCGTAGCCGAAACGTGGGTACCGCCGCACAGCTCCTGCGAAAAGCCCTCGATGTCGAGCACGCGCACGAACTCGCCGTACTTCTCGCCGAACAGCGCCATGACGCCGGCTTCGCGTGCCGATGCGAGCGACGTCTCGTAGGCGCGCACGGGATGATTCTCCATGATCTTCTGGTTCGCCAGGCGCTCCACCTCGGCGATCTGTTCGGCCGTCATGGCCTCGAAGTGGGTGAAGTCGAAGCGCAGACGGCTGTCGGCGACGTAGCTGCCCGCTTGCTTCACATGGTCGCCCAGCACCTCGCGCAGCGCCCAATGCAGGATGTGCGTAGCGGTGTGGTTGCGGCGGATACGCTCGCGGCGCGGCACGTCGATGGCGGCATGCACGGCATCGCCCGCGCTCAAGCGACCGCTCTCCACCTTCACGGTGTGCGCGATCAGGCCCTTCTCGGGCTCCTTCGTGTCCAGGACCGCCACGATGGCATCGTCCTTCGCAAGCACGCCGGCGTCGCCGATCTGGCCGCCCTTCTCAGCGTAGAAGGGCGTAGCGTCCAACACTACGCGACCCTCGTCGCCCGCCTCCAGCACATCCACCTGCACGCCGTCTTTCACAAGCGCCAGCACGCGCGCTTCGGCGTCGTTCTTCGTATAGCCGAGGAATTCGGTGGGGCCCACGGCCTCGAGGATCTCGTTCATCACGCCGCCATAGGTGGACCAGGCCGCCTCGGCGTCCTTCGTATTGGCAGCGCGAGCGCGCTCGCGCTGCTCGTCCATGCAGCGGCCGAAGCCTTCCATATCAACTTCGATGCCGCGCTCGTCGCACAGCTCTCGCGTGACCTCCACGGGGAAGCCGTACGTATCGTGCAGCGTGAACGCGCGGTCGCCCGGCAGCACCTCGCCCTCGAGCTCGGCCAGCGCCTCGTCGAGGAACGCGCGGCCCTGGCGCAGGTTTGCGCCGAAGCGCTCTTCCTCGGACAGGATGACGCGCCGCGTGAGCTCGCGGTTCTCCACGATCTCGGGGTACACGTGACCCATGAGGTTCACGATCTCGTCGACGTAATCGTTGAGGAACGGCTTGTCGAGGCCCAGCAGATGGCCCTTCATCACGGCGCGACGCAGCAGACGGCGCAGCACATAGCCGCGGCCTTCGTTGGAGGGCAGGATGCCGTCGGCGATCATGAATGCCACGGCACGGCTGTGATCGGCCATGATGCGCAGCGATAGGTCGATGGCCGCGTCCTCGCCGTACGTCGTTCCGGTCAGCTTCTCGCCCACCGCCACGAGGCTGCGCAGCACGTCCGTCTCGTAATTGGACTGGACGCCCTGCAGGATGGCCGCGATGCGCTCGAGGCCCATGCCGGTGTCGATGTTCTTCTTCGGAAGGGGCACGAACGTGCCGTCTTCCTGTCCGTCGTACTGGGTGAACACGAGGTTCCAGTACTCCAGGAAGCGGTCGCAGTCGCAACCAGGCGCGCAGTCGGGGCTGCCGCAGCCGAAGTCCTCGCCCTGATCGAAGTAGATCTCCGAGCAGGGGCCGCAGGGGCCCGTAGGCCCGGCACGCCAGAAGTTGTCATCCTCGCCCAGGCGCGAGATATGGTCGTCGGGCACGCCCAGCTTCTTCCAGATCTCGATGGTCTCGTCGTCGTCGAGATACACGGTGAAGTACAGGCGCTCGGCCGGCAGGCCCAGCACCTCGGTGGAGAATTCGTACGCCCACGCGCACATCTCCTCCTTGAAGTATTCGCCGAAGCTGAAGTTGCCCAACATCTCGAAGAAGCTCTGGTGACGGCCCGTGGTGCCGATGATGTCGATGTCGTTCGTGCGCACGCACTTCTGCACCGTCGTCGTGCCGATGTAGGGGGCTTCGAGGTGCTTCTGCTGCAGGAAATACGGCTTGAACTGCACCATGCCGGCGCTCGTCAGCAACAACGACGGGTCGTCGGGAATGAGCGATGACGAGGGCCAGCGCTTGCAGCCCTTCTCCTCAAAAAAGCTCAGGTACTTCTCGCGGATCTCCGCGCTGGTCATGTACTTCATAGTCGCGTCTTTCTATCTCCTCGGGGGCCGCCTCGCACGACCCGCTGCTCCACTAACGACGTGCGCCCGCACGCCCCCACGCGCTCAGGCCAACAAAGCCCGATCAACGCTTCTTACGATGCTGCGCCTTCTGATCGGCCTCGGCCTTGCGCTGCTCGACGCGCTCGAACGCCGCCGAGATGTCGGGATGCGGCGACGTGGCATCGGCGATGGGATCGAGCGTGCCGTCCGAGGCGGTGGTGCCTTGGAAGAACACGCCGTCTGCGCTTACCAGCTGCCGCCCCGTGCGCTTTTCGAAATAATACACGAAAACCGACTTCGCAACCGCGACGGCGGGAATGGAAGCCAACATACCCACAAGCGAGCCCGTGAAGCCGCTCATAGCGCCGCCTATAGCGGAGCCCGCCATCAAAGCGATGAGGGTGAGCGCCGGATGAACGTCCACCGAGTTCGCCATGATCTTCGGCGAAATAAACGTATAGACGATCTGCTGGATGGCGATGGTGCCGCCGAGCGCGATGACCGCGATCCAGGGGCTGACGAACACGCCCACGATGGCCGCAAGCGCACCGCCGAGCCACGGGCCCACGATGGGGATGATGTTCAACAGGCCGGCGATGCCGCCGAGCGCCGCGTAGTTCGGGATGCCGATGGCGCCGAACAGAACGACGCAGCCCACGCCGATGATGGCGCACTGCAAAAGCGTGCCCTTGATGTAGCCGCCCATGACGCGCGTGAACGTGACGTGCAGCATTTCCAGATCCTCGTGGCGCTTCGGGTTGACGAGGCGCATGCATTCGCGTCCAAGCTGCGGAAGCTCCATGAGGATCCAGAAAGCCACCACCAGCGCAAACCCGAGCGCAACGAACGTGTTGACCAGACCCGTCCCGATGGCGACCACGCCGTTGGCGCTATCGCGGGCGAACGTCGAAGCCCATGAGACGATGGCGTCCAGCGCATTGTTGATCCACGTTTGTACCGTGTCGTTCTGAAGCACGTCGGCGTAGCGCGTGTACAGGTCGTTGCCCCACCCGGCGATGGTCTGAACGTAGCCCGGAATGCTCTCGATGAGGTTGGTGAACTGGTCGCCCACGCCGAACGCCGGCGAGAACATGAGAAGCCCCACCAAAGCCAGAACAACGAACATCAGGACGTAGGCGATCGTCGTGCCGGCCACGCGTGGAACGCCCAGTTTCTCCAGCTTGTTCACCGGTCCTCGCAGGCAGAATACGATGACGATGGACCAGATGACGATGCCGATAGGCACGCTCAAAATATTGAACAGGTAAACGAGAACGCCCGTGAGCAGAATGCCGCCCACGATCGTCCAGACTATGAGAAAGCTTCGCTTCGCTTTGTCGGTTTTCGTCGCTTCGGAGCTGGGAGTCTCCACCGAGTCGCCCTTTCGTGCCGTGTATGCTGTCGTTACTTGCCCTGGTTCGCTTTTTCGTCTGCGTCGTACGTGAAGTACTGCTGCGCAGCTGCGGCATCGGCGTTCGCGGCGGTAGCCACGGCATCGGCCATGGTGGCGGCGACTTCGGACGTCTTATCGGCGGCGACGCGCTTGGCTTCGGCCTTCTCGTCTCGCTCGGCACGCTGCTCGGCGCGTTGCTCGCGCTGGTCGGCAACGGCCTCCTTCGCGGCCGCGACCGAGGTGGTCACCACGCCCTTGACGACGTCGGCGGTCGAAACGGGCACTTCGGTGCCGTGTCCGTTCGCACCATGGGAGGCGGAGCGCTCGGCTTTCGCCTGGCCGAGGGCAACCGACTCGTCGCTGGCGCGGCGCGACTTGAACGCGTTGCGCACGCGCGAGGTCACGTTGTTCACCAATTCCACCGGAGCGTTGGTCACCGTGTCCACCGCTTCGACGGCCGAGGCCACCGAGTCGGTGATTTCGTTCACGTCTTCGAGAATCTGATCGACGCGCATGATCTCGAGGTTGGCGGCATCGACCGTCAGCGACACACGCTCCACCAGCGGATCCACCTTCGCCGCGACGGGCTCGAGCGACGCCGTGATACGCTCCACGCTTGCCAGCGTAGGCTCGACCTGCTTCTGCAGATCGTCGACCGTCTTGCGTGTCTTGCGCACGGTCATGACAAGCTCGATGACGAGCCACACCAGCACCGCGCCCACGATCACATAGACCACCGGCAACGCTATGCTGAGAATTTCGCTGATATCCACCGTATGCCTCCTGTTTCCGAAGCCATTACTATAGCACGAGCACCTCGGATGATATACAGGCCGAGGTCAACTTTTCACCCTGCTTCCACAGGAGTAGACAATCGGTTACCTTCCGCGCGACGTGGGGTTTTCTCCGGAATCCAGACGGTCTCGCGCGAACGTGTCGCTGCGGTAGGCCTCCCAACCGCGATCGCTCGACCGGTAGAAGCAGCCGCGCTCCAAACCGTCGGGCAGGTAGCGCTGGCTCACCCAGCCGCTGGGGTAGCTGTGCGGATACTTGTACTCGCCGTAGTTCTCGGATCCGGGGCGGTGCCGATCGCGCAGATGGTCGGGCACGTTGCGAGACGGCCCGTTGCGCACCTCGTTCAGCGCGGCATCGATGCCCGCCTCCGCCGCGTTGCTCTTGGGCGCGAGCGCCAGGTAGATGGCAGCCTGCGCCAGGTTGATGCGGCACTCGGGATAGCCGATGACCTCGGCCGACTTGAACGCGGCCTCAGCGATGAGCAGCGCCTGCGGATCGGCGTTGCCGATATCCTCCGACGCAGCGATGAACATGCGGCGCGCGATGAACTTCGGGTCTTCTCCCCCATCGATCATGCGGGCGAGCCAGTACAGCGCGGCATCGGGGTCGCTGCCGCGCATGGACTTGATGAACGCCGAGATGACGTCGTAGTGCATGTCCTTGTTCTTGTCGTAGGGCAGCGAGCGATGCGGCGTGGCCGCGCGCACGTTGTCCTCGGTGATCTTCGCGGGCTTCTTCGAGGTGCCGGGCTGCACCATACCGGCGGCAAGCTCCAACGTGGTGAGCGCCGCGCGCCCGTCGCCGCCCGCCAGCAGCACGATGGCGTCGCGCGCTTTGGCATCCAACCGATAGCGGCCGCCCAGGCCGCGCTCGTCGACCAGCGCACGCTCCACGAGGCTGACGATCTCCTCGTCGGACAGCCCGTGCAGCTCCACCACGCGCGAGCGGCTGATCAGCGCCGAGTTAACCTCGAAGAAGGGGTTCTCCGTTGTGGCTCCCACCAGCACCAGCACGCGATCCTCCACGGCGTGCAGCAGCGCGTCCTGCTGGCTGCGGTTGAAGCGGTGGATCTCGTCGACGAACAGGATGGTGCGCAAACCGAACGCCGACAGGCGCTTGTCGGCGGCATCGATTTCGCGGCGCAGATCCGAAACCGTGCCGCCGATGGCCGACACCTCCACGAACGTAGCCTTCGTCGTCTCGGCGATGACGTGCGCGAGCGAGGTCTTGCCCGTGCCCGCCGGGCCGAACAGGATGACCGAGCTCAACTGGTCCTGCTCGATGGCGTTGCGCAGCCACGAGCCGGGGCCCACCGCCTCGTCCTGGCCGACCACTTCCTCGAGCGTGCGCGGACGCATGCGCACTGCCAAGGGCGCCACTTCCGACTTCCGCTCGTTTTCCATTTCGGTAAATAAGGTATCCATGCCATATATCGTATCATGCGAACGCTTGTTTGCCTAGCGGACGTTGCATTGTCGCCCGAAAAACTCGGAATCGCGCCCGAAAACGAGGCCTTCGGGCGACAACGCACTCCCGTCCTCGCATTCCGTCGCTCGATCCGCAGCCGCTCGGCATGTAGAAGACCGGGTTGTGTAATCGGCGAAACAACCGGATGTCAAGTCTTTATTTTAACGATGCTACCCATATACTCAAAAGCAGGTCCTGCCCTCGTAGCCATACTTTGCGATGGACCGATGCTGATACATGAGGGAGCTCAAGATCGCGTGTGAAATGGGGATTCGTGTCCGTTGACACGAAAGCCAGGAAGCGGGCTGCGAGCACCCACCTTTTAAGGTGGGTTCATCCTTCTGGCCGGGGGTAGGGCTTCCAATGACGCACGAAGGGGCTGCAGTTCAAAACTGCAGCCCCTTTCCTTTTAGGAAACCGACTGTGCGGCGGGGAGGGATGCCGCACGGCAAAGAAGTGCCTAAGCGACGGCTTCCGAATCGGCCATATGTTTGCCGGCGATGCGGCCGAACGCAAACGAGAAGCTTACGTAGCATCCGCATCCAGGATAGTTGCCCGGAATGCCGAAGATGTTCGAACCGGTATCGCAACCGGAGCAGTACAAATGCGGAATGGGCTCGCCCCATACGTCGAGAACCTGGGCGTCGGTGTTGATGACGAGGCCGCCGTGCGTTTCCGCCATATTCATAGCCGGCACTTCCATGTATCCGTCGGAATCCATATCCCAACTGTTGTACACGTCGTTGTACTGCACGTTGTAATGGTATTGCTGCGCAACCTCGATAGGATAATAGTTGCACATGTTGTACAGATCGGCTCCTACGGCCATGGCGGCTTTCACGCCATCCCCCGTGCAATCTTTGCACATATACGTGCTATAGTCGAGCGCGTCTTGGCAGAATCGCTCCTGCATCTCTAAACCGGCCGGGAACCCGCCTGTAGCCAGCATAACGCCCTTGCTTGCCTTATAGAACTCCCTGCCGCCCGCGCCTTCGGCTTCCACTCCGATAACCACGCCCTCGGCATTCGTTACCAGTTTCACCAACGCCGTATTGAAGACCGCCTCGATGTTGCTCTGCTTTTCGATGCACGCCAGCAACGGGTCAAACAACTCGGGACCTGAATTCGCGGTGTTGTCGGGGGCTGCCTTGGCCCAGTGGGTGCGCGGAACGGCTTCCTCCAATTTGACGCCGAACTTCTCGTATTCGCAACCCGTGGCGTCGAGGCATCCGCCAACCGCGCCGTTGTGCCCCCCGTCGGCTGTGCCGACGTTTGCCTCGGCCATGGCCACCTCGAAGCACGGCTGACCCAGGTATTCCTCGGCGAGCGCATCGAGCCAGTCGACGTTCGGACCAGCCACATCAGCATAAGCGCGTGCGATATCCTTGCTGCATGTGCCGTCGGTGCAGGTCATTATCCAATCGAATAACGCGTCGGCACTGTCTTCGATGCCGAGAGCTTTCTGGATCTTCGTCGGCGCACCCATGATGGCACCGCCGCAACGAGCCATAGAACCACCTGGCAGCGCTGCCTTCTCGAGAATGATAACCGAAGCCCCGTTCGCCGCCGCTTCGATGGCGCAGGAAGCGCCCGCCGCACCATAGCCGCATACCACGACGTCGGCCTCTTTCGTCCACGCGATGGACGAGCCGTCGACAGCGGTCGACTCGGACGAGACACCTGAAGCGGATGCATCGTTTCCGGATGAGCATCCAACCAGCGCACCGCCCGCCATTGCCAGCGCCGCAACGCCGGTCCCCTTCAAAAAGTTTCGGCGAGAGAAGCGTGCATTCTCGTTCCCCATAATCGTACCTTTCCCTTCCTCCTATATGCCGCCGCGACCGTTTCTCGGCGCGGCGGGGCACGCGGCAAAACCGCGTTATCCCTTCGTGCGGATTCGCGCAAACCCTAGCTATGGCAGGTGTAGCATTCGTACACGTCGGCGTGATGGCAACTGGCGCATGCACGCTGAGCCTTCTTCTCGATGGAGCCCGCCGCATGCATCTGATGACAGCTCACGCAGGAGACTTCGGCATGGTCGGCCGATTCTGGCAACGCATGCGGGTTCACTATCGTTCCATTCATGTCGGTTAGCACGGTTACGCCAGCCGTAACGACCTCCACCTCGTCTTGCGAGTGACAGCTCTCGCACGTCGCAACATCCACCGTTGTGGTTTTGAGGACGGCCTTGGCTGCCTTTTCAGCGGTGGCTCCTTCATGCGCCGCAGAAAGCGCTGCTACATCGGCATGGCACTGAGAGCAAGCCATGTCCTTGTGCCGAGATATCGCACAGGAACCGTCTTCGAACGACGCCTGTTCCTTTGCGTGGCACATACTGCAATCGCCGGTTTCAGACCACGTGAAGTCGACTTGCACTGCCGCAGCCTCGTCTTCGCCCGTAACAACGGCGTCGTTAGCTTTCGGCGCACATCCCGTAAGCGCAAGCGCCAAAACCGCAAACGTCGAGAACGCGCACGCCAGCGCCTTTGCCGACGAGTAAGGCACCCTTCTTTCGTTTCGCTTCATAGCTTCCCCGTTTCCCCATGGCTTCCATACTGCCAGTCTACGAGGTGTATCCATTCTGATACAACGTTTTTCGCATGATGCGACGCATCATGCGATTCAGCGTAAGAAGGATAGGCGACAATAGTTTGATCAGGCTAAATAAAACCGATACTATGCGCGGGAGTACGTTGCGTACATGCGCATATGCAATTCGTTCGTTTTGGATTTGAGCGAAGCATCCACGCCGGCATACAGCTCGGCCGTGACGCGACCCAGCTTGCCCGTGACCAACGCGGCGCTCACCTCGCCTTTCTCGGTGAGACTGATCGCCTTGTGGCGACGATCAACTCCGACGCCGTATGAAACCAGACCTTTGCGAGCTAACTTCGCCACCAGCGTAGAAACCGTGGTTCGCTCGAGCATGAGAATCTCGGCGATAACCGAGCAAGGCAAAGGCGAAGGCCGCGTTTCCAAAACGGCAAGGCATCGATACTCGACGAACGACAGTCCAGCATATTGCACGACAACCTGCGCCCAACGCCGCAACAACGCCGCGACGATCATGAGATAAGCCGGAGTGAGAACCGAATGGCATGAGCGGTTGATCTCAACCGTGTCCACCCCAAGCTTTTCAGCCACCGACGGGAAGGAGTTCATGATCTCTTCAATGTCCTCGTTGGTATGGTTCGCCCACACCGACGATCGCAGATTTCGGTATATGCCTTCGTACCCCCGCGTGAGCGTACGAGCGCCGGCGACATTCTCCTCGAGGACGATCAGCCGACCGTCGCTCGCACAACGCCCTTTGTTCACGAGCCCCGCCCGCGACAACGCATTCGCTGCCACTACGACAGTGTTCTCACTTGCTAGCGCGTTGCGAGAAAAATCGGCAAGCAGCATCGCACCACCATGGGATCGCACCGAAGACAGTAGGCAGAACTCTAGGTAAGACACCTTGCACAGCTCTGCAATCGAATCGCCGATACGGCGATGCAGATCGACCACTACGGTAGCCAATTGCAAAGTGAACAGCACTTCGTCTTGGATCATGCGAGCCTCCCTCGATGCCTCCCTGCATCTACTCGGCACATTCGCAGATTGTGCCCTATAGGTCACGTAGTATACCGCACAAGACCGTACTCTTTGTTTATGACTCACGCAACGAGAAAAAACGTCGGACAGCGCGTCCGGGCGCTTCGCGAGGAGAGCAATCTGACGCAGGAGCAGCTTGCGCTCATGACGGGTGTAGGACGGTCGTACCTCGCCAAGGTGGAGGCGGGCAACCGCAACGCCACCATCGACTTCATGGAGAAGGTCGCGCTCGGCTTGGGCGTGACGCTGGGTCAGCTGTTCGAGGGCTTGTAGGCTTCCTTTCCCATGGACGCAAGCGCATCTTCGACATCGACATAGGACGCGAGCGCCACCGCACCTCCCGCGGCCCCGTCTTCTGCGAAAGCGCCTGAAACTCGCACCCGTGCGGGAACGCCGCCGCGATTCACACACACGGTTCCGGCGAAGCCTCGCTCGCCCGCCTCGCGAGCCTCCTTGGCCAACGCACCGACGGCTCGACGCCCCTCCTCGTCGTCGCCCGTCACCAAACTGTAGCAAGCATTGGATTCGAGAGTTGTGAAAGCTTCATCCAACCTATGACGAGCGAACCCGATGCCCAGCAGCTCCATGAGCGTGCCTTCCTGCGCGACATCTCGCGCCTTCGCCCTTTCGCACTCGCCGAAGCGGTCGCCGCGAACACGTCGAGAAGGCGCTACGTCCGACGTGCTCCTGTTCTGGTAGAAACGGCGCTTATCGCGGTACATCGCCTCGTCTGCATCGAACAACGTCCTATCGATCTCGCTCGATCGCGGCGTCCATTGCGCGCCGATAGCCACCTCGCACGACGGAACTTCGTCGAACGCTTTCTGCAGCCGCCCCACAAGCGACCGAAAGCCCGCTTCGTCGGTATCCACGACCGTGGCCACGAACTCGTCACCACCCACACGGTACAGCCGCGCAACCTCTCCGAGAACGCGCTGCATCGTCTGAGCGCATGTTTGCAACAGATGGTCGCCTTCAGCATGGCCGCCGCGATCGTTGATCTCCTTCATACCGTTGACATCGAGAAAAACCGCGCCGAACGGGCGCGCCAGCTTCTCAAGGCGCCGCACGTCCTCGTTGTAGCGGTTTCGATTGTACAGCCCGGTCAGAGAATCGTGGTAGCTCATCGCCACTAGCTGGCGCTCGTTTTCGATACGCTGCAACGTCATGCTGTAGAAGTAGCACAACGTGCGCAGCAGCGGCGCGATGTCGCGGATCTGGTCGGCCGGAGGGTTGTCCATGCCGAGGAAGCCCACGAGACGCCCGTCGCGTTCGATGGGTGCGACGACCAGACTGGCGATCTCCTGCACGTGCAGCGTTTCGTACTCCCGAGGATCGACAACGCCCTTGATGGCGTCCAGATCCTCGATCAGCACGCATTCCCCCCGACCGAACAGGTCGAGCCACCGCTCGAACAAACGGTAGTCCATATCCTGAAGGCTTTCGATCTGGGAGGATATGCCGTCAGCACACCACTCGTGCGTATTGCTGAACCCCTCTCCGCGAGCCGAGAACAGATAGGAGCGCTCAGCTCCAAGCTCCTCGCCCAACCGTTCGAGCATGCGCACGGACGCACGCTCCGGATCGGTCTCGCGATACAGATCGTTAGCGATCTCGAGGATGACCTCCTCGTTGCGATGCAGGTTCCGAAAGCGCATACCCTCTTCTTTTTGATCGGTGAGGTCGAAGCCCACCTCAAGACGAACCAGCTTCCCGCCCCAGTTGATCAGACGATCGTTCAGCAGATGGCGATGGTTCGTCAAAGGGTTCGTGAATTCCCACACGTAGCTTTTCTCGACGCTGAGCAGATGATTCGTGCAGAACGGACACGGCTCATCGCGCCCTTGCAGGAATTCGTAGCACTTGAAGCCCTCCAGATCGGCATCGAGCGGCACCTTGAAAAGCCGGCGGCCCGCCTCGTTCACGTGCAGAAGCTCGTACGTCTCGATATCCGATATGTAAAACGGATCGGGATAGTTCAGATCGTCGTTGTATTCAGCCATGGAGAGCCTTCGTTCACGGTAACGGACATGCCGGCGTTTGCGCTTCGCGGTTACTGGTATTGCGTCCTAGTATAGCGATATTCTCAGTAACGTGCGCGCCCGATCGCAAGCTCCAGAAGAACGGCAGCGCCCTCCGGAGAGGGCGCAAAAAGCCGTGCATGCTCGATAGTAGACGAGAGGTCAAGCGCTGGGAAAACGCAGCACGAACGTGGTGCCCTGCCCTTCGGCGCTCTCCACCTCGATAACGCCTCCGTGGTACATAACCGCATGCTTGACGATGGCCAGACCCAGTCCCGTTCCTCCGGTTTCCTTCGAGCGGCTCTTGTCCACGCGGAAGAAGCGTTCGAACACCTTGTCGTGCAACTCGGCCGGGATGCCCGGTCCCGTGTCGCTGACGCGCACGACCGTCTGATACGCGGCGTTCGCGAGCCCGCCTTCCACGCATTCGGAGCCCACCTTCATGGTGACGAGGCCGCCTTCGTGGTTGTAGCGGATGCCGTTCTCGATGAGGTTGTACAGCATCTCCTCGGCCAACGTCTCGCTGCCCGCGATGCACGCCGACGCGCCCTCCACCCGCACGCGCACGCCCTGGTCGTCCGCGAAGCTGGACAACCTCCCGGCCACGCGCTGCGCCACCGCGTACAGGTTAATGGCCGTCGCACCGTCGTTCTCGAAGGCCGACTCGTCAAGCTTCGACAGCGTCAGCACGTCGTTGATCAGCGAGCGCATGGTCTGCGCCTCGTCGTAGATGAGCGCGGCGAACTTCTGGCGGTCGGAGGGCTGCACCATGTCGTTCTTCATGAGCTCGGCGTAGCCCGATATCACCTGCAGGGGCGTCTTCATCTCATGGCTCACGTTGCTGGAGAAATCGCGGCGCATGTTCTCGGCTTCGGCCAGCTCGCTGTTCTGCTGCTTGAGCTGGCGCTGTTGCTCGTCGATCCGGATGAGCAGCGGGTCCATCTCCTCGTATATCTCATTGTCCAAAGGGTTCGCGAAATCGAGCGCGTCGATGGGCTTCATGATCCGGCTCGTAAGTATCTTCGACAGCAGGAACACGAGCGCCACCGCCACGATGAGCGCTATGAGCACGGGCATGAGCATCTCGCTGAGGAACGATAGCAGCGAATGCCGCGTCTCGGACAGGCGCACGATACTGCCGTCGTCCAGCTTCACCGCCGCATACACGGTGTCGGTGCCCAGCGTTTCAGAGTAGCGCATGGTGACGGCCTCGCCCATGTCTGCCGCTTCCTGCACCTCGGGGCGGTCGGCGTGGTTGTCCATGGCATCGGTGTCGGCGGCGCTGTCGAACAGCACCGTGCCGTCCGCATCGATGAGCGTGTAGCGCGTCAGTCCGCTGAACTGCTCTTTCAGCGCGGGAGCGTTCTCGGACGACGGAGTGGCGTTCAGATAGCGCGCCGCATCCTGGGCACTGGCCGCAAGCTCGGTTTCAGCGTCGTGCTCGTAAGACAGGTAGTAGATGGTGGTCATCGTCACGGACAGCGCAACGATGACGGCCAACGTGAACGCGAGCACGCTCGTGAAAATCTTGCCGGACAGGCTCTTAACCTTGAAATGCGTCGGGCTCATGCGCGCGCTCACGAGGAGGGTTTGATGCAGTAGCCCACGCCGCGCACCGTACGAACGAGGGCGTCGGCCCCTTCTTGCGCCGCGGCCAGCTTCTGGCGCAGCGTCTGCACGTGCACATCCACCGTGCGCGTCTCCCCCACGTACGTCATACCCCACACGTCTTCCAGCAGTTGGCTGCGCGACAGCACGTGCCCCTGGTTCTGCAGCAGCGTGTGCAGCAGGTCGAACTCCTTGAGCGTGAGCGTGATGGGCTCGCCGCCCACCTGCACGGTGTGAGCCGACACGCATAGCTCGATAGGACCGCAAGACAGCTCGTCGTCGGCCATGACGGGAGGCGCCGACGCGCGGCGCATGAGCGCGTTCACGCGGCTGACCAGCTCCATCATGCCGAAAGGCTTGGCCAGATAGTCGTCAGCGCCGGCATCGAGGCCGCTCACCGTGTCGAACTCGGTGCCCTTGGCCGTGAGCATCATCACGGGCAGATGCTTGGTCGCCGGGTTCTCGCGCAGCATATGGAGGATCTCGAGCCCGTCGATTTCCGGCAGCATGATGTCGAGCAGCACCAACTCGGGGAGGCGCTCCTTGCACGCGGCGAAGAACTCGCCCGCCGCCGGGAAGCCCGCCGCCTCGAATCCGGCCTGCTTGAGAGCGTACACCGTGAGGTCGCGGATGTTGGTATCGTCTTCAACGTAGTAGATCATGGGTTGGTCCTTTCGGCCGGCAGCGCGCTTTCGCCGCCGTCGAACCTATTGTAAAGCAGGAGGAAAAACCACGGGCTTGCGGCAACGTCAAATTTGCGTAAAGCCGAAAGGATCCCGCACGGCGCCAGCCGGAACCCTCCTAGCTGACGCCGCACGGGATCCTTCGGCTCCGCGCCTTCGGCGCTGCGCTCAGGATGACAACGCTCTGGCCTAGCCGAACCTTCCCGCCACGTAGTCGGCGGTTCGGGGGTCGGCCGGGTTCGTGAAGATGTCGTCGGTGGAGCCGGCCTCCACCATCTCGCCCAACAGGAAGAACGCGGTCTTGTCGGACACGCGCAGCGCCTGCAGCATGTTGTGCGTCACCATGATCACCGTGTACTTGCTCTTGAGCTCGCCCACGAGATCCTCGATCTTGGCGGTGGAGATGGGGTCGAGCGCGCTGGTGGCCTCGTCCATCAGCAGCACTTCCGGGCGCACCGCCAACGCGCGCGCGATGCACAGGCGCTGCTGCTGGCCGCCGGAGAACCCGAGCGCGTTCTTCTTCAGACGATCCTTCATCTCGTCCCAGATGGCGGCGTCGCGCAGGCTCTGTTCCACGATGGCGTCCAGATCCTCGCGCTTCTTGATGCCGTGCGTGCGCGGGCCGAACGCCACGTTGTCGTACACGCTCATCGGGAAGGGGTTGGGCTGCTGAAACACCATGCCTACGCGACGGCGCAGGCTGTTCACGTCGATGGAGCGGTACGCATCCTCGCCGTCCAGCGTGATCTCGCCCTCGACGCGGCAGCCCTCCACGAGGTCGTTCATGCGGTTGAGGCTTTTCAGCAGCGTGGACTTGCCGCAGCCCGACGGGCCGATGAGCGCCGTCACCTGGTTCTCGGGGAACTGAAGGTCGATGCCCTTCAACGCATGGAAATCCTTGTAGTACAGATCGAGGTTGCGCACGCCCATCTTGACGGGCGCGTCGGCGGGCGCCTTCTCCTTGATGCGACGGTCGGCCGCCTGGCCCTGCGCCTGGGGCATATAGGTAGCCGGGGCGTTCTGGGTCGGAGCGGTTCTCTCGAGCGTGACGTTAGTCATCGGTGCCTCCCTTGTTCATCTTCTTGGCGGCGAACGTGGCCAGGAGGTTCAGAAGCACCACCATGACCAGCAGCACCACCGCCGTTGCATAGGTCTCGTTCACATGCAGGCCCTCGCTGGCCAGCGCGTACATGTGCACGGCCAGCGTGCGGGCGGAATCGAACACCGCCATGGCACCCTCACCGGCGAAATTCGGGATCTGGGCGATGGAGCCGGCCGTGAAAATGAGCGCGGCCACCTCGCCCACGCACCGGCCGAGCGCCAGTATCACACCGCCCAGAATGCCGGGCACGGCCGAAGGCAGCACGCAGCGAAACACCGTGCGCAAACGACCCGCACCCAGGCCGAAACCGCCTTCGCGGTACGCGTCGGGCACGGCCAACAGCGCCTCCTCGGTGGTGCGCATGACCACGGGCAGCACCATGATGGCCAACGTGCACGCGCCCGCCATGAGCGATAGGTTCCAGTGGAGCGCCGTCACGAAGAACAGCATGCCGAACAGGCCGTAGATGATGGACGGGATGCCCTGCAGCGTCTCGGCGGTGGTGCGCACGACAGCTACGAAACGGCTGCCGCGCGGCGCGTATTCCACCAGGTAGATGGCCGATCCCACGCCCACCGGCACCGCCATGAGCAGCGAGAGGGCCGCCATCAGCAGCGTGTTCACCAGCGCCGGCATAAGCGAGACGTTCGTGGAGTTGTACTCCCACTCGAACAGGCTGGGCGTAAGGTACGGCACGCCGTTCACCAGGATGTAGCCCACCAGGAACAGCAGCACCGCCGTGGTCAGCAGCGCGCCCAGATACACCAGCGCTCGCAGCAGCATGGAAAACACGCGGCGTGCGGCGCGATGACGCTCTTCCGCCGCTTCGAACATCGCATCGATCCGATCGCCCGGGTTGGCGGCGGGCGCCGGGGAGGCATCGGCCGATTCGTAGGCGATCGTCAGCTTGGGACTCATTATCTCATCTCACCCCGCTTCTTGATAACGTTGAACAACATGGTGATAAGCAGGATGAACACGAACAGCACCACGCCGGTGGCCACGAGCGCGCCGCGATGGAGGTCGGCCGCGTAGCCCATTTCCAACACGATGTTCGCGGTCATGGTGCGCACGCCGCTGAAGATGCTCTCGGGAATGAGGGCCTGGTTGCCGGCCACCATGATGACGGCCATGGTCTCGCCGATGGCACGGCCCACGCCCAGCACGATGCTGGCCATGATGCCGGAGGTCGCGGCCGGCACGATGACGCGGAACACCGAGCGCTCGTGATCGGCGCCCAGCGCGAGGGAGCCTTCGTAGTACTTCTTGGGAACGGCGTCCAGCGCGCTTTGCGCCACCGTGATGATAGTAGGCAGGATCATGATGCCCAAGAGCACAGACGCCGCCAGCAGCGACAGGCCGTTGCCCGTCACGTTGTCCGGCGTGTTCGCGCGAACGAACGGCACCAGGATCACCAGGCCGAAAAAGCCGTAGACGACCGACGGGATGCCGGCCAGCAGCTCGACGCCCGGCTTGAGCACGGCAGCGATCTTCCCGCTGGCGAACCGCGACAGGAAGATGGCGCACAAAAGGCCCGTGGGCACGCCCACGACCATTGCGCCGGCGGTCACGTAGATGCTGCCCACGATCATCGGGAAGATGCCGTAGATATCGTTGGCAGGACGCCACGTGGTGCCGAAGAGGAACTCGGGAAGGCCGATCTGCGCGAGGGCCGGCACGCCGTTCGCGAAGAGAAAGACGCAGATGAGAGCCACCGCGAGAACCGATATCCCCGCGGCGGCCACGAACAGCGCCTTCGCTATGCCCTCTTTGATGTGAAGTTGAGACATGCGAATCCTACTCTATCAGCCGCGGGCCTAGGCCAGCGCCTCTTCCCACGTGATCAGCTCGCCGGTATAGATGCCCTTCACCTGGTCGGAGGTGAGCCCGTCAACGGAGGCATCCGGGTTCACGATAACCGCGATGCCGTCCTGTGCGATAACCGTGGCCTTCACGCCGTTCTCGGAGTCTTTGAGCTCGCGGGAGACCATGCCGATGTCGCAGGTTCCCTCGGTGGCCATGTTCACGCCGGTGGTGGAGTCGGACTGGTTGACCTCGATGGCGACGTCGGGATTGAGAGCCTTGTACGCTTCGGCCAGCTTCTCCATGACCGGGGTCACGGACGAAGAGCCGGCGATGACGATCTTGCCGGACTTGCCGGAAGCCTTATAGGAGCCCGCGCCGTCGGCAACGGAGATGCAACCGTTCTCCTCGACCACCTTCTGACCGTCGGAACTCATGATGTAGTCGATGAAGTCCTGGGCCACGTCGGACACGCCGTCCTTCGTCACGATATTGAACGGACGGGCCACCTTGTACGTGCCGCTCTTCACGTTCTCGGCCGTAGCCTCGGCGCCGTCGATGTTGAGCGCCTTCACCGTGTTGTTCAGCGAACCGAGCGATATGTAGCCGATGGCGTTCGCGTCGCCCGCCACGGACGTCATCATGACGGACGTGGAGTTCGTGATGGCGGCCGTGGGAATGGTCAGATCAACCTTGTCCCCGTTCGCATCCTTTTCCTCGATGCCGAACAGCTCGATGAACGCACCCCGCGTGCCGGAGCCGTCCTCGCGCGAATAGACCGAGACCTTGCCGGACGGGCTGGTCGAAGCCGACGCTCCTCCGTCGGTTGCGCCGCTTTCGCCCTCGCCGCTGCCCGACGCACAGCCGAACAGCCCGAACAGCCCCAGCGCCAGAACCGCCGCACTCACCGCCATTGCCAAACGCTTCTTCATCTTCTTCCTTCCTTCGATGCGCTTTGCGAGCGCATTGCTTTCCGCTGAAACGCGGGCATCGGAGGCCCGCTGCAAGGAACATGATGAAGACGGAGCATCAGAACCGTGTCGGATGCCGGTCAAAAGTCTGTAAAGTTTCGTGAGGCCGTCTTTTTCGTGCCGGCGCTAGATCGACGCAAGACCTACGCCAGGCGTACGCTCAAACTGTGTTGGAAACACTGGCAAGAAATATGGAATCCGCGTTGGAAGCGCGTTGAAAGCGCACGAGATCGAGGAAGATCCGCGCTGGATGCGCGCCATCTGCGCGTGATACGCGGTCGTAATACTAGAAGGTACGAAGCGCAGAGGCGGCGCGGCACCACACCCCTTTCCACCCGATGTTCCCGAGCGAGGGACCGAAGGAGGGAGGTGGACGCCATGACCGTTTTGGCCTTGATAGCGGCGATCCTTGAGTTCGCTTCCAGTTTGCTGGGGTTCTTGACAGCGATAATGGAGCGGCTCCCGATCCGCAAGGACAAGGAGCCGTAACAAGAAGCCAAACCGCCGAAGCGATTCGAGAGCCGTGGGGAGTTAGCAGCTCCCTGCGGCTCGCCTCTATTATACGAACGGGCAGCGCAAAAGCAAGCTCGAACGCAACCTTCCCAGCCTCCCGCGCGCCGATTCATTCCCGGCTCTCGCGCGCCCGTCCCGCGCTTGATCAGTACACGTTGTGGATGACCTCGGCGGAGCCGAGGAGGTTCTCCACGGGCAGCGTGGAGCCGTCGTCGAGCACCACCGTGCCGTCGAAGCGGCCGAACACCTGGTGCTGGTCGGATCGGATCAGCTTGAAGTCCATCCAGTCCACACGGTCGAGCAGCGGTGTGAACACGAGGTCGAGCCGTCCCTCGTCGTCGGTCATATGCCAGGGCTGCATGAGCTGGTAGCGATCGGCCGTCTTCTTCGCGTGCGCGCCGCCCGTCTTTTGGGGGATGCCGAAGTCCACGCGGTGCAGCTTGTGCGCCGCACCGTCGATGAACACCATGTTCTCGGAAGCCGCCGACGTGTCGCCGAACCCGTAGCCCAGGTTGAGGCCGAAGCGACGACCGTCCTGCCAACCCTGCGCCACGGCCCAGTACCACGTGTTGTCGCGCGTCCATACGCCTCGCCCCCAGTCCAGCAGGCCGAACGAGTTCTCGGGGCAGAACCCGTGCACCAAAAGCCCCTTCTTGAAACTGCCCCTCGCCTGCATGGCGACGATCTTCTGGTTGTAGTAGAACGCGAGCGGGTCTTCGGCCCATGGCGTGCTGATCACCATCGAATCGCGCGGCTCCTCGTCCAGCACGGCCTCGAACGTCAGATCGTCGCCACCGTCGAAGCCCGCGAACCACACGTTGAGGCGGCGCTGGCCGCCGGCAACCTCGAAGCGGAACGATACGCGGTTGTTCTCGAAGGAGGTCACGCCCTCGGCCGAGGTGGCGGGCAGCTTGAAGCGCCCCATCGGAAACGGCGAGATCACGCTGGCCGTATGCGACGTGGCCTGCGCGAAGTCCATCACCGATGCCGAGATGAGCCCCACGTAACCCATATCGGCGACGGTCAGCGCCACAGCGAACTCGTCGTCGTTCACCAGGTAGTAGTCCCATTCTTTGATGCGGCGCTTCGGCGCCTTGATACGGTCGCGATCGTACGCGCGCAGAAGCGACGTGGCCCATCCGCATTCGGCGAGCTTGCCGTCGAGGTGGTGCAGCGGGCCTTCGGTCAAACGAGTTTCGGACATGGTTTTCATCGCCTCCTCGCTCACGATTGCTCCTCTTTCCCAAGCCGCAGCGCCCGCGCCATGCGCTTGCGGAAGCTCGGCCTCTGCTTCTGCTTGGGAGTCGGCTTCGGTTTAGGCTTCGGCTTGGTCGGCGCATGGCCGGCGGCTTCCTGCGCAGCGGCCTCTTCGGCTTCCTGCTGCGCCTCCTCCAGCACCTGCTCCGCGCGCTCGGGCGCCGCCGGTCGGGTCAGCGGCGCCACGGCGCGCAGCACCGCATCGGTTGCACGGCCCGTGGTACGGCTGTCGGCCATGCTGAACGAGATGGAACCCGCATAGCCCTGCGCGGTGATCTCCGAGAACGTGAGCTTCGGCTGTTTAACCACCTTGCCGATGCCGGCCGCCGCCTCGCCGGCCTTGCGCTCGATAGCCTCGGCCACTTCGTCGAGATGCTGGCCTTCCGTGGTGACCACGATGGCCAAGCTTACTTGGTTCGTGGGCGGAAGGTGCGTGAGAGCGGTTTTGCTGATGATGGAGTTGGGGATGAGCACTTCCTCGCCCGCGCCGTTGCGTATGGTGGTGTGGCGCCAGGTGATGTCTTTCACCACGCCTGTGGACGAGCCCACCTCGATGTTGTCGCCGGGTTTGATGATGCGCAGCAGGCTGACCTGCAAACCTCCGATGAGGTTCGACAGCGTGTCCTGGAAGCCCAGCGAGATGGCGATGCCGCCGATGCCGAGCGCGGTGATGGCGGCGCTCACGTCCACGCGGAAGCAGGTGGACAGCATGATGCACACGCCGGTGATCCACACGGCTCCGCGGGCGATGTTGATGAAGATGGAGCTTGAGGGCAAATCGCGCTCTTCGTTGATGGCAAGCACGCGGCCCAGGAAGCGCCTCGTCAGACGCGCGACGACTGCCGTGATCGCCAGAATGACCACCGCCGAGATGGCCGTGGTCACCCAGTCGGTGCGCACGATAGCGTCGATGTAGTTTTGAAGCTGTTCCATGCCGTTATCCTACCATGTCGACCATACCGTCGCCAAGGAAAGGAGACGGCGCCTCACCACGATGGGGGCTTTACAGGGAAGTCTTCGTGAGTTTCCCACAAAACGATGCGACCGCGGGCCCGGGTGGCGGGAACGTCAATCAACCGTTGGTTGCGGGAGCCGCGCCACGGAAGCTGGTAGGAATGTTGCGCCTGGACGAAGGGGCCGTCCACCAGCACGTCGGTCTGGTCGAGCAGATCGCGCGCGGCCGGATCGGGGATGCCCTCCTCCAGCTGCTCGTAGCGGTAGCCCGAGTACGTCCACACGTCCAGTCCCAGCTCGCGCACTTGGCGCGCCAATGCGGCGCACGCGGCGGCCTGCTCGAACGGCTCGCCGCCCGAAATGGTGACGCCCTGCACCAGCTTGTTGGCAGCGATCTCCGCCACCACGTCGGCGATGGCGCGCACCGTGCCGCCCGCGCAGGGCTGGCTGTCGGGGTTGTGGCACCCGGGACAGCCGTGCGAGCAGCCCTGCACGAACACGGCATAGCGCAGCCCCGGCCCATCGACGATGGAATCCGGAGCCGTGCCGTAAAGACGTATAGTGTCGGGAGAGGTCACGTTCAACCTGTTACATCTGATGCTTCACGCGGTCGCCTTCTTCGGCGCGCTTGGCATCGTTGAAGCGGTCGAGGGTGCCCACGAGGTAACCGGTGATGCGGCGGATGCGCTCGAACGACTGGCCGTGCTCCGCCTCGGTGCGGCCGCACTTGGGGCACACGTCTCCGATGATGCCGTTGTAACCGCACACGGGATCGCGATCCACCGGATGGTTCACTGAACCGTAGCCGATGCCGCTCTCCTTCATGTGCCGGATGACGGCCTCGAACGCCTCGAGGTTCTCGCTGGGGTCGCCGTCCAGCTCCACGTAGGAGATATGGCCCGCATTCGTCAGCGCATGGTACGGCGCCTCGATCTCGATCTTGTCGAAGGCGCTGATGTCGTAGTACACCGGCACGTGGAAGCCGTTCGTGTAGTAGTCGCGATCGGTGATGCCGGGGATGGACCCGTAGCGCTCACGGTCCATACGCACGAAGCGGCCGGACAGGCCTTCGGCCGGCGTGGCGATGAGGCCGTAGTTCAGCCCGCGCTCCTGCGACAGGCGGTCGAGGTAGCTGCGCATATGGCCGATGATCTCGAGGCCCAGGTTCTGCGAAGCCTTCGACTCGCCGTGGTGCTTGCCCGTCAGCGCCACCAGCGTCTCGGCCAAGCCGATAAAGCCCAGCGACAACGTGCCGTGCTTCAGCACCTCACGCTGCTCGTCGGTAGGCGCCAGCTTCTCGGAATCGATCCACACGCCCTGGCCCATGAGGAACGGTGCGTTGTACACGTGCTTGCGCGCCTGGATCTCGAAGCGCTCGTCAAGCTGCCCCACCGCCAGCGCAAGCTTCGCGTCCAAGAGGTCGAAGAACAGATCGAGGTCGCCCTTCGAGCGGATGGCCAGGCGCGGCAGGTTGATGGACGTGAAGCTGAGGTTGCCGCGGCCGGGAGCGATCTCGCGATCGGGATCGTACACGTTGCCCATGACGCGCGTACGGCAGCCCATGTAGGCGATCTCCGTCTCGGGCGTGCCCTTGTAGTACTGCGCGTTGAACGGCGCGTCGATGAAGCTGAAGTTCGGGAACAGGCGCTTCGCGGAGCAATGCATGGCCAGCTTGAACAGGTCGTAGTTCGGATCCTCGGGGTTGTAGTTCACGCCCTCCTTCACGCGGAAGATCTGCACGGGGAAGATGGGCGTCTCGCCGGAGCCGAGGCCTTCCTCGGTGGCCAGCAGCATGTTCTTCACCACCATGCGACCCTCGGGCGAGGTGTCCATGCCGTAGTTCACCGAGCTGAACGGCGTCTGCGCGCCGGCGCGGCTGTGCATGGTGTTCAGGTTGTGCACGAGCGCCTCCATGGCCTGGAACGTCGTGCGGTCGGTATCGCCCAGGGCGTTCTTAGCCGCATAGGCCACGGCCTTGTCGGCGGCCTCCTCGCTGGCGCCGACCTCCACGAGCGCCGCGCGCACGGCGGCCTCGAAGCCCTCGTCCATGGCGAGGCTGGCCCACACGCCCGTCTCCGCCTCGATGCGCGCGAGCGCGTCCTGCGCGAACGCGCGGGAGTCGTCCACGGAATCGCCCAGCAGCAGATCGACGGCTTCGGCCAGATGCTTCTTGTACAGGCGGCGGTACGTCTTGCGCACGCCCTCGGCCAGACCGTAGTCGAAGTCGCAGATAGCCTGGCCGCCGTGCTGGTCGTTCTGGTTGCTCTGGATGGCGATGCAGGCCAGCGCCGCGTAGCTGGCGATGTCGTTGGGCTCGCGCAGCACGCCGTGACCCGTGGAGAAGCCGCCCTTGAACAGCTTCTTCAGCTCGATCTGGCAGCATGTGGTAGTGAGCGTATAGAAGTCCATGTCGTGGATGTGGATGTCGCCCTCACGATGCGCTCGCGCGAACTTCGGGTCGATGACGCACATCTCATAGAACTGCTTGGCCGACTCCGAGCCGTACTTGAGCATGGTGCCCATGGCGGTGTCGGCGTCGATGTTGGCGTTCTCGCGCTTCATGTCAGAGTCCGACGCCTTCGAGAACGTGATGTCCTTGAGCGTTTGGATGAGGCGGCTGTTCACGTCGCGCGAGCGGCTGCGCTCGGCGCGGTACAGGATGTAGGACTTGGCCGTCTGCACGAAGCCGGACTCGATGAGCGTCTCCTCCACGAGGTCCTGCACGCCCTCAACCGTGGGCGCGCCCTCGATGGCGCCGCTCTCCAGCTTGTCCACCACGCGCTGCGCGATATCCTCGGCCGCCGCACGATCCTGCATGGCCCCGCATGCCTGGAAAGCGCGCTCCACCGCCTCGGCGATCTTCTCCTGCTTGAATTCCACCGTCCGGCCGTCGCGCTTCATGATGGTCTCGACCATGCTGCCAATCCTCTCTTCGAGCTTCTTCTTGCTTCGTCGTTTTCCTGCTGCGAGCTGTGGCTTCGCTTGGTTTATGCGCAGTGTTTCCACACGATCTACGCCATGTTTTCCACAATATGTAGTAGTAGGTGATGTTAGGAAAGTGAACATATAGTACTCGCGCGGCGCCCACCATGCAAGAGGTAAAACCATGGAGATTCAACGCCCACACGGGATACGGCGGGCGATTCACAGTATATCCACGGGCATGCAGGCGAACGTTGAAAGCTCGTCCGAGGCGACGCGCGCACGCGGGGAGCAGCTTCGCCAGAAGAGCACCGCGAACGACGGGCTCGCACCGATGCCCCTGCCGGTCGCTGCAGCCTCGCCCCACGCGCTATTGGACGGTGCCGTACACCTGCCCCCACGCATGCCCGCCGATAGCCGAGTTCAGCTGGTCGCATAGGCGCTGGCGCGTGTAGCTGCCGGGCGGCAGCAGGTTGACGATCTCGGCCAGGTCGTCGGGAAGATCGGCGGCCTCGGCGGCCACGACGATGTCGAGGCGGCGGAGCTTCTCCTTCGGCCCCAGCCCGAGGTACAGCGAATCCACCACATCCTGCAGCGCTCCGTAATGCGGGCTGCGCACCGTGTTAGAGCCTGCCATGCTACTCCTCCACATCCGAGCGCACAACGTCGAACCCTTCGCTGGCCGCCGCGAGCGCGCCTGCATAGGCCGGCGTGGCGGCACCGGCCGCACGCAGGAACTGGGCTCCGGCCGCACGCAGCTGCACGGCCGCCCCTACCAGCACATCGGGGCAGTAATACGGGTTCTCGTGCGTAGCGTCGCCTTGCTTCGGATTATGCTCGCGCACGATCAGCTGAGCCAGCACCGGCAGCCGCCCCGCCCCGCTGGCGCGGCGAGCGAACGTCACGGCCGCATCGAGCGGAGCCGCCGTGGCGAAGCCGACCACGCTGGCCTCGTAGTCCACCATGACGGCGAGCGCATCCTCGAGCGTGTGCCGGCCGTCGGCCAGCATGCCGTCGGCATCCACGTCCACCGACGCGAACACCGGCGCGCCGCTCACCTGGCGCACGCCCATGAGCGCGCACTTGAGGTCGGCCGGGTTGGCGAACCCGTTGAGGAAGAACGCGTCGAACTCCTGGCCATCGCAGGCGCGGGCGGCACGGGCGTACTGGTCGCGGTTCTCGTTGAGCGAGCTTTTGCTAGCGGCATCGAGGGGGAGGCCGCACGGGCCGATCTCCACCAGCACGTGCTGGGACTTCAGCTCGCGCGCCAGGGACAAGCCCGTGCGCACGATCTCCGCCGCGCGGTCCTCCATGCCGCGATGCGCCAGACGAGCAGGCGCGATGCCTTCCGTGTTCGCCACGAGGCACTGGGCGCCTGCCATCTTGTTGAGGCGCAGCGCATCGCGCACCGCCTCCGGCTCCACAAGGTTGGCGAATTCGAGATCGTGTTCCACGTCGAACCCTTGCCGGGCCAGTACAACGGCAACCGGCGAGGACAGCACGAGCATGTCCTTGTGAAAACGAAGCGCGATATCGGGCATGGGGAGTTCCTTTCGTCAGGTGATCCATGATACCGAAAAGAGCCCCGACATGCGACCGTCGAAATGCGCCGATGCGCTCGCGCACGCCGAGACGGAAGCATCTCGCGCGAACGGCGCAGTTCGAGCGGCGGAAGGAAGGAGGATGGACGCTCGCCGACGCTTCGCGGCATTTCACAGGACGAACATGAGTCGATCACGTGTTCTTCAAGGCTTACTTTTATACTTGGTCTCGCAAACGAAAGAATCCCCTCCTTTCAGTTTGTACTGCTTTTCCCCTTACAAAGCAGTGGCGGCACCTCGGTGCCGCACATCCCCCTCCTTGTGGCCCGGTGGAGCTCCCCTCTCCCCGGGCCGATCTGTTTCTCGTACCCGCACACACCCGCTTCCGCATCATCGACCAACGCATATCATCGTAGAACATGTTACTTCAGGTCGATGCCGCTTTGAGGCAATGCCGTTCGCCAACCTTTCGCTCGCCAGATTTCTGCGGCGCGGCGCCCATCGGAAAACTTCTTTTCCTGACTCTTTCGATCCTTGTTAACGAACCGTTACTCTGCGACCCATCGTTTCACAAAACGCGCACGCCCGCATCATACGATGTGCGCGAACGACCCGTATACTAGCAGCTGTAAACGAAAGGCTCCCCTCCTTTCAGTTTGCCTCTGCTTTACCCCCTTAGAAGCAGAGCGATGCGCAAGCGTCGCATCATCCCCCTCCTTGTGGCCCGGTGGAGCTCCCCTCTCCCCGGGCCGATCTGTTTTCATGCCCCTCGCTTCGTCGAACCCGCCGAGACAATGTATGGAGCCCGCGCCCACGCAGCGGCCGCAAGCTGAACGGCAGAGCGGCAGAACCTCCGCCTGAGCCGTCACCCGGTCACGTCCCTCGCTGCGAACGCGCGATTTCGCCAACCTACGCTGCTAAACCAGGATTGACATGCACCGCCGCATGCCGCTTCCTCTGTCGGACAGCTAGCGATCAGGCGAGGCGAGCGTCCGGCCGATGGCCGAAGGGGGCTTCCGAGCCGCCGGCGAGTTTTCGCGGGGCGGGTCGACCTGAGCTATGTCAATCCCGGTTTAACAGCGAACGCCATACGATGTGCTGCAAAAACGCCGGTTTGGCAGTCCCGGCCCGATCTGGCGGTGCGTTCCGAGGCGGCGACAAAGCGCGAACTGGGATTACGCCTCGCCGATCCTCGGGAAGGAGCGTCGGGCGCGATCGAAGGCCGCCGAAGACTGCCAAACCGACGTTTTTGCAGCACATCGTATGGCGAAGCCGTGCGGCCGAACAAGCATGCGCGTACAAACGTTTCACATGAAACACTAAGAGGGACTCCACGGTTTGGGGCGGGATCCCAGCTGCAGCTCCACGTGGAACCGCACGGCTTCGGACGATCCCCGACCACGGACCCGACAGGCCCGCGACGTCCTCGGTTCGACGGCAAGACCCCCGCTTCTTGGCAGCAATCGACCGGTTTGGTAATCCCGCCGAGTGCTTCACTTGACGTTTCGAGAACCCGAGCTGGGGAAACGCCTTCGATCGCGCTCGGCAAGCCCGAAGCGCCGCAGCCGGGTCCTCGCCAGAATTGCCAAACCGGTCGATTCCTACCGCCCGACGTCGTTTTCGCCGTCAAACCCCCGGCGCTCCGTTGGACAATCAGCTCGAGCTTCCGCGTCAGGGGTTTTCCCTGTCTTTTTGCGTCATGTTTACCTATCTGTTACTTTCAAGGCCCCCAATTCACAAAACATGCACTCGTGCATCATATGATATTCAATGTCAACTTTTATAATAGCTTCAGCAAACGAAAGGCTCCCCTCCTTTTCAGTTTGCATCTGCTTACCCCTTAAAGCAGAGCGGCACCCAATAGGTGCCGCATCATCCCCTCCTTGTGGCCCGGTGGAGCTCCCCTCTCCCCGGGCCGATCCTTTTCTCGGGAAGGAACGCCTATGAACATCGTGGTCCTCGAAGGACAGGTGAACAACCCCGGCGACTTGAGCTGGGACGCGCTCGACCGGTTCGGCACCGTCACCGTGTACGACCGCACGTCGCGCGACCAGCTGAAAACTCGGGTAGCCGAAGCCGACATCGTCGTGTCGAGCAAGACGGAATGGAACGCCGAGGCGCTCGGCTGGGCTCCTCGCCTCAAGATGATCGCGCTCACCTCCACCGGCTACAACGTGGTGGATCTCGACGCGGCGCGCGATGCGGACGTGATCGTATCGAACGTGCCCGCCTACTCCACGCCCGACGTGGCGCAGATGACGTTCGCGTTGCTGCTGGAGCTGTGCTTGCATGTAGGAGAGCATTCCAATCTGGTCATGGAAGGCGACTGGACGCGCGCCAAGGACTTCTCGTTCTGGAACACGCCGCTCGTGGAGCTGGCAGGCAAGACGATGGGCATCGTCGGCATGGGAAGCATCGGGCAGGCAGTATGCCGCATCGCGCGTGCTTTCGGCATGCCCGTGGTGTTCGAGAATCGATCGGCAAAACCCCAACTGGAAAGCGATGGCGTGCGCCAAGTGAGCCTCGACGAGCTGCTGGCCGTTTCGGATGTGGTGACCCTGCACGCACCGGCCACGCCCGAAACCGACCGCATGATGAACGCCCAGACCATCGGCCGCATGAAGGACGGAGCGTACCTCCTGAACACTGCGCGCGGCACGCTGGTGGACGAGCAGGCCGTGGTGGACGCACTGCGATCCGGCAAGCTGGCGGGTTTCGCAGCCGATGTCGTGTCGGTGGAGCCCATGCAACCCGACAACCCCTTGCTGCAAGCGAAAGGCCAGAACATCATCGTAACGCCCCATATCGCCTGGGCTACCCACGAAGCCCGCGAACGCTTGCTGGCTACCGTGACCGCTAACGTCGGCGCGTTCGTGGAGGGCGCACCGCAGAACGTTGTGAATTAGACGGCTACGTACGACTGCGTCTCGGAACCCGGCCGCTTCCGCGGCATCCCGGCTTCACCTCACTCTGCCGCCCGTCGCACGACGGGCGGCAGTGCGTCAACGCGCGGCCTTGCAAGCAGTGAACGCGGGGACGGGCTTCACGTCCGACACCGCCGCATCGGTCAAGCGGGACGTTTCGACCGCCCCGTCGAAATACGTCACCGTGAATACGTCTTCGTCGGCGACTTCAACGCCGTTCACTTTGAGCGATCGCACTTTGCGATCTGCATCATAGTCCACCTCGGCTCCCGACACCTCGTAGCGGAACGGAGCAAGGGCCTCCCTCGACGCGTCCTTCCGCTCGAACGTGCGCCCGCTCTCTAGCACCGCGCGCAGGTCTTCGCCCGAAATGCGCGCAGTGGCCAGCGTGGGCACCGGCTTCCCCGCATTGGGCAAGAGCACGGTCAGCTCATTGGCGTGCAGCTCCCCTTCGTACAGCTTGCCGGAAATCCCATAAGGATGCATTTGCCCGTCTGCCATGCCGCCAGGCAGCATAAGGCACAGGTCGGTGCCCCCGTACTCCCTGAACGCGTCGGCGAAGTATCGGACGGTCTCCTCCCGGCTCAGGTCGCGTTCGATATGTGCCACTACGTCGCCGATCTGGGTTTCCGACTTGTTGGACTTCATAGCCTCGTCGCAGGCCTGCAACGCTTCCTCGGCGCTGACGGTGCCAGCGATGTACCCGCCCAGCGCCTCTCCTCCCAGCAAGAGCGGCGCAGTGTAAGCCGCCAACTCCACAAGGTTATTGCGGTCGACCACGTTGCGGTAATCGCTCAAAAGCGGCGCGTGGAGCTCGCCGTCCGCCTTTCTCGTGGCCGGATATCGCCCTTCCGCGCCATCCGTGAACATGCTCTGGCCCTCGGGGGTGCTCATCAGGTCGAACATCTCCAGCGCTATGGCCAGCTTCTCCTCGTTGCCCGGCTCTTCCAGCTTCTTGTTAATACCGTAGTACGAGCTGACCGCATACAGGTACCAGCCGTTATCTTCGCCCTCGCCTCTCGCAAGGAACGGAGCTTGGCCCAAATCGAAGTCGAAATCAGTGGTCTTCACGTTGTTGGCAACGCCGTAGATCATGGCCACGTCACCGTTCGCGAACATCTCCGCGGCGTCCGAATTCGACAGGGAAAGGTCGTCAGCCGAAATCAATCCGCTGTCGAGCCAAAGCCGATACTCGTCCATGAAAGGCTCGAACGTGCCCACCATGCTCGCTTCGCCCGCAAGATAATCCTGTTCCCAAGACGACCCCTGCGGCGTGTGCAGAAACTGCGCCGAAGCGATATTGGTCAGCTGCAGGAAGCGTTGACCCGTCAGCTCCATCGAGTACGCCATAAGCCGGATGCCCTCCGCCTTCGCCTGCTCGTTGAGGGCAATGAGTTCCTCGAGCGACTGAGGCGCCTCCCAGCCGTGCTCGGCGAAAAGGTCCTTGTTGTAGAAGAACCCTGCAAGCGTCAGGTAACCCGGCAGATAGTAGAGGCTGCCGTCGATGGTCATGCGATCGAGAACGCTGGGAAGGTACTCGCTGGAAAAATCGTACGCCGCGAGATCCACCAGATTATGCTCCAAATCCTCGGTCAGATCCTGATTGCGCGTGTTGATCAGGATATCGGGGATATCGCGCTGCTCGAGCTCGGTGACGATCTGCGCGGAATAGTTGCTGTTCGAATACGTATCGAACTCGAAGCGCAGGTTGGGGTGACGATTGGTCATCTCGTCCAACAGCTCCTGCGGCAGCTCCTTGGTCTGGCATTTCGATACCGTCAGCACTATCTCATCGTCGCGTCCGGACGCATTGCCCATAGCCTCGCCGGAACAGCCGACCAGTCCGATGCCGACCAGCGACCCCGCTAGCGCGATCGACGCGAACGTCTTCGCCGCCTTACCGGCTCTCTTCAACGCTTTCACCGCGATCTCCGTTTCCCCTCATCGTATCGTCTAGTTTGAAATCCTGGAACTCATCGGCGGGCATTGGTTTTCCGAACACGTACCCCTGCACCACATTGCAGCCGACGCTCTCGAGGAAATCCACCTGTCCCATATCCTCGATCCCTTCGGCAACCGTTTCGATACGCATGTCGCGCGCTATGCCCACGATGCCGTTGACGATGCTCCTTGCCTTGTCCATGTCGGTATCTCCGCGGAAGAACCCCTGGTCAAGTTTGATGATATCCACTTCGAGACTACGCAACATGTTGAGGCTGGAGTAACTGCTCCCGAAATCGTCCATGGAGCAACGTGCGCCTAACGCGTGGATGCGCCGAATAACTTGGTTGATCTCGCCGGTGCGATCGAACACGACGGACTCGGTGAACTCGAATTCCAGGTAGCGAGCCGGAACCTGGTTCTCGGCGATATGGCGCTCGTAGCGCGCGAAGAAATCCGAAACGTCGAAGTTCGAGCGCGAGACGTTGACTGAAACGCAGAAAAGCGGCCTCCCCTCCCGCTCCCATCGCTTCAACAAAGCGCACACCTGGCAAAACATGTAGAAATCCAGCTCGGCGATAACGCCGTCGCGCTCGAAGAGCGGAACGAACTCGTTCGGGCAGAGCATGCCTTCCGGAGAGATCCAGCGCACGAGCGCCTCGGCACCGACGATGCAGCGCTCGGGCAGCGCAACCTTCGGCTGCAAATACATATGAAACTCGCCGTTCGCAAGCGCATGGGGAAAGCGATCCTCGAGCTCCTTCTCTCGAAGGAAGCGCCGACGGAGGCGATCATCATAGAAGCCAACGCGTGCACCGCTTGGAAGCATCCGCTTCTCCGCGCTCGCACGCGCCAAGTTAGCCGCATCGGTCACGAGCGTGAACTCTTGCTCGAGCGCATCGTCGTCCAGTATGTAAGCGCCGAAGTCCATCGACACGAGCACTTGCTCGCCGACGCTCTCGGACGTGAGCCTGAACTCGTTTAGACGCTCCTTCGTCGACGCCTCGTCAGGCTCGCGCAACAGAATGACGAAATGGTCTGCGGAGACGCGTGCCGCGAACTCGCCTTCGCGCAGCTGCCGCTCTATCATGTCGTACGCCGACCTGAGCAGACGGTCTCCGCCCTCCTTGCCCTCGCGATCGTTGTACGACTTGAATTTGGCTATGTTGGCGTACACGAGCACCAAGTTACGCGGATCCGTTCGGACGACGTCGTAATAGCGCTCGCGAAACCGGCCGGCCGTGTCTCCGCCGGTAACAGGATCCACGTAGGCGATGGCCTCCAACCGTCGACGATTGCGATGCTGCACGATCACGATGAACAGCATGATCACGCCGAACACCAACGCCACCGTAACGCCCACCGCCACGGTCAGCAGATACAGGCTGTTCGTCCTCTGATCGGCGTAATCGCTGGGAACGATGGACAGCAGATGCCAATCGCTCACGCCCACAGGCGTATAGCAGAAATACGAACTGACGCCGTTGTACTTCGCAAGAACGACGCCTTGTTCCCCCTTTTTGAGCCCCGCCCGCAGAACGTGGACCGGCTCTTCGTCATCGGCGTTCTGGCTCTCCAAAGCCGACACGATATTGTACTCGCCGCTGATGGCCGTTTGATCCTCGGGACGCACCGCCACCGAACCGTCGTCCTTGACGATGCAGGCGTATCCTCTCCCTTCGAACGAATCGATGGACAGGAGCTGCAGCATCTCGTCCACCCCGTACACGCCCGCAAGCGCCTTCATGTGATGCCCATCGATGACCGCGTTCACGGGAATTGAAAACACGAGCACATCCTGGCCGTCCATGGTCTCGATACCCGAGATGGAACGTTTGCCTTCAAGCAACGTCTTGTTGAGATAGTCCTGCGACCTGGTGTAGCGCTGCGTGGTGTCGGCGAAGTACCACACGCCGTCCTCGTCCACATAAGCAAGGCGGGACAGATTCCACCGATCCCTATCCTCGGCCATTTCTCCGTTCAGCTCGTCGAGCGTGGCGCCGTTCTCCACCAACGTCATCTGACCGCGTTCGATGGTTTCCATCGCCGAGAATATCTGAGAGGTGACCGTGCGCACGTTCTCGGTGATCTGGCTGGATATATCAGCCAAGTATCCGATGCTGTCTTTGCGGGTAAGATTGCGAACCGTGTCCGAGTACGCGTGGACTAGCAGCGCTCCTCCTATAACGGCGACGATGACCACGGAGGCAACGGCAGCCGCAAGCCCGATCATGCCTCTTTCGCCGCGCGCGTGCCTCATGACACCTCCAGCTGCCGGATACGCTTTTTCGAGGACATTATACTATTCGAAGGCCTGCCAGATGACGGCAGGCCTTCGCAATCGCTCCGTTACGCTCGGCGACGGTTGTTCTCGCTATTCTGCTGCGCGCCTGAACAGCACGTTGTTGGTTTCCAGCCAGCTTTCCACCGTGCCGGTGTCGAAGCCGTCGGCGGGGTCGATGATCAGCGCGTACATCTCCTCCTCGCGCAGCACGGCGTCCAGCGCATCGGTCAGCTGGATCTCGCCGCCCACGCCGGGCTCCACGTCGGCCAAAAGCTCCATCACGCGAGCGCTGAGGAGGTAGCGGCCAAACACGGCCAGGTTCGACGGCGCGTCCTCCAACGCCGGCTTCTCCACCAGCGCGTCGATCTTCCACACGTCGTCGGCCACGGCCTCGCCCGCGATGACGCCGAAGCGGCTGACCTGGTCGTCCGGCACCGGCATGACGGCGATGACGCTGGCGCCGCCGTGCGCGTCGGACACTTTCTGCATGCGCGGCAGCATCTTGTTGTCGGGCACCAGCACGTCGCCCAACAGCACGTAGAACGGCTCGTCGCCCGTCTTCTCGTGCGCGCACCGCACCGCATGCCCCAAGCCCAGCGCCTCGTCCTGGTACACGTAGCTCACGTTGTAGTTGCCCACGCGCTCCACTGCGTCGGCATACGCATCCTTCCCGCGGGCGCGCAACAGCTCCACAAGCTCCGGGTTCGGCGAGAAGTGCTCCTCGATGGCTTTCTTCTCGCGGCTGTTGATGATGACCACCTCGTCGGCGTCAGACGCGAGGCCCTCCTCCACCACGTACTGGATGGCCGGTCGGTCGACTACCAGCAGCATTTCCTTCGGCTGCGCCTTCGTGGCGGGCAGGAAGCGCGTGCCGAGGCCGGCAGCGGGAATGAGAGCCTTCATGGGCATACCTTTCTCTGTAACGTGCGCGAAGCGCCGCAGAAGCGGCGCTTCGTCCATGGTGTTCGGTTATTGTAGCACGACGGGAAAACCCGTCGCCATCCTGCTACTTTGCCTGCAGTTCCGCGACGGCCTCTTCCAAAACCGCCATCTGCTTCTCGGCCTTCTTGTAGCTCAGCGTGATGACCAGCATGTACACCAGAATAGCCAACCACATGAGCACGTACGCTCCGATGATGAACGGCATCGACGGAACGATGGTGCTGTATATCTCTACGAGAACCGGATTCATAAGTTTCTCCTTTTATCAACAACGAACATCCCACAGGTCCAGCAAGGTCAGCGAGGGCTTCCGCAGTGCCCGAGATCGCCCCGCTCCGCCGTTCGCAGAACGGCGGACCCTCAGTCTTCCAACTGCTCCTTCAGCGCTTCGACGCGCTCGGTCAGGCGAACCTGGCGGAAGCGGAAGCGGTACAGGGCGAACCCGATCAGCATGATGCCGACGAGGCAGAACATGAGCGTGATGCCCATATCGGCCGACATGCCGCCCTCGCGCACGACCACCGGGTGGATGCTGGAGGGAATCAGGCGCGTTACCATAAAGCAGATCGGCACGTCGATGAGGGCGATGATGCTGAGCACCGCCCCGTACGTCGCGCGACGCTCGGGCTCGTCGATGGCGTTGCGCAGGATGAAGTACGCGATGATGATGAGCATGAGGATGAGGTACGTCGTCAGGCGCGGATCCCACGTCCACCACACGCCCCATTCGAACCTCGTCCACAAGTCGCCCGTGATCATCGTGCACGCCACGAACAGCAGCGCGATCTCCATCGCGATCTTCGAGCAGGTGTCGAAGCGGCGGTTCTTCGTCATGAGGAAGCGAACCGCGTAATAGCCCGCGAACGCCAGCGCGATGAACGACGTGATAGCCACCGGCATATGGAAGTAGAAGATCTTCTGCGACAACAGCAGCACGCTGGTCACCATCTGGCCGCCGATCATCTCGACGCCGTTCACCGCGGCACCGTTCACCGGCGAAGCCCACAGGAACGCCAGCAAAAAGCCGATCGTCGACAGCACGGCGCCCGCAACGAGCACCGTCGGCGTTATCCGGTCGGGCCATTGCCCCGCTTCCGGCAGCTTGAGCGCCTTTTTCGTTTTCTCAGTCATTACTCTCCTTCTGTCACGGATCCAACCAAAGTCAGCGAGAAGGGTCCTGGTGCTGAAAATCGCCGTGTTGCGCGGCCGCGCGTGCTTTCGCACGCAAGGGCAAGCGCAAAAGCGGCGAGTTTCGGCGCCAGGGCGCCTCGCAGCATCGAGCAGTTCCGTCGGCCGGCAGGCCGACGGAACATCAAGCGCTAATCACGAAATCGTACAGAACCCACGATGCGAGGATCATGATCACGTCGTAGCCGCCCGCAAGCGCCAACGACGTCAGCATGATGTCCGCGTATCCTTCCGCGCCCACGATGACCGCCGTCGTCGCGGACACGCATGCGTACAGAAGCGGGAAGATCAGCGGGATGAACAGCACGGCCAGCATCACGTCCTTGCCGCGCGTGTTGATGGTGATAGTGGACAGCAGCGTGCCGATGCCCGCCACGCCGACGGTGCCCACGAGCAGCGGCACCACGAGCAACCAGAAGCTCTCGGACGGCGTGGTGGTGGTCAGGAAGAAGAAGTAGAACAGCGGCACGGCGATCACTTCCACCACCAGCAAGAACAGCAGGTTCGACGTCGATTTCGCCAGGAACACCACCGAACGGTCCATCGGCACCAGCAGGATGCCCTCCATGCAGCCCTGCTCCTTCTCGTGCGCGAACGAGCGGTTCAGGCCCAAAAGCGACGTGAACACGATGAGCGCCCACAGAAGGCCGCCGCTCATCTGCAGCACGTCGGTGGTCTGCGAGGTCTGCGCCAGCGCCGCCCCGTACACGATGATCACCAAAAGCGCGTAGATGCCCATGGACGTGAGCATCTCCTTCGTGCGGAACTCCTGCTCCAAGTCCTTGCGCAGCAGCGTCTTGTACTGCCGGAACGTCGAGGGCTTCTTCAGCTCGACCGCCATCTACGCCACCCCCATGCCAACCGTCGAGCGATACAGCGTCGAGAACTCGTCGAAATCGAACGCATCCTTCTCGTCGAACGCCACCACCTTGCCCTTCGCCAACACCAGCGCATGCGTGCACATGGCGAAGCCCTTCTGCAAGTCATGGCTCACCATAACGAACGTGCGTCCTTCGCGCTGCTGGTCGATCAGGCCGTCGAATATCTCCACCGCGTGCGGGTCGAGCCCCGAGTACGGCTCGTCCAGAAACACCACGTCGGGATCATGGATGAGCGCGCGGGCGATGGACAGGCGCTGCGTCATGCCGCGCGAGAACGTGCGCACCACGTCGAGGCGGCGGTGTTTCAGCTCCACCGCCTCCAGCAGCTCGAGGACGCGCGCCTCGGGGTCGACCACCCCGTAGAGGCGCGCGTAGATCATCAGATTCTGCTCGGCCGTCAAATCGGGGTAGAGCATCGAGTTGTGCGAGATGAGGCCGATGTGGTCGCGCGCCTTGTCCGGATCCTCCTTCAAGTCCACGCCCATGAGCGTGGCCGAGCCCGACGTGGCCCTCGACAGCGTGGACAACACGCGCAGCAGCGTGGTCTTGCCCGCGCCGTTCGGACCGAAAATGGACAGGAACGCGCCCTGCGGCACCTCGATCGACACGTTGTCGACGGCCCGGCGGTTGCCGAACACCTTCGAGAGCTTCTTGGTCTTGATCGCAGGTTCCACAACGGCCTCCATGGCGCTTTACGCCTCGACTTTCTCAGGTTCGGGCTTCTCGGCGGTCTCGACCTCGGCCTCCGCATCCGCGTCGGCAGGCGCCGCGGTGCCGTCGGCCAGCTTGCGCTTCGCGCCACGGCGGCCGACGGTGGCTATCAGCACGCCAGCCATCAGCAGGCCGAAGCCGATCCACACTTCCAGGATCAGCGGATTCACGCGCACGTCCATCGAGAAGTCACCGTCGGAGTTCACGCCGCGGTACACGACGAACAGATCCTCGGTCGGGAACGTGATGACGCTGGCCACCAGCTTCTGCTGCTGCGTGGACTGGACGAACTGCACCGTCGGATCAACGGCCCCGACGAACTCGCCGTTCTTGTACACGTCGAAGTACACGGTGTAGAGGATGTCATCGTCGTTCGGCTGCGGAGCGATATTATTGCCGGTGTAACGCAGCTCGAAGTCTTGGATGACGAAAGGCTCGGAAGCCGAGTCGGTTTCCTCATCGTACTTCACATAGCCGGTCTTCTCGGTCACGTACATCGAGGAGCCGATGAGGCCCACGAGGATCACGGCCATGCCCAGGTGGGCGACGAAGCCGCCGAACGTGGACGCGCGGTTCACCAGCATGCCCCAAGCGGACGCCAGCACGTTGCCTTGGTGCCCCTTCTGGTAGCCGCGGATGGCGCGACCCAGCATGAACAGCGAATTGAAGAACAGCAGGCTGGCCACCAGCAAGCCCACCACGGCCACGCCGTTGTAGTACCACGACGGGCCCTGCTCCAAGAGGCCGTCGGCCTCGGTGCCGCCCGCCGCCAGGATGGCGTCGTAGCTGGGCAGCAGGTAGGTGACGAAGTAGAACATGAGCACGGCGAACAGCACGACGGCGCAGATACTCGGGATGCGGGCGCGCTTCCAGAATTGCTTGCCTTCGGTGCGGCCCCACGAAAGCAGCGGGCACACGGCCAGGATGGCCAGGTAGATCACGCCGAGCGGACGGGCGATGGCGTTGTACGTGCCGGCCGACACCGTCTGGCCGCCGAACGGCAGGAAAGCAGGAAGCGCCGACGAGACGGTCAGGTACGTCAGCAGCACCGCGAACACGACCATGATGACGTTGTTGAAATAGTAGGCGGCATCCTTCGACAGCATGTTCTCCACGTCGTCGGCGCCCGAGGAGGCCGGGCCGAAGCTCTTCCACCGCACGATAAGGCCCACGATGCCGGCCAGGATGGACGCACCGATGAGCGCGCCGAACAGCGCGAGCGACACGGGATCGCCCTCGAAGGCGTGCACCGACTGCACGAGACCCGAACGGGAGATGAACGTGCCCACGATGACGAACGCGAAGGTCAGGCACGCGCACATGACCGACCAGCGCTTGAACGCGCCGCGCTGGCGGTACACGGTGAAGCTGTGGATGAGCGCGACGCCCACGATCCACGACAGCAAGCTGGCGTTCTCGACGGGGTCCCAACCCCAGTAGCCGCCCCAGCCGAGCACGACGTACGCCCAGATGGCGCCAAGGCCGATGCCCACGCCCAGGAAGAACCAGGAGAACAGCGTGTAGCGCTGCGAGCGCACGACCCATTCCTTAGAAGAATCGTTCACGATGATAGCCGCGATGGCGTACGCGAACGGGATGGTGAGACCCGCGTAGCCCACGAACAAAGTGGGCGGATGGATGGCCATGGCCCAGTGCTCCAGCAGCGTGTTCATACCCAGCACCGAAGCTGCAGCCGTCAGATTGCCCGAGCCGTCGAAGTACTTGGCAGGCGTAGCTGCAAACGGCATGTTGCTTTCGGAGAACAGGATCACGCCCACGAACGCCGCCAGCACCAGCTGCGACACGAGCAGCGCCATAGAATCCAGCTTCCTGCCCTGCCTCATATTGCGAACGGCCACCACCGAGTTGAAGATGGCGATGAGCCAACCCCAGAACAACAGCGAGCCTTCGCGGCCTGCCCACAGACCCGACAGCTTGTAAAGCCAGGCGATGTCGCTGGACGAGTCGCTGCGATAGCGCAGCACGTACTCGATGCTGGTATCGCCGGTCATGAAGCAGTACACCAGCACGCCGCAGCACACGGTCAGAGCCGCCAGCGTCACCAGCACGGCCACATGCCCGCCCCACGTCAGCGTCTCGCCTGCACCGCCCGACTTCTTGCGGGACAACAGGGCTCCCGCGACCAGGCACACGATGGACACCGCTACGCCGGCGAATGCGACGAGCACTCCTATCAAACCTATAGTTGGCATGTACTATCCTTTCGGGGCGGCTATGCGACCGCCCTTCGTTTGTAGAAACCGGTCTAGCCTTCGAGGGCCACTTCGGTTGCGGAGAACTTGCCCTGCGCGTTCATGGATCCGGTCAGGACGAGCGAAGAGCCGTCCTTCACTTCCTCCGAGATCGCGTCGTTGAACTCGACGGCAAGCTCTTCGCCGTTCTCGGGATCGACGAGCACGAACCGGTCGCCCTCGCCCGCCGCCTTCAGCGTGCCGTCCTTCACCGCGCCGGCCACCTTCACCGGCTTGTCGACGACCTCGTCGCCGTATCCCGTCAACTGGGAAACCGTCAACGCGTTCGTGGCGTTCTCGTACTTGGACGGGCACTTCGTGACCAGCTCGCTGGCGTTGAGCACGCCGTCTTCGCCGACCTTGCCCGTGCAGATGGCCGTCACGTCGTTGCCGAACGTGGCGGAAACGCCGCCCTCGAAGCGCACGCGGAGCTGCTGGGTGATGTCCCCGTTCGGATCGTAGATGTCGAACGTCAGCACGTTGCCTTCGGTTGCGAATGAATTCTCGACGACGTTGCCGCTCACCTGGATCTTCTGATCCGCATAGCTCCCTGTCGCAGCCTCTGCCACCGACACGGTCTTCGCCGAGCTCGTACCGCCGACTACAGCTAGGATAACCACCAGCACAATGACGATGATGCCGGTCACCACAACCATGCGACGCTTCGTTTTCGCGTTCACGCTCGCCTCCTCAATTGCCTCTCTCCAACCGTCATTTTCACGTACCTCAAAGTTCCGAGGAGCGCAATGGCGCCGAATTCAAAGATTCACCATGCGCGGCGCCTCGGCGTGGAAGCCTCCTGCATATCTCGCATTCGCAGGGCCACCATTTCGTTCCTCGGACCTTTGACAAAAGGAGCCCGTCCAAGCGTACGATGGCGCTTCGGCGGGCTCCCTCTTGCTTATTCGGTTCTTTGCTCGCGAACGAGCGGTGGTGCTGTCAGTGGCTTACGCCGCAGTCGAAAGCTTGTTGGCCTCGGCAACCGTCAGCCAGCCCTCGGGCACTTCGGCCTCGCTGTGGCACTGCGTGCAGTACATCACAGAAGCGCGGTGCGCCTTGTGGCACTCGCTGCACTCGATCTCGCCGTGCTGCGCCTTGTGCGGGTTGAACTCCATACCGCTCGTAGCCTTCACGAGGTCGTCGCGCGTCAGGTTGTGGCAGCTCTCGTTCAGGCAGAACTCGTCGCCGTCAAGGCCGCGCGCCTCGGTCAGCATGTCCGTGTCGCGCTCCTCAAGCGGGTACACGTAGTTGCCGGTGACCCAGTTGATGCCCTCGGACATCTGCTCGCTCAGCGTGGGCACGTGGCAAGACATGCAGTCCTTGCCCTGGGCCTTGTGCGAGACGGCCAGCATCGCGTTCGTGTTGCTCACTTCGTTGCCCCACTTGTCGACGCCCGTGGTGCCAGGCTCCTGCTCGTACGTCTCAAGGTACTCGTCCATCGGCGTGTGGCAGATGGCGGCGCAGAAGCTCGGCTGCTCGTGCCAAACCCAGAAGCCGGCACCGGCTGCAATCAAGACAACCACGACGACGCCCACGACGATCGACCACTTCTTTCCCTTTTTCTTGGGAGCGGCTTCCTCGGTCGTAGAGCCCTCGGTCGCAGGTGCCTCAGTGGCGGCTTCCACTTTGGTTTCCTCTTCGCTCATGCTCTCTAACCCCCTTTCTCATGATCTCGTCTTGCATTTCCGTCGTCTCCGTTACAAAGTGGCATCGATTTCGCTGCCAAACGGAAACACAAGCACTTTACCACATGCATACTAGCGGTCAACCGACAAAAAACCTATCACCCATTTGGGGGGAATTAGCCCGGATTCACCCCGTTTTTCGTGTGATTCGGCCCTTTTTCGGCAAAAACAATGCATCAAGCCGGTCGAGGGGTCCTAAGACGGGGAAAGGAAGCCAGGCTTCCTTTCCCCACCCCTCTAAAGACGTTGGAGAGAACGTCGTTGTCGGCTAAGCGAGCATCGCCAGGGCTTCGTCGGCAGCAGCCTCGGCCTTGTCGAGCGTCTCGTTGGTCAGCTTGGAATTGTGCGCTCCCTCGCTGTTTTCAACCATCACGAAATCCCAGTAGAACTGCGCGTTGCGCTGAAGCTTCTGCAGCTTGGCAAGCTCCTCGGACGCAGCCGGGATATCGGTCTTTGCCTCGTTCGCAGCCTTCATGGCGGCGATCTCGTCAGCGTACTTCGCAGCGATCTTGTTGGTCATGTCCTCGATCTTCTCGCTGATCGCGGTCACGCGCTCTTCCTCGCTGGCCTGGATGTCCTTGACCTTCTTCTCCAGGTCGTCGTGGCACTTGCTGCAGTCGTTCTCGATGAGCTGCTTGTTCTCGAGCGGGCTCACCCAGTTATGCGACGTGTACTCGCCGTTCGCGCCCTCAGCGGGAGCCATGTGGCAGTCGGAGCAGCCGTAGCCGGCCTTGGCCATCGGGGACTGCTCGCCGCCGTGCATGGTCTCGAACTCGGGATGCTGAACCTTGATCATCGGAGCGAACGTGTCAGCGTGGTTCCAATCTTTGAAGTTGCGCTCGTCGTAGTAAGCCAGGATGGCGTCCGGGGTCATCTGATCGAGGCCCGTGTAGGGGTTCGTCGTGGCCTTGGTCTCGCCATCGAAGTAGTACTCGTTGTGGCACTGGCCGCACACCTGGGAGTTCATCGGGGCCTTGCTGCCCTCGCCCGCGTCGTTGCCCAGCGCCTTCACGAAGTACGAACCGGTCACCTTGAGCGACTGAGGATCGTTCTCGTGGCAGTTGTAGCAGCTGACCGGCTCGGTGAACTCGCCGATCAAGTCGTTGAACTTCTCCTTGTACACGCCTTCTCCCTCATCGTTCACCATGGCGGTGAACTGCGGGGTCTTGCAGGTGATGCAGCCGGCGAGCTGCTCTTTCTGCGTGGTGCGCGGAGTTTCCTTCACGCTCTGCAGCGTGTACAGATGGCTGGCCGCCTCGTCATAGCCGAGCGCGAACGCGTAACCCTTGTACATGGTGTTCAGAGCCGGGTACAGCTCCAGATAATTGTGCTTGTCGCCGCCATCCTGAAGAGGCGCGTTGGACTTGTTCTCCATGTACGAAGCGTACTGGTCCGGATACGCGTCCTTCCACGACTCGGCGGTGACGACGCCGTACTTATCGGGCTCAGGCGTTTCCACCTGCTGCACCGTTTTGTTCTCATCTGCCTTCTGCTCCGTAGCGTCTTCGGTAGCCTGGGGCGCACATGCAACCAGCCCCATGACCATACCGAATGCGCAGACGGAGGCGGTCCAGACAGCGAGTTTGTTCCTCTTGGTCTTAACCATACAATCTCCTCCCTTCGACTGACGATCTCTCCTTCACAAAATATACAACTTTTATTGACGGAATGCACGAGAAACGAGGGTATTCGGGGATTCCCACCACCCCATTAGGGAAAAACCCTAGTTAACTATTCGCAGGTCAGAATGGTAAAGAAGCACCTGCGGCCACATTGGCGCGGCTTGCCAACTTCCCGCAGCAGCCGCCGACCCAAGCAGGCCGCAAGCCAGGAGGGGCTCGAACGGCCCGCTGCCGAAGCCGGATCAGCAGCGGGTCGCCTCCCGCATGGAAGAGATTTAACGCTATGCACGATTTTCTTTATCGCCTTTTTTGACGACCTGGGGTTTCTTTCATCGATCACAGCGGAAAGCGCCCGCAAATCATGCATAGCGTGCATTCTCTGCCACCCTGCCCCTTCCGCTGTTGCGCCGATTCCGTCGCGAGCCTGCCGAAGCGGCCGCCGAAGGCCAATCCTGAAACGTCCCGCGACTCACTCCCCCATCGCGAGGACGGTTGCAGGCTCTTTGCGAAGAGCGGCGAGCGTGGGCACGAGCGTCGCGGCGAGGACGAGGACGAAGCCCGCGAGCGAGACGGCCAAGCCCTCGCCGAAAGCCAGCCCGTCGAACAGCGGCATGCCCACGGCGCACGCGGTGACGGCGTTGGAGACGGCCACGGCCGCCATGCCCGCCAGCGTTGCCGTGACGGCATGGATGAAGGCCTCGCACGCGGCCGCGGCCAGCAGCGTGCGCGGCCGCGCGCCGCCGGCGATGAGCAGGGCCACGTCGCGGGTGCGCGATTTCGACGTCATGACCACGCTGACCGCCGCCCCGATGGCGCACAGGAGGACGGGGCCGCCCATCATGAGGATGGCAGCAGTCCAATCGAGGCCGGTGAAGGTCATGCCGTGCTGCCCTGAATAATCCGCCCATATGCTCATGACGGAGTAGATGCCCGCCACCAAGCCGAAGCCGACCATGATGGGCGTCTCGACCGAGGTGCTGGCGCTCAGGCCGAAACGAGCGGTGTGCCGCGCCACGTACCACGCATTCCAGCGCGACTGCGGAACGACGGACGTCCACGCCTTCAAAATCGCCGCGAACGCAAGCGGGCCGATGGCGGCGATTCCCGCCGTCGTCAAAATGGGCAGGTATAGCGACCAGTTCATGACCACCCCGGGTACGGAGCCGATCATGATGGCGGCAACCTGCCAAGCGCCGATTGCCAACCCTGCAAACAGCAGGACGCGCATCCACGTCATTCCCGCGCGCCTCGGTTTCGACTCGCGCAAGACAGCCAGGGGCGACGTCCTCCCCGCGCTGCGGGCGCCCTTCAGCCCTCCGCACAAGAACGTGCCCGCCACCGCGAGCCACACAAAAGGCATCGACGCTGCACCCACCCGAGGAACTGCCTGCGCGTACTCCACTCGCGCGCCGAATACCCACGGGAACAGAGGAGAGAACGTTATGGTCGTCAGCAATGTGCCGCACATGGCGCCCAGCACCGCAACAACTACCAACTGTACGAGCACCACCGCGCTCACGAGCCTTGGCTTCATGTTCGCCAACTGCCATAGAGCATAGGAGCGCCGTTGCGTGTCCACGGTAAGGTTGGCCGTCAACGCCAGCACGGCCACCGCCGCAACCGACGAGAACGCGATCACGACGGAACCGACGCTGCGCAAGACGTCGAACGTTTCAGCAGAAGCTTCGATCGACACCGCCCAACCGCCGATGTAGCCGCAGCCCACGGCCACGAGGAACGCGCCGATCCACGTGGCGGCGTGATCGCGCAGATCCGAGAACACTAAGCGCATCATGCCGGCACCTCCGCGTCTTCCAACGCTGCAAGGATCCGAGCGGGCGTCGAGCGCCCTAGCTCTTGAGCAACCCGTCCGTCCCGCAGCACCAGGATGCGATCCGCCATGGACGCGGCTTCCAAATCGTGCGTCACCATCACCACCGAACGTTTCGGATCGTCGGCGATGCGCCGCAGCATGCCCAGCACCGCGCGGCCGTTCTGGGAATCCAACGCGCCCGTGGGTTCGTCCGCGAAGATCACGTCCGCGCCGCCCGCAAGCGCTCGGGCGATGGCCACGCGCTGCTGCTCGCCGCCGGACAGGTCGCCTGGGCGGCTCTTTCCCCTGCCGTCGAGGCCTACGCTTTTCAGCACCGCGCTCGTCTGCGCCTTCGTGATCGGGCGACCCGCCAGGCGCGCGGGCAGCGAAACGTTCTCCCCCGCGCTCAGCGACGGGATGAGGTTGTACGATTGGAAGATGAAGCCCACGTGGTCGCGGCGCGTTCTGGACAGCGCGTTGCGGCCCGCATGCACCATCTGCGTGCCCATCATCTGGATGGAGCCCGAGTCGGCCGCCTCCAATCCGGACAGGCAGTACAGCAGCGTCGACTTCCCCGATCCGCTGGGCCCCACGATGCCCACCATCTCGCCGGACTCGACGCGTAAACTGACGCCGCGCAGCACGTCGGCGACCCGACGCTTGCTTCCGCGCCCGATGCTGAACGATTTCTTCACCTCACGTGCGACGATCGTCGTGCTCATATGCTCTCCTTTGAACCGATTTTGGGAATGGCGTGCCAGGGGCGAGCTTCGCCCTGGTCGAACCTGTTAGTTGCTAAAGGTGTGTCAGATGTGTCAAAGGGACGTGCGATTTGACACGCTTCGATGCGCAGCCTTTCCTTCGAAGAACCTCGCGTAACGCCTAACCGTCGCTTCGCGCGGAACGGAACGCCTTGATCGCAAGGCACGCGAGGCCGCCGACCGGCCATGCCAGCAGGAACAGCCTGCTCGCCGGCGTGAACATCAACACCAGGCCGACCGCCGTCGCCGCAAGCATAACGGCTGCGTAGGTGCCGCGTTCGCGCTTGGCACGGCGGGCGCGCTCGGCAAGGCCGTCGTCGCCCATAGCCTCGATCTGCTCCTCGCTCATGCCGCCGAGCGATACGCGGTTGTAGCGCGCCAGATTGCAGCGCGCCCCCAACAACGCGCTCCGCACGATAACGAACACGCCGACTGCAGCGAACGCCAAGAACGTCGCGCTTGCGAGCCACACGTCCGCTTGCAGCACGATAGTCGCGGCCAGCCCCGCCATGAGCAGGCCGATGCCCGCGACGAGCCCTGTCGACAGAGCGGTGCGCGCTTTGCTTTTCTGGTCGGCCGTGTAGAAGTCGTCGACGAAGGGGTGCGCCTTGCGGAATGCGCCGCGCGCGAACGATGCAGGGAGGATGAGCGCGAGACCGACGGCCACGCCGACGAACACGAGCGCGGATGCGAAGCTCCTCACTTCGGCTATCGGCATGAGCCTAGGATCCGACAGGATGAGGGCCAATGCCGCGCTCGCGAAGATGACGGCGATGCCCAGCGGAAGCTTCCACGCGAAAACGCGCATGGCTTGATCGTACCCGGTCACGTCCTGCTGGGACTTTCCCGGTGGAATGCTGGCGACCCCGTTGGCCGGACGGCCGGTCAAGTCGCCCGTCACCAGCTCGTCGAGCGTGCATTCGAACAAAGCGCACATTTTCAGCAGCTTGTCCATCTCGGGATACGCGCGCTCGGCCTCCCATTTCGACACCGATTACCGGCTGACGCCCAACAGCATGGCAAGCTGCTCCTGCGTCATGTTGCGCGTAGCGCGCAAGTGCTGCATGTTGTCGCGAAAGCTCATAGGTCCATCCTTCATTCGTGCGGTCGATGCCCCCATGATGCGGGCGCCTCAGCCCGCACTCAACCAACTTCTGGCTTCTTTTTCGCGGACAGCGTGACAACTTCCGGTATCGAATCGCAGGTCAGAGAGAAGTATAGCGCAACATGAAAATCGGGGACTATCAGCCTTCTCGATCAAGGTTCGGAGGTAGAGATGAGAAGATTAGAACCCACGACCCTCCCATTGCAAGTGCAACGCCCTACCCAACCGTGCCAAGCGGTTCATATCAGTTGTGATCGTATACGTACCACTTGGGCTCCCAGCTCATCCGTAAACGATCACAATTGATTTAGAAGATAAAATGGTGATGTGTCCGTCGTATGTCTTGCGTCCAAGAAAACACGAGATATGCTGAGCGTTAAGCAAATCATGAATAACTATTCGTCAACCGCCGCAGGGTTCATCGCAATGCTAAGCAATTCTTCGAAAAGGGGCGGGTTGTCATATACCAGAATCGCCAACCGCTCCCTTGTTCTAGTAAGGCCCTGAAAAAGCATTTTGGGAAGGATATATTCTCTATACGGATGAGCGTATGACTTTAGCTTTCCATTTTCAAAGAAGAAGTTCTTATCCATAGGTATTATTACCCTATCGAATTCTTGCCCGATGACATCATGAGTACTGTATCCTTCTGAAATGTGAACCCAAATATCAGAATTCCATTTTTTGTACTGTGAAGGCGTGTAATAGATATATTGATATCCGTTGGCTTTGTAGCTTTCAATAATTTTTCCCGCTTCGAGGATCTCGCCCGCATACAATACTTCGATGTTCTCGAAACGTATTTGGTTGCTTTCAGATTTTAGCGAGAACAAACGTCTCACAAAAGCTGCTATCTCCTTGTTTGTTCTAATCTTTTTTGACAGTTCCTTGCAAATTGCGTTTGGCATAGTCTCGATAATCTTGCTAGAAATCTCATTACGGATTTCCGAAGCTTGCATTGTCTGATTTGAGTCAAGAAAGAAGAAGCAAGGCAATTCGGTCTCTTTTATCCTTCTTACAACCTCATTGAATTGGTGAAGCCGTAGGCGATGACATTCATCAATGAATATCGCTCCGTAGTCTTCTAGCGCGATTTTCTCGCAACCTTTTGCAGGAACTACCGAAAATGAACTCTGCGAAGAATTAAGCAAGCGATGCCCTTCGCTAAGTTGGCCGCAATGAATGACGCACGACGGCAACTCTCCTACAAGCGATTTTGCTAAATCGTATAGAAGCAAGGTTTTACCGGTTCCTGCCGTTCCAGTGATTTTGTATGCCGCCCCTCGTAAAGCCCCTTCAGAATTTTTCCGGAGAATTTCATTTTTAATCTCTTGCTGCTGCTGGGTCAGAAAATATCCTCCCGACATAAAGCGGGAAACGTCGTTAACTGGCGAAACAAGATATTTCTTTTCGCGGAATATCTCATCGTAGTCTCCAGAAAACCTATCTCTAGCAAGAAGCAAGGTTTCTATCAATACATCCATTTCACAGGAAACTATTGACCCATTCGAATATTTCTCTAAATCTCCACTCTCGGCCGTAAAAGTAAATAACTCTATCTTCTTGCCCTCTATAAAACTAAGGTAATAATTGTTTCTTGCTAGCTGAGCACACTTTTTATCATCGCTCACTCTTTTGGACTTAAGCTCGATGTTAACAATACTGTCACTCGAGATCATTAAGAGATCGAACTCTTTTCCTATGTGCGGTATCGAATAGGAGAACACAAAACCATCCAGCAGCCCAATCGAAAAACGCGGATGCTCGGAGATAAGCGAAACGAATGCATCGAGCGAAGCTATTTCGTGATCCGAAAACTCCACTATCTCCTCTCGTTTTGAGAGCAGTCGCTCAAAACGAGAGAAAGTTGAGGGCATACATTTATTGTTCGGCCTGGTAAGGATGTATAAATTTGCCGGTAATTGCATAGCGCCCCTTGCGATATAAGCTCCATAAATCACCTAACCACTTTACCTATATCGAATCGAAGCGACAACACCTTAGCCAACAAAGTAAAGCCACGTTTCGCTCTGCAAGCTACCAAAGAAACCGGAGTCGAAGTCGGTGGTCTCAACCCCACCTAGGTCTCCACAGTGGAAAAGGATCCGAGTCTTCGACTGCAGCATCGCGAATGCACCATCTCGCCAAGAGGCACGCACGTGATCGCAATCGTTATGCATTTAAAATAGCGATGCATCCTTTGACGGCTATCGAAATCTTATTTTTTCGAGCTTGTCTAAATAATTCTTCTTAAGCTTTCTTGTGCTTTCAAAAAATATTTCTTCTGAATGGGAAAGACCGCGTCGATCAGCTTTGATCCTAACGAGTTCGAGCGTGCAGAGGAGGTCTGCCGACTGGAAAAGACGATAGTCGGAAGGAACTACCTTGCGGTAGTCGACCTCGAAGAACACCGATCCGCATACCGTCCCTACGAGCTCGGTTATAGGCGATTGACCGTTGTCGTAGTAGACGGTCACCTTGTCGAAGCTAAGGAAGTAAGCCATGTTGTCGCGGAAGAAACCTGCAAGCTCTCTTGCGAGTCGTGCTTTCAACCTAATCCTATCGGGGCATTCTTTCTTCCGAACGGAAATCGTTATGTAAGATACTCCGGTTCGACGCGTAAAAGCATACAGTCGGCTCAAAGCAGCTCTTCTTGTGGACAAGGGAACACTGCGATACTCGTCTTCCTTGCGGACGATAGGCCCGGCATGAAGTGCGCGATCCGAAGGCAATCCTAGTTCCTGTACACGATGAGCTAACGCTTGGATCTCGGCATCAATGCAATTCGACTGGTCGTGAAATACAAGGGTCAGCAAATAGTTCTCGGAATTACTTCCGAAGTCGCCCGATTCGTCAATGAAAATGCTCAGCTCGGACACGAAACCCCTTAGGAATAGAAATGGCGGGGGACTTCCCCCGCCGCTGGGTGGACCCGGGCCTTTCAGCCAGTCCAACTAGTATACATTTTATCAAAACCAGAGCGCTCCAACAAGCTGTGTAAGGAGGCATGCCGATTCCGTCAGCCTACCTTCACAATTCGATTATCCGCAATCGCCACGCCCCAATGGGCTAATAGAGTTGCCGGGGGACATCCCCCGGCACTTGGAAGCCCCATAAGATGCGACCAAACAGTTTATAGCATGCAGAATCGAAATGAGCAACTTCACGGAGCACCGAATATGCAAATCGGGGCGAAGCCGTTGGCCTCGCCCCGATCAGATTTCCGTGGTGGAGATGATGGGATTCGAACCCACGACCCCCACGTTGCGAACGTGATGCTCTCCCAGCTGAGCTACATCCCCACGGGTAGTGCGCTTATCGCGCGGGGCAATATTCTGCCTGTCTTGGAGGCATTTGTCAAATGGCAATTGCAGACGATCTGCAAAATGCACACGAACGGGGCCTACAGCTCGGCATTCTCGTCGATGAACATGGCGTTCGCCTCGTCAGCGGAAACGTGTTTGAGGATATCTCCCGGCTGGCATTTGAGCACCTCGCACAACATGTCGAGCGTGCTGAAGCGAACCGCCCTGACTTTGCCGGTCTTGATGCGCGAGAGATTGACGTTGGTGATTCCCACCTTGTCAGCAAGCTCGTTCAGCGAGATATGCCGATCCGCCATGACCTCGTCGAGATGAAGAACGATTGGCATCGAATACGCACCTATATCGTATCGTCCGAAAGTTCTTGCAAAAGGACGCCATACTGGAACACAAAAGAGAATGCAAACGCAACGGATGCTCCGATAATTGGCGCTAAGTTAATAGGTATGATCTCATTGCCGCCGGTAGACACGTATCCAGAATTTAATCCTGCATATTGGACTAATCCAATATGCCCAGAAATGACAACATCGACAATGGCATAAATAGCTAAGAGACCTGCGATCAGCCGAAGTCTTTTCACTTGCTTCATTACAAAAGGAGATTGACCTTTCACCGCATCAACGAATATGCCAATAAACACAACAAAGATTAGCGCTACCGCAAAACCATGTACGAAGTACAACGCGATTCGAGGAACGCTCACACCCTCAGCAGCTCCCAATTCGCTAGGATTAATTAGCGAATAAATCATTAATAGAACGGTTGAAAGCCAACAAACACAGAAGACTACAAAAATGATTTTGACAATGATCCCTATCAACCGACATACCTTATGCACCTTTGCAAGCGAGTGTTCCGTTTCGACCTTGTCCTCACATTGCATATATCCTCCTCGAAAATCTCTTTGAATAGAGAATCATAGCATTAGGGTATTCGGATATCGAAATAGCAAAAGGATCCCGTTTCAAGAAAGAGACCCTTTTCGATAATCGAAAGCATTCTAAAAACCAGGAGCAATGCAGATGCCCCCAAAGCCAAGAACAGGACAGTTTGCATACGTATCCACTTCGCTATAGAACAGCATTCTTTCACCTCCTTTGTTGTAGCGATTCTGACATGGCTTTTCCCAGGACGTCGTAGAATTCCTGGGTCATCAGGCAGTAGGAGTCCTTCGACTCCAGGTTGCCCGATTCGAACAGCGAGCGGGCTCGGCAGCCTCCCCCGCAGATTCGCAGATACCGGCACGCTCCGCAGTCCTCGAACTTTTCGGCGTCGAGGGTTTGGAACGTGCGAGACACATCCGTCTGCAGCGCGTCGAGCACGGCGCCCGTGAACGCGTTGCCCATGGCAAGCTCCGGGCGATGCAGCATGTGGCACGGGTAGATGGTGCCGTCGGCGTCCACGCTGAGCGACTTGCAGCCGGCGCCGCAGTTGCGCTTCACCGTGAGGTTCACTCCTACAGGCGCATCCATCGCGGGAAGGGGCTTGCCGTTGTCAAGCGTCAGCAGCGCGCGACCCAGCATGCGCAGCTCGTCCGCGCCGGGCAGCAGGCCTCCCAACACCTCGTCGTCAGGCTCGCAGGTGAGCAGGCTGAAGTTCAGCGACGCGCCCAAATCGCGCGACAGCTGCACGTACGAGGCCAGGTCGTCCACGTTCTTCGCATGCACCGTGGGAATGATGTGCGCCGGGATGCCCGCACGCTGCACCATGCGCACGGCTTCCACCAGCTCGTCGAAGCGCTGCTCGCTCCTGATGTACGCCGGCGCAGCAGCCGAACAGCCGTCGAACGACACCGACACGCAATCGACGTTCGGCGCCAGCCGCTCAAGCGCTTCCTCGGTCATGCGCGTGCCGTTCGACAGCACGGTGACCGACGCGATGCCGCAGGCGCGCTTCGCATGCTCCACGATGTCGGGAAGATCCTCGCGCAATAACGGCTCGCCGCCCGAGATGATCAGCTGCGACAATCCGGCGGCGGCAAGCCCTTCCACCGCGCGCTTCATGTCGGCCAAAGGCGCGTCGGCCAGACGGTTGCGATGCTCGTCCAGCGAGTAGCAGCCCGCACATGCGAGGTTGCAGCGCTGCGTGACGTGCAGGTACGCCGAAAGCACGCGCGGCTCGGCAACGACCCGCTGGAAGAAGCCGCCGCGCGCAAGATGTTCCAGCAACGCCGGATCCACCGCGGTCACATCGTCCTCGGGAACATCCTCCTCGAGCATGCGCGCGCAAACCGCAGCGCCCTGCTCGGTCAAACCGATCGCATATCCGGTACCGAGGCAGCCCACCATCGGGATTCCCGCGAAGTCGAACAGAACTACCTCTTCGGTAAACCTCATACACCCAGCCCCTCGTCGTACGATCGATGCATCCCGGACAAACATGGCGCAAAACCGTCTCTCCACGCTTACAAAAGCATACTAGCATTCAATGAAACCTTGCTGCTAGGGGGCTTCTGAAATACCGGTGCGACAAGTTGCGTAATCCGATGATTACAATTAGGAATTTTGCAGTCCATCTGGGCATTCAGTCGGAACAAAACGGCGAAGCCACCATCACAGATTTAATGTTTTATGATAAATTGTCTGACGTTAAGATTACTGCAGAGCCACGATCATCGGAAAAGAGCCGCCGTCATGAATATCAGCCGATCGGAGCATATCGTGACCGCCGGACGCAATGGAAGCCTCTCATGCCATTGCGCGCATAAACGCGATCTTCAACGATCGCACTAGATGATACCACGAGCGAACCACCGGACTTGAAAGGGATGACGCTGATGAACACTCCCGCAGATCGTGAACTGAACAAGCGCCTCATCGACATCTCCAAAGCTTTGACTACGCTTCTTTGCGGAACCTCTACCGTAGACGATTCCGCCTACATCCGCGACGAGGCGCTTCGCGCCGTTGCGGAGCAATCGGAGCTGGCTCGGCTGAAGCTCTCGCGCGCCGCCTCGGGAAAGTAGCGCCGAACGGGAGAAGGCCGACGCCCTTGCACGGACGCCGACCTTCTTGACCGCAGACGCGAAACGCAGGGCGTAGTCGAAACGCCGCCGCTTAGGCGTTCGCCACCGCCGAGGCTCCGGCGATGCGGCCGAACACGATGAGGTCGGTGAACGAGTTGCCGCCCAGACGGTTGCCGCCCTGGACGCCGCCGGTGACTTCGCCGCACGCGAACAGGTTGGGGATGGGTTCGCCCGCCTCGGTGCACACCTGCGCGTCGGTGGTGATGCACAAGCCGCCCATGGTGTAGTGGATGGTGGGGATGCGCTTGGAGGCGTAATACGCGGGATCGGACAGCTCGGTGCCCAGCAGCTCCTTGCCTGGGGCGATCTGCGTGTCGACGCCGGCCTTCACGCAGGCGTTGTAGCCCTCCACCGTCTCGGCCAGCGCATCAGCCGGGACGCCGATCTGGTTCGCCAGATCTTCGATGTCGTCGGCCTTGAAGCTGTGGCCCTTCTCCACCAGCTCGGCGATCTGGTCGGCGCGGTCGGCCGCGATGTCGGTGGAGTCCACGAGCAGCCACATCTCGTCGTTGGGCTGTTCCAGAATGGCGTCGGCGATGGTGTCGCGGCGCTCGTCCTCGCGAATGAAGCGCTTGCCCTCGTCGTTGACCATCACGTAGTCCTCGACGCCCAGCCAGTTGCCCACGAACGTGGCCACGCCGCCGTTCTGGGGATCGCCCAGCGGGTGGATCTGCACCAGCTCCATGTTGCGCAGGCCCGCGCCCACGCCTTCGCCCAATCCCAAGCCGTCGCCGGTAGACGAGCACACATTCGACGAGGGCATGTCCTTCGTCACGCGCTTGTCGTACTCCATGGCCAGCTCGGCGTTGCGGGAGTAGCCGCCCGTGGCCAGCACCACGGACTTCGCGCGCACGGCAACGGAAGCACCGCTCGAAGGACGGGTTCCGGCGACGCCCGTCACCTTGCCGTCCTCCTCGACAAGCTGTTCGACCTTCGCGTCGGTGTACAGCGTGACCTTGCCGGTCTTGTCGGCGCTGTCCTTCAGGCACGACACGTAGTAGCTGCCGCCCTGCTCGCCCTTCTTCTCCACCTCGACGGCGTGACCGCGCTGCCATAGGCCGCCGATGGCCGTGAACGGTTCCTTCTCGTACACCAGGCCGTGGTCCTCCATCCAGTGCACAGCGTCCAGCGCGTTGTCGGCCAGGATGCGCACGAGCGCAGGATCGCCCAGCTCGTCGCCGCCTTCGAACGTCTGCTGGTAGAACAGGTCGGGAGAGTCCTCGATGCCGAGGGGCTGCTGACGCTCGGGGTCGGGCGCGTTGAGCGTGCCCTCGCCGGCGTTCGTGTTGCCGCCGTAGATGTCCATCTTCTCCAGCATGACCACCGTCTTGCCGGCCTCCGCCGCGGTGACGGCCGCCGCGAACGCCGCGCCGCCGGAACCCACGACGCACACGTCGCAGTCCTCGTCGATGGCGGCCGCGGGCTCGATGCCCGTGTCGGCCTTCTTGAGGGCCTTCACGTCGCCGCCCGCCTGGTCGACGCACTCGGCTACGGCCGTGGCGAAGGCCATGGACGACAGCGAAGCGCCCGTGACGGTGTCGAAGTTGAGGCTTTGCGACTGGAGATACTTGTCCTTGAGGATATCGATGGCAGCGTCGCCGATGTTGCGGCTTTCCTCGTGCTCGACATCGATGGCGTCGATGGCGTCGTCGGTGAACGTGACCTTCACGTTGACGGCGCCGTTGCGGCCCTCGGCGCTGGCCTCGTACGTGCCCGCCTTGTAAGCCTGAGCGCCCGCGTTGCCGTTCGCGTCGGCCTTCGGCGAGCATCCGGCCAGGCCGAGCATGGCCAGCGCCATGGTAGCGGCGCTGCCGCAGATGAACTGGCGACGGTTCATCTGCAGGCGCGCGCGCACGTTCGCCTCGATGCGACTCATGGCTTCTTCCATACGCTGGCGGGCGGCGATTTCGTTCGGGTTCTGGATCATGGCTCCTCCTTGGTTGTGTCTGCTTCCCTCACCGTCGCGGCGCGACCCTTCGCTGAGCCGCTGCCGGATCGCGATCGGCTGACGAGCGGGAAGATCAGGGAGGGAATGCCCGCCGGTCGATCGCGATGGGTTCATGATGCGGCGCAAACGGGTGGCGCAACAGTACACGGACGGGGTGTTTTCGCAGGTTGTGCCATGACACGAACCGGGTGATATACTGTGCGGCATGGAATATCGCGACGCATACGACCCCATCCCGCTGGAAGACGTGCACGAAACGCACGGGCCCAACGACGCGGGCATGATGACGCACCAGTTCTACGCGTTCAACACGATCATCATCCTGCAAGCCTACGCCGATGCCGCGCAGTGCGCCCCCGCGTTCGACGCGGCCCGCGGCGCGAGTCGCGCGTTCGAGCGGCGGCTTTCGCGCACGCTGCCGCACTCCGACATCTCGCGGCTGAACGCGGCTGCAGGCAAGCGCGTGGCCGTCCACGACGACACGGCCGAGCTGCTGCGCGCGGCCATCGGGTACTGCGCCGACAGCGAGGGCCTGTTCGACGTCACCGTGGGCTCGGCGGTGCGGCTGTGGAACTTCCACGAGGGCACGGTGCCCGAGCGCGCCGACGTGGAGCGCGCGCTGGCGCACGTGGATTGGCGCGCGCTGCGCGTAAGCGAGGCCGGAGAGGCCGGCGGGTCCTGGGCGCAGCTGGCCGACCCGCAGGCGGCCGTGGATGTGGGCGGCATCGCGAAGGGATGGATCGCCGACCGGCTTTCCGCGCTGCTGGCCGAGCACGGGTTGGACTCGTTCGTGGTGAACCTGGGCGGCAACGTGATGGCGCACGGGCAGAAGCCGGACGGCAGCCCATGGCGCGTAGGATTGCAGGATCCACGCGACAAGAGCTCCATCGTGGGCGCTGTGACCGTGCGCGACGCCTCGGCCGTGACCAGCGGCGTGTACGAGCGCTGCTTCGAGCGAGATGGCGTGTTCTACCACCACATCCTCGACCCGAAGACGGGCTTCCCCGTCGAGACGGACGCCGCGGGAGCCACCGTGGTGGCGCGCCATTCGATCGATGCGGAGGGCTACTCGACCACCCTGCTGGCGTTGGGGATCGAACGCGGCATCGCGTTCGCCCGCGAGCGCGATGCGATCCTAGGCGCGTATTTCGTGGACAGGGACGGCAAGGTGGCAGGGATCGCCTAGCCCCGCGCGATCAGGTCCAGGATATCCTGCTTCGAATGGACGTCGAGCTTGGCGTAGATGTGCTTCGAGTGGGAGCGCACGGTGTTCTCGCTGATGAACAGGCTTTCTGCAATGTAGCTTTTCGAGCGACCCTTGCACAACAGCTGCAGCACCTCCACTTCGCGCGCGGTGAGGCCCCGCTGGGACCCCAAGCGCTCGCAGCCCTCGTCGATGCTCGCGAACATCGAACGTTCGGGCGCGGGGCCCTCCAAATCGGCGAAGATGCGGCGCTGCGAGAAGTTCGCCTCGTTGAGCGCGAACACCGCGGCGATGGTCAGCAGGTAGGCCAACGCCAGCAGCACCGCAGATCCCGCGCCGTGCAGCCCTTCCGCTTTGCCCGCCAGCTCGCCCAACGCGAACGGCAGCGAGTAGGCGATCCAGCCCGAGCCGAAGATGACGTAAGGCGACGTGCGCGAATGATGCGCCACGTCGGCCAGCATCGTCCAGAACAGCATGACCACGAGCGTCTGCGCGATGGAGATGAGCACGAGCGCCCAGCCCGCCCATGCCGAGCCGATGACGGGCAGGAAGAACAGCCCCGTGGCCGTGAACAGCAGGATCGCGCGCCACAGGCTGGAAAAGCGCAGCAGGCCGCCCTTCGCGAACACCCACCACAGCACGCACAGCGCCACCGCGATCTCGGCCCCGTGGTGCGCGGACGTCATCATCCAGAACGGCGTGTAGTCGGCCTGGATGGGCATGCCCTGGATCACGCCGATGATCAGGCTGTACGCCGCTACGCCGAACAGGATCTTCCACGGGATGGACGTGGGGTTCTGGTCGTAGAACATCCGCGGCTCGCGCTGTGTCGACGGCTGCCTGCGTTGCGCGCGGCGCGCCAGCGCGGCCGAGACGAACGGCAGCGCCATGAGCACGACGGCCGCCGGAACGGGCGGCAGCAGATCGATGGGCACCTTGAGCGCGGAGCCCACGGCCATGGCGCAGAAGATGCACGCGATGGCCTCGCGAACGTCGAGCTTCGCGTAGAACGGCGCCCATTGCAAGTACAACCATGCCACGCCGATGCCCGCCGCCACCGCGGCCGCCGTGGCGCTGGCGGCCCCCGTCAGGGGCAACGGCACCACCAGCAGCAGGGTCGCAGCCGCCTGCAACGCGGCCAGCGGCCAATCCAGCTTGGGCGCCACGCGCTGCGCCTTGCCCTTCCAGGCCAGCAGCATCACCGCCAGCATGAACGCCGACAGCGCGATGTACAGCGGGATGCCGATAACCACGCCGCCGAAGTCGAGCCCCGCGCGGTGCGCCACGCAGTATATCCAAACATGCGGTGCGCAGATGCCCAGGTACGACACGTCGAAATGCCGCAGCACGTACGGCAAGCGCACGCCTTCCTTTGCCCGATCTTGCGCCACGGCCCCTCCTCTTGCGTCGATCCCCGACTCGCTTTCCACCCCGCTATTCTATACGCTGACCTCGCTGCACGACAGAAGAAACAAGGCCGGAAACGCAAAACGGGTGCCGCGCTTGCGACACCCGTCGGTTTGCCGAAACCAGCCCTGAGCCGTTAGGACAGGACCTTCTCCTCTTCCTGCTCGTCCATAAGATCCGCGGCGGGCGCACCGTCGGCCGACTCGGGCACGAAGGGCTCGAACAGCGGCTCGCCGTTCTGGGACAGCTCCACCATGCCCGTCAGCACGTCGACGTACTGGTAGGACTGGCGGGAGGTGCGGCCGCGCTTGCGATCCACCTCGAGGATGAACAGCTGCGGGTGCACCTGCATGAGAACGCCTTCGCTCTCGACGATTTTCGACCGACCCATATTGGCCCGAACTTTCAGGCGTTGACCTACGAAGTCGTGTAACGTATCATGAATGGAGTCGACGATTTTGGCTTGTTTCGCTAAATCCATGCTCACTCTTTCTCGCGTATGCCAGTGTGCAGAAATGACAGCCTCAAATTATACCACCTGAGTCAATACTCTACAGAATCTGCACGGATTGTCCCCAAGTCCATAACAATTCAAACCTCGCGCCTCGTCACGTGAAACCCCCGTGGAAGCGGGTGCCGTGCGAGCGCTGCCGTCCGCGGAGGCTTCGAGCTCCTCACGGACGCACATGCTAGAATGGCCGCGAACATAGTGCGAAAGGATCCACGTGAGCTCGAAGAAAGACAAGAAAGACAAGAAGAAGAAACCGGACAAGAAGAAGGCGGAAGCGAAAAAGACGGCATCGGTGCTCGACGGACGCGTGTGCCCCTGCTGCAAGAAGCACTGCCCGCTTGCGAAGCCCAAGTGCAGCAAAGGCAAGGCCGTGCGCGCCAAAGCGCTGAAGGACGCCTAGCCCGCGACCGAGACTCGCGAAGGCGCACCGCCCCGTTCGGTCCACGGGTGCACCGATTCGCACGGTTCCGCTGTTAAACCAATATTGACATAGCCGAGCCGGGCCGTCCGCGAGGACTCGCCGGCGGCCCGGAAGCCCTCTTCGGCCGTCGGCCGGGCGCCCGTCCCGCTCGATCGCCGGCTCCCCGACGGAGGAGGCGGCGCACGGCGGCGCATGTCAATATTGGTTTAACAGCGGACGCACGGCGATGTGCAGCAAAATCGAGGTTTTGGCAGTCGGAACCTCATTCGGCCGTCGCGGGAAGCTCTTTTGCGGGCAGCGCGACGAAGAAACCCCAGGTCGCGTTTCGCTCGATGCGCCGGCGAGGTGGCTCGCGCTGCCAAAACCTCGTTTTTGCTGCACATCGCCCACGGATTTACGACGCGAGGGGGGGGGCGCAAGCTGCTCGGCGGCAAGCGGCTCGGCGGCAAGCCCCTCGGCAGACGAGCCCTCTTCAGCGACCGAACCGTTCAAGCGATCTGCTGGAAGGCGCAGCCGAGGCGGACGAACTCGGGGAGGTCGAGGGTCTCGCCGCGGAGGCGGGGATCGATGCCGGCGCGCTCGAACAACTGCGGGAGCCGGGCGATGACGGCGGCCCCTTGCGGGCCTCGTCCGGCGAAGTAGGTTTTGCAGGAGTTCGACAGCGTTTTGCGGCGCGTGGCGAACGCGGCCTCGGCCATGGTGCAGGCGGCGGCGATCGCATCGGCATCGAGCGGCACGCCTTGGTCGTCGAAGACCGGGCGGCGGTTCAGGCGCAGCACGGCGCTCTCCACCCGCGGCGGCGGGAAGAAGTTGCCCGGCCCTACGGCGAAGCGCCCGGCCGGCTCGGCGTACAGGCGCAGCTTCACCGTGTAGGCGCCGTAGTTCTTCGTGCCCGGGCTGGCGGCCATGCGGTCGGCCACTTCCTTCTGCACCATGACGGTGGCGCTTTCCAGCGACGCGAACTGCTCGAAGTAGTCGAGCACCACGGTGGCGGCCACGGCGTAGGGCAGGTTCGCCACCAGCTTGTTGGGTAAAAGCCTCATGGGTCCAGCTACGTCAGCGAGGGTTTCCGTGGTGCCCGAGATCGTGGGGAGGGCGAAGGCGCTGCGTACTTCGGTACGCGAGCCTTCAGCCTCGCCGCGAGATCGGGCACCACGGGAAGCCGCAGCGTCGAGTGGTTCCGCTGATTGGAAATCAGCGGAACATAAATCAAGCGCGTCTTTGTTGAGCAGGGCGAATCGGTCGGACCAGGGAGCCAGCGTCTCGACCAGCACGGCGGGTAGGTCGGGGTCGCGCTCCACCGACAGCACGCGCCCTGCACTCTTGAGCAGCGCGATGGTGAGCGTGCCTATGCCGGGCCCCACCTCCAGCACGTAGTCGTCGGGCGCAAGATCGGCCAAGGCGACGATCTTCTGCAAGATGGCGTCGTTGATAAGGAAGTTCTGGCCGAGCGAGTACTTGGTCGAAAGCCCGTGCGCTTCCAGGACGGCACGCGTCTCGGACACGCTGGCCAGCGGCGACAGCTTCGTCATCAGACCTGCCCCACCGCGCGTGGAAACGTGCCTTCGGGACCCGTGCACGTGTAGGCCGACGCCGGATGCACGCGGCCGCCCTCCAGCACGTCGGAACCCGAAGGGAGCGCGCCGTCCGCGCTGACGAGGCCCACCCAGTCGTGCACGGATTCCAGCGCGAAGCCCGCCACGGCCAACGCCGAGCGCGCCTCGCCCACAAGCGGGCCGAACCCGTGCGGGTCGCCCCCCTCGCCCACCACGTACAGGCTTGCCGGTCGCTTCGGCTTGGCGCGCCAGTTGGCGTAGAAGTACGGCTGCAGGCGGTCGAGGAACGCCTTGAGCTGGGACGGCGCGCCCGCGAAGTACACCGGCGACACCAGCGTCAGCTGATCGCAAGCGTTCAGCATCTCGCGCACGCGCAGCATGTCGTCCGAGATGATGCAGTACAGCTCGTTGCGCCCCAAGGTGTCCGCACACGTCTCGCACCCCGTGCACGGGGAGATGCGCACGTCCGCCAACGAAACAAGCTGCACATCGTCGTCGGCGCAGGATTCCTCGAAAGCGAAGCGCACGGCCTCCGCGACGCCCGCGCTGCGCCCTCGCGCCCGAGGGGAACCGCTGATGATGAGTCGCTTCATAAGCGTCACGCTCCTTTGTTCTTCTGCCAAGCGGTGGCCGGGCGATCCAGCAGTTCGCGCGCATTGTCCATAAGTCGGGCGAGGAACTCCTCGCGCTGGGCCCCAGGCGCCCGCCCGCAGGCCTCGGCCAGCCGCTCCGCCGTGAACAGCACGTGATCGGGCAGGCAGGTCATGCCGCGCATAGGTTCGGGCGTCATGTACGGCGCATCCGTCTCGGTGAGCAGACGATCCGCCGGCACGCGGGCTGCGGCCTCGCGCGTGTCGTCGGCGTTCTTGAAGGTGAGCGCGCCGCCGAACGCCACGTAGCATCCGGCTGCCACCCACGGTTCCAGCGTGGCCCAGTCCAGATTGAAGCAGTGCAGCAGCGTGCCCGCCTCGGGGAAGCCCTCTTCGCGCATGATGGCAAGCGCCTCGTCATGCGCCTCGCGCAGGTGCAGCGCCACGGGCAATCCCGCCTCCTTCGCCAAGCGGAGCTGGCGACGGAAGGCCTCGCGCTGATCGTCGCGCGGCGAGAAGTCGTAGTGGTAGTCCAAGCCGATCTCGCCGAGCGCGGCCACGCGCGGGTCCTTGAGCATACGGCGCAAATCGGCCTCCAAGCCGTCGTCGTAGTACTTCGCGTTATGCGGGTGGCACCCGACGGCGATCCGAACCCGCGGCACGCGCGGGAAGGGGTCGCTTCAAGTCCAGCCGACGAAGCGCTTGGCAGCCGCAGCGGCCTCGAACCGCCACGAGTTCAAGCGATCGAACGTGGTGGTCCCGTCTTCGAACGCATCCACGATGGTGCAGACGAACTCCACCTTGTGAGCCGCGCAGCGCGCGAGCGCGTACGACGGATCGGGCAGAAGCTGCAGGTGGGCGTGCGTGTCGGCCACCGGCCCCTCGAGCTGGGGAGCGTCCACCACGCGGTAGCGGCCGTGCTTGCGCTTCTGCCGAAACTGCGGATCGTCGAAGACGGGTTCCGCGCTCTGTTCGTCGACCATGGTCGCGTCCTTTCTTGCTCGCAGGTTGTTCGAGTCGTCGCCGGTCCAACAAAGCCAGCGAGGGGCGTCCTCGGATGCGAGATTCGCGGGATCGCGGAGGCGAAGCGTACTATGGTACGCGAGGCTCCGGGATCGCACGAAGATCGCGTGCGAGGACGCGCCGCAGCGTCGGCTGCTCCGCCGGCCGGCAGGCCGGCGGAACCGTTCTACTCCATGCTCAGGTCGATGGCGTCCATGTCCAGGCGCGGGAACAGGGGGTCGCCGATTTCCACCGGGTTGCCGGCGGGCAGCTGGCCCCAGGCCGTCGCGGCCTCGATGTCGGTCACGGCCTCGATGTCGCCCAGCGACAGGCGACGGAACACCTCGGCCGACGTGTTCGGCATGAACGGCGCCATGTACAGCGCGATGATGCGGATGGCCTCAAGCGCGTTGTAGATGACCTCGGCCAGCTCGCCGGCGGTCTCCTCGCTCTTCGCGAGGTTCCACGGGGCGCTCTCCTCCACGTAGAGGTTCACGCGACCGGCCAGCTTCTGCACCGCGGCCGCGGCGGCCGTGAAGTCGACGGCGCCCAGAGCCGCGTCGTACTCGGCGTACAGCTCCTCGGTTATGGCGCGCAGCGGGTTCTCATTCGCAAGCACCTCGGCGGGCACCTCCGGAACCTGGCCGTCGAAGTACTTCTTCGTCATGTTGAACACGCGGCTGCACAGGTTTCCCCAGGTGTTGGCCAAATCGGCGTTGTACACCTGCACCATGCGCTCCATGGAGATGGAGCCGTCGGCGCCGAACTGCACGTCGCTCATGAAGTAGTAGCGGTACGCGTCCACGCCGAACACCTTGCAGAGGTCCGCGGGCTTCAGGGCGTTGCCCTTCGACTTCGACATCTTCTCGCCCTTCGTGAGCAGGAAGCCGTGGCCGAACACGGTGTGGGTGATGGGCAGCCCGGCCGCCATGAGCATGGCCGGCCAGATGACGCAGTGGAAGCGCGTGATGTCCTTGCCCACGAAGTGGTACTGCATGGGCCAGCGGGCGTCGAACTCGCCGGCGCGCTCGCCCTCGTCGCCGTAGCCGATGCCGGTGAGGTAGGCCAGCAAAGCGTCGGCCCACACGTAGGCCACGTGGCCCTCGTCGAACGGCAGCGGCACGCCCCAGTCGAACGTGCTGCGCGAGATGGACAGGTCCTTCAGACCGCTCTTCACGAACGACACGATCTCGTTCTTGCGCGTTTCGGGACGGATGAAATCGGGGTTCTCCTCGTAGAACGCCAGCAGCTTGTCGCCGAACTCGGACAGCTTGAAGAACCAGTTCTCCTCGCCGCCCGCCTTCTGCACGGGGCGCTTGCAGTCGGGGCACACCAGCTCCCCGTCCTCGTTCTTCTCGAGGTCGCTTTCAGCGTAGTAGGTTTCCTCATGCACGCAGTACCAACCCTCGTAGCTGCCCTTGTAGCACCAGCCGCGATCGTAGAGGTCCTGCCAGAACTTCTGCACCGTGCGCGCGTGGCGCGGCTCGGTGGTGCGCACGAAGTCGGTGTAGGTGATGCCCAGCATGTCCCATGCGTCGCGGAACGCGGGCTCCATGGAGTCGCACCAGTCCTGCGGGGTCATGCCCTTGTCGGCGGCGGTGTCGGCCACCTTCTGGCCGTGCTCGTCCATGCCCGTCACGAACGCCACGTCGTAGCCGTTCATGCGCTGGTAGCGCGCCACGGTGTCGGCGGCGATGGTGGTGTACGCGGTGCCGAGGTGCGGGGCCGCGTTGACGTAGTAGATGGGGGTGGTGAACGAGTAGGTTCCCTTTGACATGGTGCTTCCTCACATTTCGGGGCCGCGCGGCGCATGATGCCTCGTCAGCCGGCTTTCGAGCGCCGCCGCTCATGATGCGGCGCGCTTGGACGACGCGCGCCAACCAGCATTCGTTCGCCAGTTGGCAAGCAACTGGATATTCTAGCACGAGGAAACGCTTCGACCCCTCGTCCCCGCAGATCGCACGCGAATGTTTCACGCCCGCGATGCAAAGGAATCCCGAACCTTGCCGCAATGTGCCCCAAACCTTAAGAAATGCTTACAGCACGCTTAAGTTTCACTTGCGTTGCGCCAGCACCGGTAACCGCGGCGGCACGACACCGTATACTGGCCGAAACGAAGGAAGCACTCACCGATGGCGAAGGAGGACCGATGCAGACGAACCCCGCGCGACGCTTCGCGTCGGCTGTCGCTTCCCTGCTCGGCTGCCTCCTTCTCATCGCGCTGTTCATGGTACAGCTCCGGTACACGGGCTACGAATCGGGGCTCGTTCCCGTCGCGCACGCCAATGGAAACGCGGTCGTCGCGCACGTCCCCGCTTCCCCGCGCACCACCGTCACCGCCGAATACTGCAGCGAGGTGGTAGCCGCCCTCGACCCGAACAACCCGTCAGGGCGAACATCCACGCAGCTGACGTTCGACGACTCCTGGTTCTTCCACGACGCCCGCACCTACCAGCACGATCTGGCCACGGCCTGTTCCGTGTTGGCGGCGGTGTGCAATTCCGAATCCCAGTACTACGACGGCGTGGCCGGTTCGCTGCCCTACGCCGAGCGGACGCTTGGCGCGCTGGGATTCCACGACGTGCGCACCGAGTCGTACGCGATGCGCAGCAGCGTCCTCGACGAGGTCAGCTCACTGTTGGTGGGATCGAGCGACGTGGCCGCGTACACGTTGGCCAGCAAGACCATCGCTTCGGACGGCGACGGGAAGCCCGTCACGCTTCTGTTCGTGGGCATCCGCGGCACGTACGGCGCAGAGTGGCTCAGCAACTTCAACTTCCTGGGCGCCGGCTCCGACGATGCCGACCACCGCGGGTTCAAAGCGGCCGAGGAAGAGGTCGAGAAAGCAGTGCGCTCCTACGCGAGCGATCTGGGCATCGACCCCGCTCACACGCGCATTCTCATCACAGGGCACAGCCGCGGCGGGGCCATCGCGAACCTGCTGGCCGCCGACCTCGGCGACCCGGACGACGACGCGTCGGCGCTGGCGCCCTCGTCCGGCATCTACGCCTACACGTTCGCCGCCCCGTGCGCCACGCGCGCGGACGACCGGCACGATCCGAGGTTCGACAACATCTTCAACGTGGTGAACGAGGCGGACATCGTCACGCAGCTGCCGCTTTCCTCCTGGGGTTTCGGACGCTACGGCTCCACCATCACGCTGCCCAGCACCGTAAGCGCCGACTTCGACGATTCGTACGCCATCGTGCAGACCGCCTACCAGCGCAACACCGGCTACGCGTTAGGATGCGACGAGGACGACTTCGCTACGCTGAGCACGTTCGGCTCCACGGCATCCACCCGCGTGCCCACGCTCGACGCGCTGGTCAGCCCATTGGGCATCGTCGGTGCCGTGCAGTCGCTCCTCGGCCTCGACCTTTCGGCCGCGCTGACCGCCCACCACCCCGACACGTACATCGCCTGGATGCAGGCCGGCGCGGCCGATCAGCCGGCTTCGGCCTGATTGAGGGCGAGAACGTAACAGGCGCCGTCGTTTAAATAGGTGATCTTCTGCCATCCTGGGCGGACCGCGCAGCGCGGAGTCGAATGATCCCGTGCGGCACCAGCTGCAAGCATTCCGGCTATCGCCGCGCAGGATCCTTCGACCCCGGCGGCTCCGCCGCCTGCGCCCATAGGATGACAAGGGGCGAGGGCAACGGTCGACGTTCCGTAGATTGCGCGCCCGGACGGCATGCGGTACCGTGGACGATGAGGTGATACGCATGCAAACCGACCGACGCAAGGAATTGCGAGACGCATACAAGAGCCGCCGCCCCGACATGGGCGTGGTTGAACTGCGCTGCACTGCCACGGGCCAGCGCTTTCTGGGCATCACGCGCGACGCGGCGAAGGAGCTCAACAGCCTGCGGGCGAAGCTGAACGGAGGCGGGCACCCGAACCGTCCGCTGCAGCAGCTGTGGAGCGAGCACGGCGAGAACGGCTTCGACTTTCGCGTGGCGGACACGCTGGAGTACGAGAACCCCGAAGACGTCTCGGCCGACGACCTGCAAGCCTTGCGCGACCTGCTGCTGGCCGAAGACCCCGAAGCCCGCAAGATCTGGAAGTGAGCCAGGCGCGTCCGTCGACCCTTGATGCGCCCTTGCGCACACTTCACTCGAAGTAGAACAGATCCTCGAACTTCTTGTCGAGCGCGATGCAGAGGACGAGGGCCAGCTTTGCCGTAGGGTTGAACAGGCCCGTCTCGATGGACGAGATGGTCTGGCGCGAGACACCCACGAGCCCCGCGAGCTCTGCCTGCGAAAGCCCCGCCTCGGCGCGCGCCGCCTTCAGCCGGTTGCAGAGTTCGAGCTCGCCGTCGTTGTCATGCACATCGTCGAATCCGAGAGACGGTAGCTTGATCATGAAGTGCCCCTACATCGTCGCGAATATATGGTGGACGACGACGCTGATGACCGCGACCGTCACCAAAACGCCCGCACCCAACGCGGTTTTGTAACGAAACTGGTAGAACTGGTAGAAGTTCATGGCGGCTATGCCCGACATGACAATGGCGAACGACACATCCGTGCTCTGACCATGAAGCGAATCCCACACGAACAACAACGCCCATACCACCATCATCACGGAGAGCATAAGGTAGCTCGCACGCCATTGCATCAGCTTGAACCGCTCGTCCATTCCGTCGTTGTCCCGACGGCTCTTCTCCAGAATCTCGTCCTTGTTCATGGCTGCCTCCTTCTGCATCGCCCGTTCGCTTCCGGATGTTTCACGTGAAACATTTGTACTCATGCCTCACCAAGCACGCAAAACGCTTCTCGATGGCGAAAAACCTCCGAATTCGGAAGTTTGAATCCCTGATCGCAGCGATGCGCGGCTACCCACTCTGCAAAATACCTGGTCGCGAGCCGGCATCCTCAATCACGTTGGACTTGCCACCGAATCGGACTGCGCTCACCTTCCGAATTCGATTGCTTTTTGCCAACTGGGCATCCTCGTACGGCATCCCAAGGTTTTCATTGGTTCATTCTGCCAAGTTTTCTTATCACAATGTCAAGTATACTTATCACGAAGAGGAAATGCAAGGCAAGCGTTGCAGATCCGGAACCGGGCATGGCACTCTTTTGCTACCATGCTCGTCATGGAAACGAACGAACCTACACCCACGACGGAAGCGGCCGAAAGCGGCACGCCCGTCGCCGCGCGCCGCAAGCCGCGCAAGCTCGTCGTCGCGCTGACGGCCCTCGCCATCCTGCTGTGCGTGCTGGCAGCCGCGTTCTTCGCGTACGCGAGCGACTCGTACCACGACCTCGACGCGAACCATCGCAACCTCGTGTCGACCGAGACGCTGCCCGTTCAGCAGGGAGACAACTACCTTGCGTTCGGCGACCCGAACGCAGCCGTCGGCCTCGTGTTCTACCCCGGCGCGAAGGTGGAATACAGCGCGTACGCGCCGCTCATGCGCGATCTGGCCGAGCGCGGCTACCTGGCCGTAGTGGTTCAGATGCCGTTCAACTTCGCGTTCTTCGACATCAACGCAGCCGACCGCGTGCGCGCGGACTTCCCCGACGTGGGCACCTGGTGGGTGGGCGGCCACTCGCTGGGCGGCTCGATGGCGGCGCAGTACGCGGTCGACCATGCCGGCGACGGCACGCTCGACGGCCTCGTGCTGTTGGGATCCTACTCCGCCAGCGACCTGTCGAGCACGAACCTGGGCGCCATCTCCCTGTACGGCTCGAACGACCAGGTGCTCAACCGCGCCAAACTCGAGGACAACGCCGACCTGCTGCCCAAGGGAGCCGAAACCGTGGAGATCGAAGGCGGCAACCATGCTGGCTTCGGCGCCTACGGCCCGCAAAGCGGCGATGGCGAAGCCAGCATCACCCCCGCGGAACAGCAGAGCCAAACCGCCGACGCCATCGACCGCTACATCAGGGCCCGCTACGCCGAGCCGTCCCTGGCAGCCGCAGCATAGCGCGAACCACGCTCAGCCGAGCCGCCTCTAGCGCGTTTTCCGCTGCGGGCGCGGCAGAAACGCCATGCCCACGACGAAGCCCACGACGATGACGGCCGCCTGCACTTCGAAGCTTAAAGCGAAACCGCCGACGTCGATGCCTAGCTCGTTGGAAGATGCGAGCGCCATAACCGTGATAAGCGCCGACGACGAGAGCGCACCGAAGATCTGGCGAAACGACGTGATAATGGCCGTGCCTTGCGCGATGTCTTCAAGAGACAGCGCCGCGCAAGCGTGAGCGGTCATCGGCATCATGAGGCATGCGACCCCCACCGTGCGCACGCCGTACAACACGGTTATCGCCCACTCGGGCGTACCCGCGTCGCACGCCGCGAAAGCCAGCGTGCCCGCAGCCAGCACCGCGCATCCCACCGCAACGAGCGGCCTTGGACCGTAACGGTCGAGCAGGCGTCCCGTCACCGGGTTCAAGAACCCTAGCAGCACCGCGCCCGGCAGGATAGTCAGCCCCGACACCGTGGCGCTGCCGCCCTGCACGTCCTGTACGAACAACGGCACCATGATGGAACCGACCATGAACGCCATCTGGGACATCATCACCAGCACAGTGGCTATCGCGAACGTGCGGTTGCGAAAGCACGACAGTTTGAGCAGCGGCTGCTCGATGCGCGCCTGACGCCTCGCGAACACGAAGAGCGCAAGCGCGCCGCCTGCGAGCGCCGCCAAAGACACAGGATCGAACGCAGCGTCCGACTCCATAACCGTGGTCCCCAGCATGATGCCGCAGAAGCCAAGCGTGTACAACAGCCCCGAAGGCACGTCAAACCTCTCGCGCGACGCTTCGCGCTTCACCACGTCGGACAGCACGAAGAACGACAGCACCACAACCACCGCCGACACCGCGCCCAAGATGACGAACACCGAGCGCCAGCCCCAGAAGTCGATGAGGAAGCCGGATACGGTGGGCCCGATGGCCGGCGCGAAGCCGATGATGAGGCCCACCAGACCCATCGCACGGCCGTACTCGCTTTTGGGGTACACTGACAGCGCCACCACCTGGATAAGCGGCAGCGCGATGCCCGCGCCGCCGGCTTGCAGCAGGCGCGATGCCAACAGCAGCGGATAATTCGGTGCGACGAGCGCGGCCGCGCAACCTGCGACGAAGCACACCATGGCTGCGATGAATAGCTTCTTCGAATCAACGCGATGCACCAGATAAGCGGTCATAGCCGAGATGAGGCCAAGCGTGAAGATGTAGGACGTGGTGAGAAGCTGGCCGAGCGAGGCGCTCACGGAGTACTCGTGCATGATGGTGGGAAGCGCGGCTATCATCATGCTCTGCGAGATGCACGCGGCGGTGGTGCCCGACATCATGACCGCAAGCACGATGGTGCGCTGTCTCTTCGGCAAGCCGTCGGATACCCCTTGCGCGGTATCACCCGCGCTGCCATAGTTCCGTTCTCGCTCTATCGCCTGTGCGCTTTCCATAGTTCCATGATAGCAGCGTGCGCAAGCGGTTTGCGAAGGATGCACACATTCCACGAGCAGGCCTGGGCAAGGCCAGTCGCGCCCGCGCCCCGGACGCTCGCCCGCGCCCGACGGTGACCGCCGTGCCGGACGCTCGCCTGCGCCCGACGGAACCCCACCGTGCCGGACGCTCGCCCGCAGCTGCGAGGCCGACCTGGGCGCAAAACGCCCCCCCATGGCAATCGCGAAGCGGTTTCGACGCGCCGCATCGCCTCGTCCGACCGCATAACCCCAGGTGGCATAATCCGCACGCAACCACCGATGCCCGACAGCACCGCCGAAATTGTCATGGGAACCGTTTTTCGCCCAACACGCTGCCCGACGACGGTCGAGCCGGGGTGGCCGGTCGCGACGAACGCGCAACCATGACCCAGCTACCAAGCGAATGGGTCGATGTCACGAAAATCCTCCCGTCGCGGTAAAAACGAGTCGGTTTGGTAATCATACTATGTTGCTTACATTTCTGATCCGAACACCCGACCTGGGAGGACGCGCTTGAGAAGGTTCAGCAGCCCGAGAAGGTGGCGGTCGGGCGCCCTTCAGGATTACCAAACCGTTCCGTTTTTACCGCGGAAGCCCGAACGTCCCGTCAAGCGGCCCGCCGGCCACGCGCAGAAGGGCATCGGGAGCGCGCTCGGACGAACGCAGAGCACGACCTGCGGCTTTCATACGGTGCACGCGGGCGTATCGAGATCGACCCGCGCATTCCGAGGCGGCGCATAATGCGCGCCGTGCACGGACGCGACCCGCGCCCTTCGGGGCAACGCGCGCCGCTCATCGCGCGCCGCAGCGCGCCTCCGCGCGCGGGCGCAACACGCGCCCTAGCGCAGCTTCGCGCGCCGATCTCGCCAGTCGGGCATGAAGGCGTCCATGAGCGCTTTGAAGCGAGGGCCGTGGCCGCGTTCCAGCAGGTGGCACAGCTCGTGCACCACCACGTACTCCAAGCACTCGGGCGGATAGAGCGCCAAACGCACGTTGATGCAGATGCGGCCCGTTGCGGGTTGGCAGCTGCCCCAGCGGCTGGTCATGTTGCGATACACCAGCTTGCCCGCCTTCACGCCCATGATAGGCTCCCACGCCTCCACGAGCGCGGGCACGCACGCCTCCACCACGGCGCGCCACGCCGCCACCTCCTCGGGCCCCGCCTCGGCCGCCCCGGCGGCGGGCGAGGCGGCAACCTGCGCGAGCTTCGCGTCGATCCACGGGCGCTTCTCGCGGACGAACCTCTCGATGTCGCGATCACGCACGTACGCCGGCGCCGACACCTCTACGAACCCGCCGCCGCGATGCACGCGCAGGTTGAGGTTCTTGATGCGCTTGCGCGCAAGCCGCACGACCAGGCCGTCCACCACGAGTTCGACGGGCTCGACGGGCGCAACGGGACGCGAGGCCGAAGCCCGCCCCCGCGCCGCACGCTGCCGCGGGCTCACGCGACCACCTCCCGATCGCGCCGGCGCGGCCCGCGCACGAACCGCACGAGAAGCACGGCAGTCAGCGCGAACGTGGCCGCCTCGGCCGCGGGGAACGTGGCCCACACGCCGGCCATGCCGAACAGCGCCGCCAGCACAGCCGCGAACGCCAGTATGGCCGGAAGACCGCGCACGATGGAGATAGCCAGGCCGCAGACCGGTTGCTCCACCGCGCTGAAGAACGCCGCCGCCACGATGTTCGCCCCCGCGAAGAAGTACCCGAGGAAGTACACGCGCATGCCGTCCACGGCAAGCGCCGTGAGCTGCGGATCGTTGTCGCGATTGAACGCGAGCGCAAGCGGCTCGGCGGCGAGCGCCACCGCAGCGTACGTCGTCGCCGCGATGACGAGAGCCGTCAGCAGCGCCAGACGCAGCACCGCGCGCACGTCGCGGTCGCTGCCACGCGCGTACGCGTTGCTGGCCAGCGGCTGGATGCCCTGCGCGATGCCCACGAACAGGGCGCTCGCCACGAACGCGAAGTTCGCGACCACCCCGTAGGCCGCCACCCCGATGGTTCCCTCAAACGCAAGGATCACCAAGTTCAGCACCAGCAAAACCAGCCCGCCCGACAGCTCTACCACGAACGACGAGAACCCGAGCGCCGCGATATGCCCCACGAGCCGCGCGCGCAGATGCAAGCGCACCGGCCGAAACGTGTTGCGTTTCCTGAGGAAATGGATCAACAGCACCGCCATGCTCATGAGCGGGGCGAACCCCGTGGCGAACGCCGCGCCGAACATGCCCCACCCGAACCCGAATATGAACAACGCGTCGAGCGCGATGTTCCCGAAGCTTCCCACCAGCATGGCGACCATGGCCAGCTGCGGGCTGCCGTCGTTGCGCACGAACGGCAGCAGCACGTTGTTCAACAAGAACAGCGGCGCGAACGCGAAGATGGTGCGCAGGTACGTCACGGTCAGCGGAAGCGTGGCCTCGTCCGCTCCCAAAAGCGACGCCAACGGCGTCGCGAACGCCTCCACGACCGCAAGCAGCACCGCCGCGGCAACGCCCGCCATGACGAGCGCCGTGGTGAACACCCGGTTCGCCCCCGTGCGGTCGCCCCTCGCCGAGCACACCTGGAACTCGGTTGCCGCGCCGATGCCCAGCATGAGGCCCGTAGCCTGCAGCACCGTGTACAGCACGATGGAGAAGTTAAGCGCCGCGAGGCCGTCCGACCCCACCCCGTTCGCAATGAAGAACGTGTCGGCCAGTATGTACACCGACACGCCTACCATGCCCAGCACGTTGAACGACACGTACCGCGCGAACGGACGCGCCATCGACGACGAGCCGGCCATGCCGGCACCGCGTGCCATCGCGCGCCGCCTCACGCCTCGAGCGAGATGTCGTATGCCGCGTTGCGCGCGATGCCGAACTCCTCGGCTATCGCGCGGGCGATGTCCTTGTTGCGCGCGCCCGCAGCCTTGAGCTCGACGGCCCGGTCGCGGGCTGCGGCTTCGGCGTCCTGCTCGGCAGCGGCGTCCTCGGCGGCGCTCGGGCCGTCGATCACCAGCACGATCTCGCCCTTGATTCCCGCGCCCTCCCGCTCGCGCGCGGCGAACGCGTCGCGCACCTCGGGCAGCGGGCCCCGCACCACTTCCTCGTGCAGTTTCGTCAGCTCGCGGCATACGGCGATCTCGCGATGCGGCAGCGTCTCCGCCAGCGAGGTCAAGGCCGCCACCAGGCGGTTCGGGCTCTCGTAGAACAGCAGCGCCGCATCGAGCGCGCGCAGGCTCTCCACCACGGCGCGGCGTTCGGCGTCCTTGCGCGGGAAGAAGCCGCCGAAATAGAAGCGCGGGTTCGCGCTGCCGCTGGCCACGTACGCCGTGGCCACGGCCGTGGCGCCCGGCAGCACCTCCACCGGCACGCCCGCCTCGCGGGCGGCGCGCACGAGGCGCAGCCCCGGATCGGACACGCCCGGCATGCCGGCGTCCGAGCAGTACGCGATCACTTCGCCTGCCGCCACGCGCTCAACCAACGACGACGCGCGCTCGCCGATGAGCGCCTCGTCCAGCCGCTCGATGCGCTTCTCGATGCGGAATGCCGCTAGCAGCTTGCCTGTGACACGCGTGTCCTCGGCGCACACCGCGTCGGCCGACCGCAGCGCCTCGAGCGCGCGCTCGGTCATGTCGCCCAAGTTGCCGATGGGCGTAGGACATATGATGAGCTTGCCGGCCATGTGCTTCCTTCCATTGCTGCGCGCGCCGCGCCGTTCTTCGTTGTCGTCCATTGTCAAGCATGCAAGCCGCCTTGGCAAATGTGCCGGACGGAAAGCACGCGAGCAGCCGGGTCGGGCCAGCCCTTTTTGGCGCGGGGATAGGGCGCAAGCCCTTCTCTGGCGCGGAGTGGGATTTGGGACTTGGGTGTCAGCGGCCGCGCCGGTCGCACGCCGCGCCCGCCACGAATCGACGCGGAACGCGCCCACCCGCTCGCAAGCGCCACCCCGCGCCCAGAAGAGTGGGCCCCACCCGAGGCCACCTTCCCCGCCTCCCCCGCCTCCTCTCCTCTTCCTCCCCTGCCCTCCATACCCGCGCGTCAACGCGCTACAATAGCTCCAGCTTATCGACCCGAGAGAAGGGAACGCGCATGCAGCAGCAACTCACGAAACAGACCCCCGAGGGCTTCCTGCTGGTCGGACGCATCGACGCGCCGGAGCAGCCGAAGGCGGCAGCCGTCATCGTCCACGGGCTGTGCGAGCACTTCGGACGCTACGACTACGTGACGCAGCGGCTGCTGGAAGCCGGGTACGCCGTCGTGCGCTTCGATCATCGCGGGCACGGGCGCTCCATGGGCAAGAAGGTGTGGTACGACGACCGCACGCAGATCGTATCCGATACCGACCTGTTCGTCGAAGAAGCCCGCGCGCAGTTCCCCGACCTGCCGGTGTTCATGATCGGACACTCTATGGGCGGCTTCGGCGCCGCCAGCTACGGCACGGCCCATCCCGGCAAGCTGGACGGCTACGTGCTGTCGGGCGCTTGGACGCGCGACCACGCGGGCCTGGCCTCGGGCGCCGTCGAGCAGGGGCTCGACCCCGAGACGTACATCCCCAACGAGCTGGGCGACGGCGTGTGCTCCGACCCCGCCGTGGGAGAGGCCTACCTGGCCGACCCCTTCGTCATCAAGGAGTTCTCGGTGGCGCTGCTGCGCGCCGTGCACGACGGCCACCTCTGGCTGCGCGCGCAGGCCGCCGATTTCGCCGACCCGGTGCTTCTGCTGCACGGCGGAGACGACGGTCTGGTCAGCCCGCAGGACAGCATCGACATGTTCCGCGAAGCGTCGTCGGCGGACAAGTCGCTGCGCATTTACGCGGGCCTCTACCACGAGATATTCAACGAGTTCAAAAAGGACCGCGTCATCCGCGATGCCATCGAATGGCTCGACGACCACGTGAGGTAAGCTGCACCGGCCAAGGCCGAACATCGCCACGCCAACGGGGAAAAGCGCCTGCGTCATAAGAAGGATCGACGCAGGCGCTTGCACGAGGGCAAAGCCCCCTCGCGGCCGGACAGCCGTCTGCGTAGCCGAGCCCGGCATGCGCCGCATCCTGCCGCTACAGGAAAAAACGCATAAAAATGCACCCCCCCCCCCGCTCATCCCCGGATCGAGCCCCTATCAATGGTATTCTGTAGCCATCATGAACATCCATCGACGAAGCGGTGCGCGTGGAACATATGACTGACAGCGAATTCGAGCAGGTACGCTCGTTTCTTGCCCAGACGTACGGTCTGGACATGAATTCGAAGCGCACCCTGCTAGAATGCCGCCTCGCGCGCGAGCGCGATCGCTTGCAGCTGCCGTCGTTTTCGGCGTACTTCGACCTCGTGGAGTCAGGGCGAAACCAGCAGGAGCGAAACCGGTTCGTCAACCTCGTCACCACCCATTACACCTACTTCCTGCGCGAAAGCGCGCAGTTCAAGTTCCTCTTCGCCACAGCTTTCCCGGAATTGCTGGCCAAGCGGCCGAACCGCCCGTGGAACATACTGTGCGCCGGCTGCTCCACGGGAGAAGAATGCTACAGCGTCTCGATGCTGGTCGAGGACTACGCGCGAACCCACCCGATCCCCTCCGTTCGCATCACCGGCATCGACCTGTCGCAACCTGCGATCGAAGAGGCGCGTACGGCCGCCTATCCCGAATCGCGCATCAACAGGGTGCCCCGTCGCTGGCGCAATGCGTACTTCGTTCGGAACGGTCAGCTGTACACCGTTGCCGAGCGCATCCGCTCGCGCGTCTTTCTGGCGCAGGGCAACCTCTGCGACGACGAAGTCCTGCGCAGGACGTACGACCTCATCATGTGCCGAAACGTCATCATCTACCTCAAAGCCGAAGTTCGCAACCGGGTGATCGCGACATTGCACCGCCACCTCGCCCCATCGAGCTACCTCATGCTGGGGCACGCCGAGATCATCCGCGAACGTACGCTGTTCGAATACCAGGGGAACTCCGTTTATCGAAGACAAGCGAAAGCGACCAACGTATGAGCATGAAACCGAGCAACATCAGCATAAGCCGCATCTTGATGATATCCTACGGCATCGTCATCGCCCTGTTCGCCCTTTCGATCGCAGTGGCGCTCTACGGCGTCCACGCGAACGCCTCCATGACCAAAGAGTTCTACAACCGGCCGTACATGGTTTCGAAAAGCGCCGTGGCGCTTCGCTTCACGATCGAGGAGATGTCGACGTACGTCGAGCAGCTGCTTAACGCAGAAAACGACGCGGCGAAACAGAAAGCGCTGGTGGCCATCGAGGATCTCACCGAACAACGCATGAACGAGCTGAACGTCGTCAGGTCGCTGTTCAAAGCCGATCCCGATCTTCTAGAACGCTTCTCGAACGCCTGCGACGAGCTGGGCGCGCGCCGCAACGCCGTGATCGGCGCGGCCGAAGCGGGAGACATCGACCGCGCCATCGACCTGTACTCGAACGAGTACCTCGCGCAAAAGGAAGTGACCGTCAACCTGTCCACCGAGGTCGTGAACACCGCAGAGCACGTTGCGCAGGCCTTCGTCAAAGACTCGTTCAGCGTCGAGGTCGGAACCTCGCTGGCCATCGGGCTTCTAGGGACGGCGGCAATCGTGCTCGTCATCGTTATGTGGAGGCGCATCACGCACAGCATCGCCGCGCCCATTCAGGAGATCGACCGCATAGCGAAGCGGTTGGCCGACGGCGATCTGACGGTGCGCTCATCCTGCACGTCCGGCAACGAGCTGGGCTCGCTCGCTTCGTCCATGAACGAAACGGTAGCTTCGCTGCGCTTCGCCACCGAGCAGCTCAGCGAAACAGCCGAGCAGGTGGCTCGCTCGTCATCGCAGATGTCGGACAGCTCCCAAGCCGTCGCGCAAGGCTCCGCCGAGCAAGCCACCGCCATCGAAGAGCTTGCCGCCAACGTTCAGAGCATCACGCACGTGGTGGGAGAGAACACCGAAAGCGTCCTGACCGTGAATTCCAACACCTCCGATGTACTGGGCGCGGTCGAGGAAAGCAGCGACTCGATAGCCCGCACCGTGTGCGCCATCGAGGAGATCAAAGACAACGCCCAGAGCATCTCGCAGCTGGCCAACTCCATCGAAGACATCTCGTTCCAGACGAACATCCTCGCGCTGAACGCCTCCGTCGAAGCCGCGCGCGCAGGCGATGCCGGACGCGGCTTCGCCATTGTGGCCGAGGAAATCCGCCGCCTCGCCTCGCAGGTGAGCGAAGCGTCGCGTGCGGCTGACGAACTCGCCGGGCGCGCCATCGAAAACGTCGAGGCCGGAAGCGAGCTGATCGGCTCCGCATCTTCGAACATGGAGGAAGCCGTTACCTCTATCGAAGACATCAAGACGGCGATGTCCTCCATCGCTCACGCCTCCGAGCAGCAGCTCGAAGCGGTTGCCCAGATACAGGAGAGCATGGACAGCCTCTCCCAGGTCGTGCAGGAGAACTCGGCCGCCTCCGAGGAAAGCGCGGTCATCGGAGAGGAGCTTGCGGATCGCGCGAACGAACTCAAGCACCTGATCGGCCGCTTCAAAATCGATGCAGATCCGCACGAAAGCGAAGCTGGGGCATGACGCGATTCCGAACCGAAACAGGCAGCGCGCCGAGCGGATCGGAAGGCATCCGAGAAGACCGCGAGCGCCTGCGCGCCGACAACGCCGCCCTGAAGCAGCAGCTGGACGTCATGCGGGCGCTCGCATTCCGCGACCAGCTGACCGGCTTGTTCAGCCGCCACTATTTAACCGACTACCTGGAGCAAGAGATCGAACGCATGAGCGGCGAAGCGAACATCGTGCTCGCCCTGTGCGATATCGACGACTTCAAGCTCATCAACGACGTGCGCGGCCATCAGGCCGGCGACATCGCCATCGTCTGCATCGCCGACATCCTCGACGATCTCTCCGGCAACCATCCGGTCATCCGATGGGGCGGCGAGGAACTGCTGCTCGTGCTGTTCTCCACGCCCGACCACGAGGCCTTGCGTCTGTGCAACCAGATGCGTGAGGAAGTGGCCAGCTATCCCATCAGCGACGACTTAGGCGATTTTTCGTGCACGCTCACGTTCGGTCTGAGCGCCTACGATCCGGAACTCACGTTCGGCGAGAACTTCGCATCGGCCGACCGCGCGCTGTACCACGGCAAGGAGACGGGCAAGAACCGTTGCGTGTTCGCGCAATCGAACCAGATAGAGCGTGGCGGAGGGAACCGGTCGTGAAACGCGAGGAGATCACCGTGCAGGCGAAGCTCAAGCCCAATTGCGGGCTCGAGAACACGCGCGCTTCGCTCGTCATGCGCCGCATCGCGCCGTTGTGCGACTCGGCAACATGCCATCCGCACGCGATCAAGAGCAGTCGGGAGACGATTCCCTACCTGCGCGACCACGGCTTGTTCGTCACCTTCGTCTCGCGCACGCCCGAGCGGGTGCTCGCAGCCATCAGCGGTGCGTTCTTCGTGGACAGCTGCACCATCGTGGAGGATCCCGAAGGCATCCCGCCGTTCGAGATGCCTTCCGCATCCCAGGAAGACGATGCAGAAAACGGAGGGATCGAAGCGATTTCTTCGTTCGCCGATCGCGATGCGCGCAGCGAGCGAGACGAAAAGCTGTCGAACCTGATCGCGCAGCTGGAGGAGACGAACCGGTCTTTGCGAGCGCACGCCGAGAGCCTTCCGAACGACCGCGTGCTCAGCGATATCGCGTTCTCGTACGCGCAGACCCTCGACCACCTGCGATCCACCGTCGCCCTTTCGCGCATCGAAGCGTTCGACCGCATCGCTCCATCGCTTCATAAGCTCGTCGAGGACTACGGGCGCCAGTTCGGCGTTCCCGTCGATCTGGAGCTCGAGCAAGGACGCATGGATCTGGATCGTTCGGTGCTCGCATCCATCGAGGAAACGCTCAGACGCGCCCTTCGATCATGTATCCGCGACGGCATCGAAAGCGCCGAGGAACGCGCCGACCTGGGAAAACCGGAACGCGCAACCATACGCTTGCGCCTGGAAAACGAAGGTTCGGATGTCGTTTGCCGCATCGAGCACGACGGCAGGCCCTTCGACGCGCACCGTATCGCCACGATAGCGTCGAAACGCGGCCTTCTCGCCCGTCCGCTGGACGCGTATTCCGACGAGGAGATAGGCGCGTTCATCCTTCTGCCGCAATTCTTCTTGCCGAGCGCCGCCAGCGACGGCAACGCCTTCGCAGAACTGAACGAGATAGGCTGCATGCTGCAGCGCATCGGCGGGCGCGGCACGATGCGCAACACCGAACGCGGCACGTTGGAGATCGTCCTACGCTTTCCCGTGCCGTTCACCGTGTTCGAAGCCGCCCTGCTGCGCACCGGAGGCGTCCGCTTCGCAGTTCCCGCACAGCAGATCGTGCGCTTCGAGGCGTTCGACCCCGCCCGCGTCCAGCGCGGCGGCGCAACGGGAGAAGGGTCGAAAGCAACCTCAACCTGGTACGAGGACGAACACGGCGCGCATATCGAGATGCTCAACCAAGGTGCCAAGCCCTTTCCGCTTGACGCGGCGCACCCCGCATATACCGTCCTGCTTGAAGCTCTGGGGGAACGATGCGCTTTGGCCGCAGACGACGTTGAGGGCTACGAGCGGATCTCGATGCTGCAGCTTCCGGCACTGCTCGACCGCCGGCGCATGCACGAACTGGGCTGCATCGGATACGCCATCCTGCAAGACGGTTCGCCCTGCATCGTGATAAGCGTACAGCGCTTTCTGAACGACGCGGCGAAGGACAGGGGAACCCATGCGCGACCGTAGCCAACGTCTGCACTGGATCGAAACGCTCATCGGCAAGGACCGCCAAGAGGCTCGGCGGAATAACGCGCTGGTCATCCCCACCGATGATGGAGACATGGCCATCGCGTTCTCGTCCATCGTCGAAGTGGTCGCCGCCAGCCGCGTGCAGCCCCTTGCCCTCTTGCCCGAGCAGTTCTGCGGCGTGCTGTTCCGCGGCAACGAGCTGGCCCCCATCGTCGACACGAGAGCCCCCGACACTGGACCGGGGCACGTCGTGCTCGTCGAAGGGGAAGGATGCCTGTTGGGGCTGCAGTTCTACGGCACGCCCTACGTCGTCGACCTCGACGAAACCGAACATGCCCTCTTGGCCATCGAGCGCCGTCCGAGCTTCCCGTCGGGAACGCTTCCCCTGCTGGATATCGACGCCGTAGCGAAAGCGCTGCTCGCCCTCGATTAACGCCGCAGTGCGCGAGCTCCCAACCAGCGCATCAGGTAGAATGGCTCGAACAACCAGCCACCGCATCCGACGGAAGGACGCATGCCATGGAGTTCGCACGCAGCACATGGAGGCTGTTCGCCGCCAATGCGCGAACCGCTATCCTGTTCGAATTCGGCTTCCGATTCTTGTTCGCCATCCTGTTCGTACCGGCATGTTTCGGCATGGTGGATCTCGCGATGGAAGCGGCCGGACTTGCCTACTTGGCCGACACGAACATGACGACTCTATTCGCGAATCCGCTGGCGTGGGTGTTTTTGCTCGTGGCCGCGCTTGTGCTGGCCCTCGGAGCCCTTTTCGAGATGTGCGCCCTCGTCGTTGTCATGCAGGCGGGAAAGACGGGTCGGCGCATCGGAGTGTTCGAAACGAGCCGGCTCGCATTCTCTTCCGCCCGGCGCATCGCACGCCCATCGAACTGGCTTCTTGCGCTGTTCGTGCTGCTGCTGGTTCCGCTCACGAACCTGACCGTCACTTCCTCGGCGCTCACCGGCGTGCGGCTTCCCGAGTTCATTATGGACTTCATCTGGGAAAACGGCGCGCTGACCGCGGTGTTCGTCATCGTGATGGCCGCACTGTACCTGCATGCGTTTTTTCTGGCGTTCGGCATTCACTTCTTCACGCTGTGCGACGAATCCTGGATGCAGGCACGCATCTCGAGCAGGAGCCTGCTGCGCGGCAACGCCTGGCGGCTGGCGCGCCGTCTGCTAGCCTTGTTCGCCGTGTTCGCGTCGGGAGCGGTCGCGGCCATAGTCGTCGGCGTCCTCATCTTGGCCGCCATCCTAGAAGGCGGCCTGCCGTTCGGAGTCTCCTTCGCGCTCACGCTCGTGATGTTCGCATTCACTATCGTGGTCGACTGCGTGTTCGCGCCGCTGAGCTATGCCGCCCTCAGCGCCACGTTCTACGAATTCTCGCAGGAGCGGGGCATCGACGTCCCTTACCGCATCGACGAGCCCTCGCGTACGTGCAGGACGAGGCTCGCGCGCGCAGCGGTCGGCTCCTTTCTCGCCATGCTCGGACTCGTTTCGTTGCTGTCCTACGACCCTTTGCACGGGGTATTCGAATCCGAAAGCCAGCGAGAGCCCGCGCCGGATTTCGCGATCACCGCGCATCGGGGCGGCGCGCGCGAGGCTCCCGAGAACACCTTGGCTGCATTCCAGAACGCTATCGACCAAGGCGCGGATTGGGTGGAGCTTGACGTGCAGCAGACGGCCGACGGCGTGCTCGTGGTGATGCACGATGCCAACCTCAAGCGCACGACGGGTCTGGATAAAGAGTTCTGGCAGGTCACGTACGACGAGATCAAAGACCTCGACAACGGCAGCTGGTTCGATCCCGCATTCGCAGACCAGCGGATATGCACGCTGGAAGAGGCGCTTGCGTTGTGCAAAGGCAAGATCAAGTTGAATATCGAGGTGAAGCCGGACGGCCACGGCGTCGACCTCGAGCGAAAGACGGTCGACCTCATCAACGCCTACGATATGAGAGACCAGGTGGCCGTCGCGAGCATCTCCTACGAGTCGCTCGCGAAGGTGAAGGAGATCGACCCCTCCATGCCCACCATGTACGACATGACGTTGGCTTACGGCTCCATCTCGAGCATCGAGCATGTCGATTATTTCAGCGTCGACGACTTCTTCGTCACCCAGGAACTCGTCGACGAAGTGCAAGGGGCGGGGAAGATCATATACGCTTGGACCGTCAACGACCCCGCCAACATGTCGCGCCTCATCGACTACGGCATCGACGGTCTGGTCACCGACGACATCGCACAGGCTCGCGAGCTGTACGAGGCGGCGCTGCACGAGGGGCACGAGTACTTCGACGCCATCTGATCGACGGCGGCGAACGCTTGCGAAGTGTTGGCGCGCCCGATGGCCCGCATGGGCGCCACCCGCAAGGCGACTCGTCGCCCCGCGCTTCGATATCGACGTCGTAATGGAAACGCCGCTCGCCCTCGACCAACGCCGCGATGGCCGAAAAAGCCGCCGTCGAACGCGGCTACTTCGCCGATGCGACCGATGCCGCCCGGTCGACGGCGTCCGCGAACGTTTTCGGACGCTCGTAGTGGATGTCGTGGCCCGATTCGACGACGACGGTTTCGCAGACAGCCACGAGCTGCTGCACGCGTGCGGCGTCCTCGTCGGAGTTGGCGGCGAGCAACGTACCATCCTCGCCGTAGTTCGTCTTCGCTTTCAGGTACACGGCAGGACAGGTTATACAGCGCAGAAGGTCGGCCTGGTCGATGCCGTCGAACCACGTGCCGTCGTAGAACGTCTCGCTGAACCGCACGTCGAAGTCGTCGTAGAAGTACAGGCCACGCACCCAGTCGTGCGGCACCCAGGCCAGCGTGAGATGCGCGTCGGGGTTCGCTGATCGCTCCTGCGCCGTCCACTCCGCGATTTTAGGCTGCAGTCCTCCGAACAGGCTGAACAGGTAGCTGTGCTGCGCGTAGTACACGGTCGGGTCGGCAACGTCGCCCTGCCGGAGGAACGCGTGCGTCACCATGAAGCCGTCTTTCCATGCGAAGCAGCCCGGTTCCTGCTGCATCTCGACCGGCGTGACGCGGAAGAAGGGCGGATCCTCCAACACGCATGCCGTCACCTGCTCAGCATCGTTGGCGGCCAGCCACGCGGCGATGATGCCGCCCGACGAATGGCCCGACACGAGGTAGCAAGCGCCGATCTTTTGCGCAGCGAAGGACTTGAACGCGCGCCCGATGGCCTCGCACGAGTAAAGCGCCGGATCGTGGCTCGATTCGCCGTGGCCGAAACAATCGACGGCGAACACGTGGTAGCGCTGCGCGAGATCGGGCAGCACGCGGGCGTAGTCCTCCCACTGCATGCCCTGGCCGTGCACGAGCACGAGCGCCGGCCCGTTGTCGGGACCTTCGGCGTAGTTGACGACGGCCTCGATCATCGAGCCGGTTGCCTCGCCCGCAAGCGAAACTTCCACGCGAGCCCGCTTCTCAACGAAGCCAGCAGCGACCGCTTTCGCCAGGTCGCGCTCCTCGCCATGACGGCTGTTGCCCACGTACCATGCCAACGCAGCAGCGATGCACACTGCCAGCGCCGCGATGATGACGGCTGCGGTCATGCCGACCCTCCTCTTCCCGGTTGCGCCCATGCTTCCTCCTTGCGCTCGACGCCCACGTCGCCCAGCGCGGCGGGGCTATCGGTCGACCATGCTGCGGAGCATCGACACGCGGTCCATGAACTCGTCGGCTTTCAGGATGGCCAAGCCCTGCTCCTCGTCGCCCAGCACCAACAGGGCATCGCCGGCCTCGATGCCGAACAGCTCGCGCGCCTGCTTGGGGATGACGATCTGCCAGCGCTCTCCCACCGTGACGGTGCCGAACAGATGCTTGCCGCGCGGCGGCATGGGCAGCATCGTACCGTGCGGGTCGTAGCCTACGAGCGCGTCCAGCGACACGTCGAGCGCCTCGGCCAGCGCGCCGGCATTGGCCAAGTCGGGCGTCGAATCGCCCGTCTCCCACTTCGTCACCGTCTGGCGCGACACGCCCAAACGCTCGGCTAGCTGCTCCTGGGTAAGCCCGACCATCTTGCGCCTGCTCTGAATGTTCGAACCGATCATGTTTTTCATACTCCTCGCCGCTTATGGTAATCCGCCCACCGGCCACGATCCACCAACCCATGATGACAGATTCCGCGAATCTCGTCGCGTTTCGGCTGCATCGGCAAACGAAAGCCCGGCTCTCCCTCCTGAACTCGACCGGCAAATCCTGGATTTTCGCCGCCTCCGCTTCGGCGACAAGCAGTTGCGCTCAAGGCATCCGATCAGAACAAATGTTTCACGTGAAACATTCAGGCGTGAAAAAGGCCGCCGCATCGCGATGGATGCGGCGGCCGGGTTCGCGGGTTCGCGGGTTCGCGGGTTCGCGCTTCATGCGCTTGCGCGAGGTGGGTCCGGACCGAAAAGGCTACAGCAGCTCCTCCACGGCGGGCGCCACGACGTCGGGGATGGACGCGGTGGGCTCGAAGCGGCGCACGACGTTGCCCTCGCGGTCGATGAGGAACTTCGTGAAGTTCCACTTGATGTCGGGCTTGCCCGCATAGTCGGGATCGTCCTTCGCCAGCAGGTCTTCCAGAACCGGCGTCAACTCGTGGCCCTCGTCGAAGCCCTCGAAGCCCTTCTGCTGCTGCAGGTAGGCGAACAACGGATCGGCGCCTTCGCCGTTGACCTCGATCTTCGCGAACTGCGGGAACGTCACGCCGAAACGGGACGTGCAGAAGCGCGCGATCTCCTCGTTCGTACCGGGAGCCTGATGGCCGAATTGGTCGCACGGGAAGTCGAGGATGTCCAGACCACGCTCGTGCAAGGTGGTGTACAGCGCCTCGAGCTGGGCGTACGTAGGCGTGAAACCGCACTCCGTGGCGGTGTTCACCACCAGCAGCACGCGGCCTCGGTAGTCGGCGAGCGACACGTCGTTGCCCTGCTGGTCCTTCACGGTGAAGTCGTAGATGCTGGAAGCCATGGATCCTTCTTTCGATGAGGGGTTGTCCGTCGTCTGTGATCGAACCTATGATACCGCTAAATGATACTTTGTTGATAACATTTTACGGAACGGTCATACTTCGGCCACTTGCGGCGAGCCGCAGCGTCGTCGGAGCAGCCTCACTTCCAGCTGATCGCCGCCGCCTCCTTCGGGGCGGTGCGCCGATAGCGCACGGCCGGATACCCCAGCACGAGCGCGGTGACCACCTTCTGCTTCCGGCCGAGCCCCAGCTCGCGACGAAGCCCGCGCGACAGGCGCGCGGCCATCGTGAAGAAACCGCTGTACAGCACGCCCAAACCGTGCGCCTGCGCCATGAGCTCCATATTGGAGGCGGCCAGCGCTCCGTCGATGTCCCCGCGTGCGATCACGACGATGACCGCGGGCGCGCCCTTGAAGAAGAACCGGTCGTCGATGGAGGTGCGGCGCGCCATCGAGCTCGTAAGCCGCACGAACGGCATCACGCGCCTGAACAGGCGCACCGCCCGCGCCTCGAAGCGCGCGATGTCGTCGCGCAGCACCACGAACGACACGTCCTGCTCGTTCTTGGCCGTAGGCGTCAGCCGCCCCGCCTCGACGATGCGCGCGAAGACGTCGTCGGGAACGGGCCGGTCGGCGAAGCGGCGGATGCTGCGCCGCGCGCCGAGCGCTTGCTGCAGCCGATCAGGGTCGAGGGCCGTTGGCGCGCCGGCGTCCAGCTCCCTCGGCTCTTCCTCGAACCCGGTCATCGTGACGGCCGCTTGCGGGCAGATGGCCACGCAGTGGCCGCACATGAGGCAGTCCTGCGAGATCACCGCGGCTTTCCCCTGCTCGACCACGATGTTGGCGGCCGGGCAATCCTCCCGGCACAGCCCGCACCCGATGCAGCGGGCCTCGTCGATGAGAACCTCGTGACGATCCCTCATCGCGCATCGCCTCCGCATGCGCCGTCGCCCGCATCCGTCCAGATGTCGTGCCGATGGCGCGCCTTCGACTTCTGGCCGTACTCGATGGCGCGCGTCGGGCACCCTGCGATGCAGGCCATGCAATGCGTGCAGGAGCCGTTCCATGCGGGCTTGCCGCCCGCGAGCGCGATGTTGTTCAGCGGGCAGCGACGCACGCAGGTGCCGCACGCCGTGCATGCATCCGTCGCGACGAACTTCGCATCGTGCACGAGCACGGGGTAGAACAGCGCGTTCTCGGGGCCGCTGCGGAAACGACCCTTCGCCGTGACCGGCTCTTCGGGAAGCGGCTCGCCGCGGCGAACGAGATCAGCCACCTCGTCGATGCGCGGCTTGGCGCGCTCGATCAGAGCGCGGCACTCCGCTTCGTCCGGCGTGTCGTACAGCGCCAGGTAGTTCTCGGGCATGAGAACCGATGCGAGGCCGCGAAAGCGCAGCCCGACGCCCGCGCACAGCTTCTGCGCATAGGCGGCCGCGTTGCCGACGCTTCCCCCGCAGGTCAGGACGAAGTAGGCGTCGTTGCTGCCCGCGAAGGACGCACCGCGGATCCACCGATCCACCACCCGGGGCAGGCGCCACGCATAGGTGGGCGCCACGAACACGAACGGCTTCCGTGAGCGAAGGGGCGCCGATGTCCCCTCCTTCATGATGCAGTTGATGGAGACGACCTCGTCGTCGAGCGCCTCGGCTAGCCGCCGCGCCGCCCATTGGCTGTTGCCCGTGCCGCTGAAGTACAGAATCATGGTGCTTCGCTCCGTTTCGATGGTATGCTGTAACCCGATACATTTTGTATCAGGTTGTGCTCGACCGTCAATCGTCGACCGGAGACAAAACGGGGTGATGTGTCTCATGGACAAAAGAAAGCTCGCGAACCAGCAAGTGAAGGACCGCCTGCTTGCCGCGCTCATAGATTTCGCCGGACGCAAGGACTGGTCGAAGGTGACCGTCACCGAACTGGTGGAGCAGGCGGGCGTCGCGCGCGCGTCGTTCTACCGCAACTTCTCGTCGGTCGAAGACCTGGTGGACTACGGCATCCGCCAGGTGACGCAGCGCTACCACGAGGGCATGCCCACGACGGACGGCAACCCTCGCAGCCGCGAGCGCATCGAGTACCAGTTCCGCTTCTACCAGGAGCACGCGAGCCTCGTGCTGGGGTTTCACCGGGCGAAGGCCTCCACGTCGCTGCTCGACCTCGTCACCGACTGCGAGATCGCCTCGCACGGCGACATGTCCGCAAGCTCGCCCGAACGCTACCAGCTGTACTTCTACGCCGGCGCGTTCTACAACGTGCTGATCTGCTGGCTCGAAAGCGGGATGAAGGAGTCCCCCGCCGCCATGGCCGACGAGTTCGCCCGCATGCTCCACGGCACGCGATAGCGAAGCGAGCTATTTCGACTCCCCCTCTGGACCAGCACCGACATAGATGGGGTTGTCGGCAGCCGAGGGGTCGCCCACCATGACGAGGATGTCGTAGTCCTTGTTCCATCCTCCCGCCCAGTCGTCGCCGTCGTAGCAGTACACGCTCGCAAGCCCGACCACTTTCAGCAGATCGCCCAGCTCCTCGGCTTCCGCGCTGTTTTCCTCATGGTAGTACGACACGCGCGTCGACGGTACGTTGAAGTAGGTCGCGTTGTCCACCGTCACGTTCTCGAACCCCGCGGCGCGCACCTTCTCGGCCACCTCGGCGGCTGCGCCCTCGATGCCGCAACCGTTCAACACGAGCACCGTCACCTGGTCCTTGCCGATGCGCACAGGTTCCGCGCTATCGGCCGAAGCCGGCTCGGGCGCGGAAGCCTCATGGGAAGGAACGCTCTCCTCTGCATGCGAGGATGTGGATTCAGGCGCAGCGGGAGAACCGGTCGAGCACGAGCAGAGCAGCATCCCCGTCGCAAGGCACGCGAATGCACCAGCAAGAAAAATGTGACGAATGCCTGCCATAACTCCACCTTTCTCCAGCGAAAGAGCCGGAGGCCTTCCGACGTTTTTCCAGTATACACACTTACAAAGAAGGCTACGCCGCGCAACCGCCGCACGACAGTAACGTGCAGGCCTGAGATCAGTCTTTCCCAAGCGTCCATACAGCTTAATAAACTTAGTTAGAAAGCTTGTAAAACTTAGAAATACCTCTATACTGACAACCATCGAAAAAGGAGGCGACCGAGTTCATGGACGATAGGGAATTTCATAGCGTAATCGCACATCTGAGGGTCGCCGGCACCGACAACCAGTCGTTCGAAGTCAAATCGTGCCGCAAAGAACTAACGCGCGATATCGGAAGAACCATCTCGGGCTTCGCGAACGCTTCCGGAGGCACCATCATCTGCGGGCTCGACGAGAATGACGACTTCAAGCCTGTTAAAGGGTTCGATGCTGCCCGCATCCAAGATGCGCTTGCAAACTATTGCGGCGAGAAGATGAGGCCTCCCATACGGCCCATAATCGAGACGTTTATCCTAGAAGGCAAGCCCGTGCTCGCAGCCCACATCCCCGAGCTGCTTCCCGTGCAAAAGCCCTGCTACATCACCGCAAGCGGCTGCTATGGCGGATCGTATATTCGTGTCGGCGACGGCGACCGCCGTCTGTCAGGATACGAAATCGACCGCCTGATCGACGAACACGAACAACCCCGTTACGACGACCGGATCGTCCGGGAAGCCACGCTTGACGATTTGGATCCCGATTTAGTAACCGGCTTGCTCCGCCGCGAGAGGAGTCTCCATCCAAGCCGCCTCGGAACCATGGATGACGAAACCTTGCTTTGCAAGCTGCACGTCGCCAAAGCAGACGACCACGGATTGCTGCACCCCACTCTCGCAGGCCTACTCGCTTTAGGAACGTACCCTCAAGAATTCTATCCATGCCTCGTCGTGACCTTCACATCCTATCCTGGCAGAATCAAAGCTGAAACTCTTCCCGGCACGCGGCGCTTCGTCGATTCGTTCACCTGCGTCGGACCTATTCCCGACATGATCGAAGACGCCGTCGCAGCCGTAACCAAGAACATGCGCACAGGAAGCCGCATTCAAGGGACGTTTCGTTACGATGTGCCCGATTATCCTGCCCCTGCCGTTCGCGAGGCCATCGCGAACGCGCTCATGCATCGCGACTACTCGCCCAATGCGCAGGGAACCTCCGTAGCAGTCGACCTGTATGCAGACCGTCTGGAAATCATCAATCCCGGCGGTCTGTACGGCACCATGACCGTGAGCGATCTGGGAGAAAAGCATGCAGCCGGATCGTACAGAAACCAGTACCTTTCCAATATCCTAGAAAGCACTCCTCGAGCTCTCAACCATCCAACAGCTCCCGACGGTTACGTTGCGGAGCGACGCGGCACAGGCTTTTTCGTCATCAACGACGAGGTGCGACGCGCCGGGAAACCAGACCCCGAGCCGTACGACTCGCTGACGCGCTTCTGCCTGACTTTCAGAAACGAATGGGAGCCTTCCGATTCGCGCGCGTTCATCGTACCGGAGAGCGAAGGGATACGGCTCCCCATCCAGAGCGCGGATGACGAATCGAATATCCCGAAGATTGCAGGCACGCGACCTGAAAGGCTCGAGTACGCCATCGTGGAGCTTGCCGCAGCACAAGAATCGGTGAGCATGCGCGAGTTGATGGAAGAACTCAAGCGCTCAAGGCCCACGATCAGAAAACGTGTAGCGGATCTCGTCGAACGGGGAGTGCTTGCTCCAACCGGAGCGATGAACAGCCCTCATGTACGCTATCGGCTGGTAAACCGATAGCGGTTCCACGAAGGACGGGCCTCTCGGCCCGTCCTTCGAACTTCCTTATGCCCGCTCCGTCTCGATTTCCAGCGCGCCGGCTTCTTCTTGGACGGCCTGGGGGCGGCCGGCGTCCACGAACCGGTCGCGCGCCTTCTTCGCCTCGGCCTCCTTGTCGGCAAGGTTCGCCTTCGCCACGCTGATCATCAGCTTGATGCGGTTGAGCTGGTTCACCTCGGACGCGCCGGGGTCGTAGTCCACCGCCACGATGTTGCTTTCCGGGTAGCGGCGACGCAGCTCTTTGATGACCGCCTTGCCCACCACGTGGTTCGGCAGGCACGCGAAGGGCTGCGTGCATACCACGTTCGGCGCACCGGTTTTGATGAGCTCCACCATCTCGGCGGTCAGCAGCCAACCCTCGCCCATCGAGTTGCACAAGGACAGGATCTCGCTCGCGTACTCGGCCAGCTCGTAGATGTCGGCCGGCGGCTCGAAGCGGCTGGAGTCCTGCAGCGCCTTCGTGACGGGCGCCCGCATCTTCGCGATGGCCCACAGCCCGATGCGGGAACCCAGCGCGCCCTTCGCCGAACGACCGAGCGGGTCCTTCTGGAAGATGCCGCCGGCGATGCCGAACAGGAAGAACTCGGCCAAGCCCGGCACCACGGCCTCGCAGCCCTCGCGTTCGATGACGTCGACGATCTGGTTGTTCGCAGTGGGATGGAACTTCACCAGGATCTCGCCCACCACACCCACACGCGGCTTCAACCCCTCGCCGGCCAGCGGCAGCGTATCGAAGTCTTCCACGATGCGGCGCACCGTCTTCTTGAACTCGCCGCGCTTCAAGCCACTGCGCAGCTGCGCCTTGCACGTCGTCATCCAGTGGTCGAACAGGCGGTTCGCGCTGCCCTCCTCGACCTCGTACGGACGCGTGCGGTACAGCGCCATCATCAGCAGGTCGCCGTAGAAGATGGCGTATGCGGCCTGCAGCAGCATGGACGGCGTCACCTTGAAGCCGGGGTTGCTCTCGCCCAGATCCTTGAACGACAGCGCGATGACGGGAATATGCGGCAGCCCCACCGAGGCCAGCGCCTTGCGGATAAGCGAGATATAGTTCGTGGCGCGGCAGCCGCCGCCTGTCTGCGTGATGATGACCGCCAGCTTGTCGGTATCGTAGCGGCCGGACATGACGGCCTCCATGATCTGACCGGTGACCAGCACCGACGGATAGCAGATGTCGTTGTTCACGTACTTGAGGCCCGCATCCACCGCCCCGTGGTCAACCGACGGCAGCAACTCGAGGTTGTAGCCGTTGCGCTGGAAAATGTCCATGAGCAGGTCGAAATGGATGGGTGCCATCTGCGGGCAGAGGATGGTGTAGCCCGCGTCCTTCATCTCCTGCGTGAACACGGCGCGCGGGAACTCGGTGGTGGCGCCTTCGCGCTGCTTGAAGCGCTCGGCCACCTCGGGCGCCGCCTTCTCGGTGAACGTCCGGGGCACCGTGCGCGCGATCTCGGCGGCGATGCGGCCCTCGGTCACGCCGGTTTTCGCGTCGATGGCGGCCTCGGGCGAGGCGAGGAACTTGTCGGGGTCGAACGACACCGCCGGGCAGCCGCACGGCGTGCGTTCGGCCTCGGCCTGCTCGTCGGCCTGGTCCTTGAGCGCCGCCAGCAGGCTGCGCACGCGGATGCGCGCCGCGCCCAAGTTCGACACCTCGTCGATTTTGAGGACGGTGTACACCTTGCCCGCCGCCTCGAGGATCTCCTGCACCTGGTCGGTGGTCAGCGCGTCCAGACCGCAGCCGAAGCTGTTCAGCTGGACGAGGTCGAGGTCGGCCCGCTCGGTGGCCACCTTCGCCGCCGCATACAGGCGCGTGTGGTACATCCACTGGTCCACCAGGCGGATGGGGCGCTCCAGCGTGCCGAGGTGCGCGATGGAGTCCTCGGTGAGCACCGCCAGGCCGAAGCTGGTCAGAAGCTCGGGGATGGCATGGTTGATCTCGGGGTCGTTGTGGTAGGGGCGCCCGGCCAGCACGATGCCGTGCGTGCCCGTGGCCTCCATCCAGGCCAGCGTCTCCTCGCCCTTCGCGCGGATGTCGCGCTTGAACGCCTCGTCCTCGGCCCACGCGGCGTCCACGGCAGCGTCAACCTCGGCCTGCGTCGGCGCGCCGGCCGCGCCCATGAGCTCAGGATGCGCCTCCACCAGCTCCACGAACAGGCGCTTCTTGAGGTGCTCCTTCTGGTCGTACGGCAGCCACGGCGTGAGCAGCTCCACGTCGGAGGTGCGCAGCTCGTCGATGTTGAGGCGCAGCGCCTCGGGGTAGCTGGCCACGATGGGGCAGTTGAAGTGGTTGCCCGCGCCCTCGTCTTCCTGGCGCTCCCACTTGCTGCATGGGAACCAGATGAAGTCGGGATGCTTGTCCAGCAGGTTCATGATATGGCCGTGGGAAAGCTTCGCCGGATAGCACACCGACTCGGACGGCATGGATTCGATGCCCGCCTCGTAGGTCTTCTTCGTGGACGGGTCGGACAGCACCACGCGCCAGCCCAGCTTCGTGAAGAACGTGAACCAGAACGGGTAGTTCTCGTACTGGTTGAGCGCGCGCGGGATGCCCACGCTGCCGCGCGGCGCGTCCTCGGGCGCCAGCGGCTCGTAGCCGAACAGGCGCTGGCTCTTGTACTCGTAGAGGTTCGGCACGGCGCTCTTGCTCTCGTCGAACGTGCCCGCGCCCTTCTCGCAGCGGTTGCCCGTGATGAAGCGGCGGTGCTTGCCCGTGACGTCGTCCACGCCGAAGTCGTTGACGGTAAGCAAGCAGTGGTTCGAGCACGCCTTGCAGCGCACGGTTTTCTGCGTGGGCGAGAGCGCCGCCAGCTGCTCGAGCGACAGCAGGCTGGAAACGACTTCGACGGAGCCCTCGGCCGCATCGAACTCGCTGCTCCACGAGTCTCCCGCCTCGGCCTTGCGCGCCTCGCGGGCGACGGCCTCCTGGTAGCGCTCGCGCGCCAACAGGGCCGCGCCGAACGCGCCCATGTTGCCGGCGATGTCGGGGCGCACGGCTTCCACCTCCGACAGCTGCTCGAACGCGCGCAGCACGGCATCGTTCAAAAACGTGCCGCCCTGCACGATCACTTTCGTGCCAACGTCGTGCGGGTCGCGGATTTTGATCACCTTGAACAGGGCGTTCTTGATGACGGAGATGGCCAAGCCCGCGGCGATGTCGCCCACGGTGGCGCCTTCCTTCTGAGCCTGCTTCACGCGGCTGTTCATGAACACGGTGCAGCGGCTGCCCAGATCGACGGGGCGCTTGGCCTCGATGGCAGTCTGAGCGAACTCGGCCACGCCCAAGTTGAGGCCCGTGGCGAAGCTCTCGATGAAGCTGCCGCAGCCCGAGCTGCACGCTTCGTTCAGCATGATGTGGTCGATCACGCCGTCCTTCACGCGCAGGCACTTCATGTCCTGGCCGCCGATATCGAGGATGAACTCCACGCCCGGCAGCATCTCCTGCGCGCCGCGCAGGTGAGCCACGGTCTCGATCTCGCCGGAATCCACGCGCAGCGCTTCCAGCAGCAAGTGCTCGCCGTAACCGGTCACCGTGGCGTGGCCGATACGCACCAGCGGCTCGCCCGTGTCAGCATTCACCGGCATGTCGTTGTACAGGTTGGTCAGCGCGGCGCGAGCGCAGCCCAGCACATCGCCCTTGTTGCTGGCGTAGTGCGACCACAGAAGCGCGCCGTCCTCACCGATGAGCGCAGCCTTGAACGTAGTGGAACCGGCGTCGATGCCGAGGTACGCCGTGCCCTCGTAGTCCATCAGCTCGCCGCGACGCACGCATTCGCCGTCATGGCGTTGCTTGAACCGGGCGTACTCACCCTCGTCGGCAAACAGCGGCGGCAGACGCACCACTTCGGAGCCCTGGATGTCGCCGAGGTTCTTCAGGCGGTCCAGCACGTCGGACAGAAGCTCGGCCTTCACCGTCTCGCTGGCTGCGCCCGCGATAGCGCAGCCGCTGGCCACGAACAGATGCGCGTTCTCGGGCACGATGATGTGCTCGTCGTCCAGCTCCAGCGTCTCGTAGAAGCGTTTACGCAGCTCGGGAAGGTACTGCAAAGGGCCGCCGAGGAAGGCCACGTGACCGCGGATAGGGCGACCGCACGCTAGGCCGGAGATGGTCTGCGTGACCACCGACTGGAAGATGGACGCGGCGATGTCCTCCTTGCGCGCGCCTTCGTTCAGCAGGGGCTGCACGTCGGTCTTCGCGAACACGCCGCAGCGGCTGGCGATGGGATAGATGGTGGTGGCTTCACGAGCAAGCTCGTTCAAGCCGCCGGCGTCGGTGTTCAGCAGCGCGGCCATCTGGTCGATGAACGCGCCCGTGCCGCCGGCGCACGTGCCGTTCATGCGCTGCTCGATGCCCTGGTCGAAGTAGATGATCTTCGCGTCCTCGCCGCCCAGCTCGATGGCCACGTCGGTTTTGGGGATGAAGGTTTCCACCGCCGTCTTCGAGGCGATGACCTCCTGCACGAACTCGATGCCCAGCCACTGTGCCAGCAGCAGGCCGCCCGATCCCGTGATGGCGATGGTCATGCGCTCAGGGCCGAAGTCGACCGCGGCCTCCTCCAGCACTTCCACGATGGTGGCGCGCACGTCGGCGTGATGGCGGCGGTACACCGCGAACTTCACGTCGTTCGCCTCGTCGAGGATGGCCAGCTTCACCGTGGTCGAACCCACGTCGATGCCGATATGCAGGTTATTGTTCTCTTTCATAGCTCCCTTGCCTTACAGCTTGATCGATTCGCCCGGTTTGATGAAGAACAGCCTCATGGCGATAAGCGCCATCTCCTCCGAGCTTTCCCGCATGCCCGTCTCGATCCAGCGCGTGATGACGCCGAGATAGGCGGACGCGAAGAACGCCACGTAATAGCCGACGAACGGTTCGGGGTCGTTGCGGTAACGCTCGTGCAAGACGGACTGGACGAGGTTCGTGCACAACGAGTCGCGCAAGCGAGGGCCGAAGCCCACATCGCCGCCGGAGCCCAACACCGCATGAAGGAACGCGCCCTGCTCGCGCAGGTAGTCGAACAGACCAACCAGCAGCGGCAACGGCTTCTTACGAGCGCGATAGCCCAAAAGCTCGTGCACGGTGAGGTTGCGCATCTGCACCTGAAAGCGCTCGAGATCTTCCATGACCTCGGCTTCCAGCTGAGCCAGCAGATCGTCTTTATCGCGGAAATGGTTGTAGAACGTGCCGCGGTTGAGGTCGGCTCGCTCGCACAGATCGTTCACCGAGAAGCCGTCGAAGCTGCGCTCCTCCATCAGCTCGATGAGCGCGTCGCGCAGCGCGCGCTTCGAGCGCAGGATGCGACGATCCTGCGGCGCAGCCGTGCACCGGCGCGCCGACTGGACGGCGGCAGCGGCTGGTGAGACGGTTGTCGTAGTCATGATCACCTCTATTGAACAGCTGGATCAATAATGAACAGGTTGTTCATTAACGGGTATTATACCCGTTCGCTGCACCGAATACAACGAGGAGCGCTCAATTGACCCTACGCCGATCACCTTTGCAACGATGAGACGCCGTCGCGTCAGGACTGGGCGGCCCGGCCGCGCCAGCTCGGCTTGAGCCCGAAGCCCCTACGCGCTCGCATCCGCCCAATCCGAGCTCGTATCCGCCCGTTCCGGGGTCGGCATCGAGCAATTCGAGCCGAAGAGCACGACGGTCGACAGCATCGCATCTGACGCTCGGGCCGAGCCGCCAACCACTCGTGCGAATGTTTCATGTGAAACATTCGTACGCTTTTCATAAGGATCTTGCACGCGTTCCCTTCTTTACGCAGAGGCTCTCCGCTCGAAAAATATTGTCACCCTAGCTCACACTTCTCATTGACGACCTCCTCGCCCCTCCCTATCATTGATCCCATGGGTACCAAGGAACAACTGCTGCGCTTGCTGGAGGACAACCGCGAGCGCCACGTATCGGGCGCCGCCATGGCCAAGGCCATCGGCGTGAGCCGCAACGCAGTATGGAAAGCCGTCGAGGCGCTGCGTGCCGAAGGATATGCCATCGATGCGGTCACGAACAGGGGGTACGCGCTCTCGCAAGAAAACGACTTGTTGTCGCCCCAAGGTATCGAGCGGTTCCTGCCGGACAACCGCGCTTTCGCCGTCACCGTGCGCAAACGCGTGGACTCCACGAACGCCGAAGCGCGCCGCCGCGCGCTCGAAGGCGCGGCCGAAGGCACCGTCGTCGTCGCCGAGGAGCAGATCGCCGGCAAAGGACGGCCTGGAAAGACGTTCTTCTCTCCTGCCGCCACCGGCTTGTACCTCAGCATCGTGCTGCGCCCCACGTTGGCCGCCGACCGCGGCCAATTCATCACATGCGCCGCAGCCGTGGCGTGCGCGCAGGCTATCGAGCAGGTGACGGGCGCAGAGTCACTCATCAAGTGGGTAAACGACATCTATTGCGACGGCCGGAAGGTGGCGGGCATCCTCACCGAGGGCGTGGTGGACATGGAGTCGGGACGCTTCGAGCACGCCGTTCTGGGCATCGGCGTGAACGTGAAGCCGCCGGCCGACGGGTTCCCGCACGACATCGCCGACGTCGCCGGCGCCGTGCTCGACGATCGCACGGGCGCGGTGCGCTGCGAGCTGGCGGCCGCCATCCTCGCGCGCTTCTGGAGCCTCTACCAGCACATGGACGACCCGAAGCTGCACGACGAGTACCGGCGCCGTTGCTTTCTGCTGGGGCAGCCGCTGATCGTGCGCCAGGGGGCTTCGCGCGTGCGCGCCCGCGCCGTCGATCTCACGCCCGACTTCAAGCTGGTCATCGAGCTGCCCGACAAATCCCGCCGCGAGCTCCCCTACGGCGAGGTGACCATAGGCTCCATCGCCTCCCATCCTTAGCGCCCTCCCTGTGTTTCACGTGAAACATTTGTTCATGCCCGGCTCAAACCGCGATCCTCTTCCATGAGAAGAAACGCCGAAAACGGGGGAAACGCGCCGTTGGCGTGCGCGCGGTTTGCTATGCTGGTTCGATACGCATCGCGAACCATCATTTGAGAGAAAGACGGGGCATCATGCAGATCACGCCTGCTGAAATCGCCGAGACGCTTGCCATGGTGAGCAAGCAGCACCTCGACATCCGCACGATCACGCTGGGGTTGAACCTGCGAGGTTGCACGGACGCCGATATAGACGTCATGGCGCGCAAGGTGTACGACCGCATGACCGCCGCCGCCGAGCGTCTCGTGCCCACGGCCGAGCAGCTGGAGCGCGAGTTCGGCATCCCCATCGTGAACAAGCGCATCTCGGTCACTCCCATCGCCGAGATCTGCGCCGCCACGAACGCCGCCGACCTCACCCCCATCGCCGTGGCCATGGACAAGGCCGGCAAGGAAGTGGGCGTCGACTTCGTCGGCGGATTCAGCGCGCTCGTGCACAAGGGCGCGTCCAAGGCCGACCACAAGCTGATGGACTCCATCCCCCACGCCCTGTCCGTCACCGACAACGTGTGCTCGTCGGTGAACGTGGGCTCCACGCGCGCGGGCATCAACATGGACGCCGTGCTCAAGATGGCCGGCATCATCAAAGCCACGGCCGAGGCCACAGCCGACCGCCAGTGCATCGGTGCCGGCAAGCTGGTGGTGTTCTGCAACGCCGTGGAGGACAACCCCTTCATGGCCGGTGCGTTCCACGGCTCGGGCGAGGCCGACGAAGTGGTGAACGTGGGCGTGTCCGGCCCCGGCGTGGTGCGCGCCGTGCTGGCCGACCTGCCGAAGGACGCCGACATTACATCGGTTGCCGAAGCTATCAAGGCCACCGCATTCAAGATCACCCGCGCCGGCGAGCTCATGGCGCGCGAGGCAAGCAAGCGCTTGGGCGTGCAGCAAGGCATCCTCGACCTGTCGCTGGCACCCACCCCGGCTGAGGGCGACTCGGTGGCCCAGATCCTCGAGGCCATCGGCGTGGGCCAGTGCGGCGGACCGGGCACCACGGCAGCGCTCGCCATGCTGAACGACGCCGTGAAGAAGGGCGGCGTCATGGCTTCGTCGTCCGTCGGCGGCCTGTCCGGCGCGTTCATCCCCGTGTCCGAGGACGCCGGCATGATCCGCGCGGCCGAGGACGGTGCGCTGTCGCTGGAGAAGCTGGAGGCCATGACCTGCGTGTGCTCGGTGGGCCTCGACATGATCGCGGTTCCCGGCGACACGTCCGTCGAGACCATCTTCGGCATCATCGCCGATGAGTGCGCCATCGGCATGATCAACTCCAAGACCACCGCCGTGCGCCTCATCCCGGCCATCGGCAAGACGGTGGGCGACCAGCTGGACTTCGGCGGCTTGCTGGGCTACGCCCCGGTCATGCCCGTGAACCAGTTCGCCGGCACCACGTTCGCCCACCGCGGCGGCCGCATGCCCGCGCCCCTCAACTCCTTGAAGAACTAACGAGGCGATCAGCCAGCGCGTTTCCGAAAGCGGCCCTGCGGGGCCGCTTTTGCTATCACCCCCATTCCATCACGAAGCGCTCGTAGCGTTGGGTTTGGTGAAACATGCGGACAAGATGCACGATCGACTCTTGAACTCTATACACCACGACATAACTCTTAACTGTCATTTCTCGATACTCGTTCTTGGCCAAGGTTGGTTTTGTTGAAACGGAATTCGCAAATGGGGTGGTTTCCAAAAAATCGATGACCCTATCCATTTCATTGATCAATGCCAGGGCTGATCGGGGCGATTTCAAATCGTCTACAAGATACGCAAGTATGTCGTCATAGTCGCACTCGAAACGCAGCGACTTATTGACCGTATAACCCATATTTTTCCCGCATCCTATTTTGCATCTCCCGAGCCGATCCTACCCGGCCCTCGGCGATATCGCGCTCGGCCTCGTCGAGCTTGTCCTTGACGGAGACGACCTTCTTCTTCATGGCTTTATACTGCGCAATCAGATCTTCCCCTTCGTAGCCCTCGTTGATCAGATAGCGAAGGATGTCGATGGTCACGTCTTCGTCTTCGACGTCGAGCGGCTGCAAAAACATGCCTTTGTCGGTCCACGTGCAGAGCGCGTAGTCTTTGAACCCCGCCTCCTCGTACGCTTTCGCGGGGATGGTGATCTGCCGTTTGCTGGAAATCTTTATTGCCAGCGGTTCTGCCAAAGCTGCTGAGCCCATACTGCATCTCCTTTACCAAGCGCTTGGTGCTTGGCATCAGTGTATCACACGCGAACGACTACCAGGGTATCTCTTCGTAGACGAGGCCCTTCTCCTCGGCCAGGTAGGCGAACAGCTCGTCGCAGTCGAACACTTTGATGGACGACTTTTCGAAATCCTTTTGATTGCGCGCGATGATGGCATCGGCTTTCAGCTTCAGCGCGCATTGGTGCACGCACGAGCCCTCGAGATCCGACCATGAGGAATCAAGCGCAGCATCGAACTCAACCTCGTTGACGCCGCATATGCGAACCCCTTGGCGAAGCTTCTTCAAATCACGTTTCAGCTGGACAGCGAGTGCAGGCTTTCCTCCTCCCGTCAGGGTATAGAAAACATCATTCGCTTGCGCAGAGCTGAACCAGAGTTCATGCTCTGAAAGAAATCCCAGCAAGATGAGTTTTCGTGCGGCAGCATAGAAAGGATCTCTCATTTTGAGGTAATCGATCACAATGCTCGAATCCAGCATCAGCCTCATGAGAAATCCTTGCTCGTCGCAAGACCGCGCGATACCAAGCGCTCCCGCCTGATCTCATCGTCGGTCATGGTGGAGAAGCGATCCTTTCGAGGAATGCTGTCCACCCAGGCAATCGCCTCGGCGATCTCCTCCTGCGTGTATTTCCGCCGCCCCTGCTCCTCCGGAAACGGCAGCTTTTTATTCTCCAGCACGTAGTCGTACAGGCGGTTCACCACCTGCGAGGCGTTCGTGCCCAGCTGTTCGAGCACGCGGTTGCCCGCCTCTTTCTTCTCCTGCGACATGCGCGCCGTCACCATCGCATCGGCCATGCTGCACCTCCTATGTTGTACGTACAACATTAATATAGCATGTTAGCACACGAAGCGAAAGACTCTCGCGTTCGAAGAACCGCGGATGCAAACGCGCCCCTTCCCTACTTCCCTCTCACCACGGCGCCGAAGGGCAGCAGGGCAAGCTTCGCCTGCTTGAAGCATTGCAGGCCGAAGGGGATGCCGATGACGGTGATGCACAGCAGCACGCCGTTGAGCAGCGCCTCGAGCGCCAGGAACACGCCGCCGAACACGAACCACAGCACGTTGAGGATGGCCGACCCCGCGCCCCCGCCGTATTCGACTTCCTTGCCGAACGGGAAGAACGCGAGCCCCGCCATCTTGAAGCACTGCGTACCCACGGGGATGCCCACGATGGTGACGCACCACACAAGGCCGACGAGGCACCAGCTCACGCCCTGCCAGAACCCCGCGAAGATGAACCACAGTATGTTGCCGATCACGCTCATGAACGCCCCCCTTCGCCACGGTCCCCGTCATCGCGAGACCCTTCGAACACGGCGCGTACCAGGTACTCCACGTTGCCCTCGGGCCCTGTGATGGGCGACTCCACGACGCCCGTCGCGTCGAACCCGGCATCCGCCAGCGCCGCGCGCACCTCGTCCACCGTACGCCGCCGCACGGCCTCGTCGCGCACCACGCCGCGCTCCGTCTCGTCAGGTCGCGACTCGAACTGAGGCTTCACCAGCCCTATGAACACCGTGCCCGGCTGCGAGAGACGCGCGAACACGGGCGCGAGCGCCGCGAGGCCGATGAAGCTGAGGTCGGCCACCAGCACGTCGAAGGGAGCGCCCAATTCCACTGGATCGGCCAGCTTGATGTTCACGCGCTCGAACACGCTCACGCGCGGATCCTGCCGCAGCTTCCATGCCAACTGCCCGTAGTTCACGTCGACGCACGCCACGCTGGCCGCGCCCGCCTGCAGCAGGCAGTCGCTGAAACCGCCGGTGGACGAGCCGATGTCCAGGCACCGCAAACCGCGCACGTCCTGTCCGAACGCATCGAGCGCCCCTTGCAGCTTATGGCCGCCGCGCGACACGAACCGCTTGCGGTTCTTCACCACCACCTCGGCATCCGGCGCCACGCGCACGGCGGCGCTGGTGGCGTACACGTCGCCCACCTTCACCTCGTGCGCCAACACCGCGCGCAGCGCCTCGTCGGCATCCGCGAAGTATCCCTGCTCCACCAACAGCGTATCAAGTCTGTTTTTCTTCATGGGCACAGTATATAGCAAGCGCGTCTGCACCGATGGAAACGGAGAGTCTCGCCGTTTCCCGCTTGGCGCAGGAAAGGATCGCGAGCGCTACCCCACGATCTCGTAGAGCCGCATGTCGTCTTCGCTGAGAAGCAGCTTGAAGCCCGGTGTCTGCTCGTCGATGGTTTCGATGCCGCGCCAATTCTCCTCTTTGTAGCGGATGGTCGTCGTGGTGCGATGGTCGCTTCCCTGCACGTCGAGCATCAGCACGTAGCGCGCGTCGAGGTCGTTCACGAGCCGCTGCACCTCTTCGGACGTGCTGATATCGCGCAGCTGCGTACGAAGGATCTTGCTTTCCTCGGCACCGCCCCTTCCGTTGTCGGACGAGCGCCTGAAATAGGTGTTGATGCCCTCCACCCCGTAGCTCCAGCAGCTGCCGTCGCTCGGCACGTTGATGACGAGAGCACCCTCCCCAATCAGCTCCACCGCCTTCTTCACGAACGCGTCTTCCTCCCCCGTCAGCCCGCGATCCCATGAATACCGCATCGACACCTCGCGATGGATTTTCACCAGACCCGCGCCGATGTCGGTTTTACCCATCAGCTTCGCATGAAAGGGGAAGAACTGGCACATGAGCATCAGCGCGACGAGGATGCCCACCGGCAGGTACCTGCACTTCGGATGATCCGCCTGCACGCGCAGAGCCTTCGCGCACCACGACCTGACGATATCGACCAGTTGGACGAAACCCAAGGAAGCAAGCGGGATGGCGAAAAGCGCCGTCATCGCGCCCGTTCGGTAGTAGTCGGTGTACCAGAACCCCGACAGCACCTGCTTCACCACGCCGTCGGTCGACACGTCGATAACGTACACGACGAAGGCGAACGCGTAAGCGACCGTCATCCACAAGTACCGCCTGTTCCTGCACGTGTAGATGACGCCCGCCAGCACCGCGACGCTCAAGAAAGGCTGCACGCCCTCGCGCGTCGTGAACATGAACAGCAAGCCGCCGCCGATCGCCTCGAGAGGTGAAAGCGTGGCTTTCCACGTGTACTGAACCACGTTCTGCAAGAACGGTGCGAAATACAGCACGACCCAGCCCGCGCACGCCACCGCGAAAAGCGCTGCGGCTGCCGCGATGCGCTTCGAGGCGATGCGCGGCGCGTCGTCGCAAGGCGGAACCAGTATCCGGCCCATGCAGTAGAGCACCGCCCAGATTCCGAAGGTGAACGCGCCGTTCGGCTGCGACAGCGCTATGGAAACGAGACCTGCCGCCACGAGGAACGCGAGTCTGACCTTGCCCGAGAGCCCCTTCGCTTCGATCGCCCCGACAAGCGCGACGAACGCCAGCGGGATCAGCATGAAGGACACCATGTTCGAAAGCAGCTGGCCGTACACGACGAACCCCCACGGGAACCCGCAAAACGCCACGACGAACAGCGAGCCCGCCCATACGACCCGCTTGCCTTCGCCGAACAGCTTCAGGAACAGCAGGCACATGCCCAGGGGAAACACCACCGCCGTCAGCGCGATGATGGAAGCGTTTGCGGCAAGCGTCACGGCATTGCCGAAGAAAGACGCCACGACCGCCGTGACCACATGCCAAGCCGAAGGATAGAACGAGCTGGTGACGCCCTGATCGAGGTACGAACTCGCATGCAACGTGGAGAACGTGCCCGTGTCCAGGAATCCTCGCACAATCGCGAGGTGCACGGTGGTGTCATCGTTCCTCGAAAACGATTCCGGACCGTCGATGGCCAACAGGAACACGACGAACACGACCGCGAACGCCACAGCGACGTACAGAGCCGCCGCCTTCCACGCGCCCTTCACGTCGTCGATGGCGATCAGCTCACGAGAGGCGTTCGGGGCTTTCGCCTGAGCGATGCCCTTGCTCACCAGCAAGGCAATCGCGCCGATCGCGACGGCGATCGCCAGCAATACGGGGCCCGAACACGTCACGCCGACCTCGAACAGGACGATACCCAGCACCGCCAGGAAGAAAATCGAGATCATCGGCGCAATCGCGACGGAAGCAAAACGAGCCACAGAAAGCGAGCGTGCGAACAAATACCCCGGCACATACAGCACCGCAACGCATACGACCACCGCTAAAGCAAGCATGAGCCACATAAAATTCCCCAAGAGTTGGTTTCCGACACCTACGATCTGAAGATTATAGACGCAAGGGTACGCTAATGCGAATCCTTCGCATCGTTTTCGGCTATAGGCGAGCTACGCTTTCTGCAATCAAACCGGCTGTTTTCTCCCATGTCCCCGACTTATGCGCACCTCTGCCACGCAAATCGCGCCGCGTTTGGACGAAAGACTGCATACGCCTCGGCATCATGCCTGGTCGCGTTTTTATCGAACCTCGCCTTTACCAAACCGGGCGTTTTCCAGGTGCACATAACTCAAGGACATGGGAGAAATCGTCGATTTTCGTGGCAGAAGCGCACGCAAGTCGAGGACTTCGCTCCGCTGGGCGTCGCCTCCCTCGGAAGCAAACGTTTCCCAACGCACGGCGGCCGCCCGAAGGCGGCCCCCGGAACATGCGCGGTTGCAGGCTGCGCCTTACGGCAGCAGCAGCTGCGCGATCTGCACGGCGTTCAGAGCCGCGCCCTTGCGGATCTGGTCAGCGACCACCCACATGGCCAAGCCGTGATCAACCGTGTCGTCTCGGCGCAGACGACCGACGTACGTCTCGTTCGTGCCGGCCAGCAGACCCGGCATGGGATACGTGTTCGTGGCGCAGTCGTCCATGACCACGATGCCCGGGAACGCCTCGAGCGCCGCGCGCGCGGCCTCGACGCCCACCTCGTCCTGGAACTCCACGTAAACGGCCTCAGCATGGCAGCGTAGCACGGGCACGCGCACGCACGTAGCGGCCACGCGAATGTCCTGGTCTCCCATTATTTTCTTCGTCTCGACGACCATCTTCCATTCTTCCTTGGTGGAGTCGTCCTCGAGGAACTTGTCGATATGCGGAATGCAGTTGAACGCGATGCGATGCTGGAACGCGCTCACCGTGAGCTCGTCGTCGGACTTGCCGTCGAGGAACTCTTTCGTCTGGTCGTACAGCTCGGCCATAGCCGGGGCGCCGCCGCCGCTGGCCGCCTGATACGTGGACACCACCACGCGCTTGATGCGCGACAGATCGTACAGGGGCTTCAACGCCACCACCATCTGGATGGTGGAGCAGTTCGGGTTCGCGATCACGCCGTTATGCCAGGCCACGTCGCCGGGGTTCACCTCGGGCACCACCAATGGCACGTCCTCGTCCATGCGAAACGCGCTGGAGTTGTCGATCATCACGGCGCCGGCCGCGGCCACGGCCTCGCGCATCTCCTTCGATACGCTGGCACCGCACGAGAACAGCGCGATATCCACGCCTTCGAACGACTCCGGCGTCATCTCCTGCACCGTGAGCTCGCCTGCCGGAACCTGGCCGCAACCCAGGAACGGCAGCTTCTTGCCCGCCGAGCGAGCCGATGCCAGCGCGCGCACCTCGGCCGCCGGGAAGTCGACGTCGTGCAGCACCTGCAAGAACTCGGCGCCCACCGCGCCCGTGGCCCCCGCCACAGCCACCACCGGATTAGCCGGAATCTCTTTCGTCCATGTCATAGCAACTCCCTTTCCCCGCTTATGCACCCTATCGACAAGCCTCGCTCACGCGTTTGCGCAACCAACTGCCGCTAGTATATAATGAAGAAGTCAGCGGATGGCCTGAGGTGAAGAGCAGGCGACACCGTTAAGGTTTGTGACCGCTAGTTGCTGCTAGCGGTCATCTTCTTTCTGGTGCGCCCAAAGCGCCTTGGCGAACGCCACCGCCTCCCGAAGCAAGCCGACAATCGCGGCCGCCAGCCCAACAGCCGAAGCTGCGAGCTTGAGGATTATCACGATAGCATCCAAGCGAGTCACCTCCTTCCTCAAGAAGTAGGTGCCGCCTGACGCTCAGGACTTACATCCGCTGACTCGCACACATTCTAACATGCGTATCGCCAGCGAAACACATGCATGGCAAAGCTTCTATCTTCCCTTGTTCATCTTTGCAGCGATTTCCTCCGCGCTGAGCTGGGTTTCCTCGAACACGCTGTCGGAGTCGAGGTCGAACGCCTTGTGCAGGCAGCGCACCGCCGCCGCAGCTTGCGCGCCGTCCACCACGACCGACAGGCGGATGGGCGACGTGGAGATGGCCAGGATGTTGATCTGGTTCTCGCCCAGCGTCGAGAACGCGCGCGCCGCCACGCCGGGAGACGACTTCATGCCCGTGCCCACGAGGCTCACCTTCGCGATGTCCTCGTCCACGTCGTAATCGCGGGCGCTGATGTCGGGCAGAATGCGCTCGATTGTCTCCTTCGCGCGCGCCAGGTCGGCGCCGGGGCACGTGAAGCTGATATCGGTGATGCCGGCTTCCGAGATGTTCTGGATGATCATGTCCACGCTCACCGCGTTGCCAGCCAGCGCCGAGAACACCTTCGCAGCCACGCCGGTCATGTCGGGCACGCCGCGGATGGTGAACTTCACCTCGGACGTGTCGTGGGCGATGCCGGTGATGACGGCTTCCTCCATCATGTCGGTTTCCTCCTTGATATAGGTGCCTTCGGCGTCGGAGAACGCCGAACGAGAATGAATGACCACCTGGTACTTGCGCGCAAACTCCACGGCGCGCATCTGCAACACGCCGGCACCGGAGCTGGACAGCTCAAGCATGTCGTCGTAGGAGATGACGTCGAGCTTCTTGGCGCGCGGGCACACGCGCGGGTCGGCCGTGTACACGCCGTCCACGTCGGAGTAGATCTCGCACACGTCGGCGTCCAGGCCGTGCGCCACCGCCACCGCCGTGGTGTCGGAGCCGCCGCGACCAAGCGTGGTGATGTCGCCGTTGGCGTCGATGCCCTGGAACCCGGCCACTACCGCGATAACGCCCCTGTTCAGAGCCTCCATGATGCGCTCGTTGTGCACCTTCACGATCTTGGCCTTGGCGTGCGTGCCGTCCGTCTCGATGCCGGCCTGGCGGCCCGTGAAGCTCATGGCCTTGTAGCCGCGCGCTTCGATGGCCATGGCCAGCAGCGTCATGGACACCTGCTCGCCCGTGGACAGCAGACGGTCCATCTCGCGCGCCGGCGGGTTGTCGTTGAGCGAGGCGGCAAGGCCCACCAGCTCGTCGGTGGTTTTGCCCATGGCGGACACGACGGCGACCACCTGGTGCCCGGCCTGCTTCTTCGCAATGAGCTTCTTCGCGACCATCTGGATGCGCTCAGGCGAAGCGACGGACGTGCCCCCGAATTTGCATACGATTAGCGACATGGTGCTCTTTCTCGTCAGGTTGAACCCAATCGGCTGTCCACTATACCAAACGGTCGCATCGTCGCCTATAGAAAGCCCGTTAACAGGAGCTTTTTACATGGGGAAAACGAAGAGAACGAGCAGTCGCCCGCATGATGCGCTCGAAACCGAGCAGATCATGCGGGCGACGTCCCGAACCGAAGACAGCTTCGACGTTGCTCTGCATACGCTTACCCCGCCTGGTAGATCGTCTCCAGCTCGCCGCTCTCAACGAGCGTGCACAACGCATTGCTCGCCTGATCGCTCTCGATGCCCATGTGCTCGAAGCGCTTCGCCAGCTTAAGGCAATACGACAGGTCGCCGGGCTCCAAAGACAGCAGGGCGGACGCAGCCTGCTCGTTCAGTTTTCCAAACATGAGATGCTCCTTTCCTTTTCGATGCATCCAGCGTACTGCACCAAGGAAAGATGGCTTTTGGACGAATGGAGAACCTCGCCGGTCGGTTTTGGCCGATCGTACAAACAAGCATCCCGACAGCTTCAAAGCGCCTCCGTTGCCTCGTGAGACAGCGGCGCGCTGCGACTTGATTCATTACCAAAACCATCATGGACAAAATATGCCGTTTTTCTTTATTCTCATTTTGGAATAGCCTTTCATCACCTGGGGTTTCTTCGACCTCTCTTTCCTGCTCGCTCCCATTACGCGTCGAAAACTACTGAAAAGTGGTGCTTTTTGTCCATGATTATTTAAATCATATTATTGCAGGCGGACTGGCCGAGAAAGCATCGAGCGCCGCGTAGCGAGCCGCCGCCCCCTGCCCTTACGGCTGCAGCAAGGGATTCGTGTAGTCCAGATACACGAGGCCCAGCAGGAACGCGAACTCGCGATCGGGGGAATCGGGCATGCCGAGCACGTCCTTGGCCTTGCGCAGGCGGTAGCGCACGGTGTTCGGATGCTGGTGCAACGCCTCGGCCGCCAGACGCAGGTCGCCGTAGGCGCGCGCGACCGCCTCGGCAGTCGCGGCAAGCTCGGTGCCGTGGGCGTCGTCGTGCTCTTCCAGCAAGGCCCTGTGCAGCGCGGCCGTGCGCCAGAACAAGCGCCCCTCGTTGGCGGCCGCGCGAAACGCATCGTGATGCAGATCGGCCCAGCACACCACGCGATCGCCCTCAACCTGCGCCGTCTTCAACGCGGCAAGCGCCTCGCGCACGCTCATGTCGCCGTCGGAAAGCGGCGTCTCCTCGCCCACTCCCAGATGCACCTGGCCCGCAGCCAAAAGGCGCATCGTCAGGTCGCTTTCGGAGCGAGTTCGCACACCGGCAGGAGGCTGCGCGTACGACACCAGCGCAAGCAACGCGCCATGGTAGCGGAAGGCGAACACCGCCTCCACCACATCGTCCCAATCGCGCTTGAACTCGGCCAACACGACGGTCATCGCGTCGAGCATGGCGTATAGGGAGCATTCGTCGTCCGCTTTCGGGGACGCCGCTATGCATTGGACGGTCGATCCGGTCGCCCCCGCCAGCTCGTACAACGCCGCACGAGCAGCATGCGGATCGTGCCCAGAAAGCAAGCCGTCCATGATGCGTCCCTTATCGGATTGTTCGCCGTCGCGCCGAATCAGATCGAGCGCCTGATATGCCACCACTTCGTGGTAGCCGCCGTCGTACAAGTACATTGGCACGCCCGCCGCCTCGCTGGCAGCCCTCACGCGGTCGCTGACGATGGGGCGATACGCTTTCTTCAACGCGATACCCGAAACGCCGCGCGCTATCAGGACCAGAAGCGATCGCTCGGACAATTCCGGATCGTCGTGCGCGAACCCCAGGTTCGTCACGATGAACTCGCCGGGAATGTACGATTCGTAGCCGCCGTCCTTATCGGGAGCGCAATCGAGGATGCCCACGTTGTGGACTTCTCGCAACTCGGCTCCTTCGCACAGCACCAGCGGCTGCACCTGCTCGAACGCCGGCAACGCAAGTATGTCCGCAACCGTGATCACGAGGAGCTCCTTCCGAAACCTGTCACGGACATGATACGACGAGTCGCCGTCCTGCGCCACTTGGCGCATCCTGCCGTTCGGCACGAAGCATCCAACCCGACTCGCGAGAAAAATGGACGCGAAAGCGCACCCATGACAATTCCCGAGGCGTTTTCGGGCCGCTCGCGCCGACCGACCCGGATGACGTTCGGCATAATGCCTGGTGGCGATTTTCCGCTTCGGAAAATCGGCGGTTCGCCATGGCGAACTTTGTCACAGGAGGCCGTTTGCGCCCAGAACGCGCGCAGCGAGGGAGGGCCGTACTTGCGACGGCCCTCCCTCCGTTTCGCCCTACACCTCGTTGACCAGCTTGAATACCTTCTCCTTCTCGCCTTTCAGGAAATGGACGATGTTCTCGCAGCTCAAACGCTCCAAGTCTTCGATAGCCGTGGTCGAGTAAAACGCAGAATGGGGCGTGATGATGACGTTGTCGCGCCCCACCAGCTTGTTCGCGGCCAAGTCGGGCGTCTCGTCGTACAGCACGTCCGCGCCGAACGCACGGAGCTTGCCCGCATCGAGCGCGTCCACAAGCGCTTCCTCATCAACGCACAGGCCGCGGCCCAGGTTGATGAAGATAGGGCGTCGCGCCATCGCGTCGAACGCCGCCTCGTCGAAAAAGCGCACGTTGTCATCGGTCAAGCACATGTGGTTCACGATGATATCGGCCTGAGACAGCAGCTCTTCCTTGCTTACGCGCGTCACTCCACGCTCGGCGAATGCAGCGTCGTCAGCGTGCGGATCGCAGGCTATCACGCGCTTCACGAGGCCCATCGCCTTCTCGGCCGTGCATTTGCCGATCTTGCCGAACCCGACGATGCCCAGCACCTGATCCTCCAGACGCGGCCACTGGGGCGCCGCGGCGTAATCCCACTTGTGCCGCTCGTCGATCTCCCTCTGGTAGAACTTGAAGTGCTTGTTGAGCGCGCCCATGTACGCGATGGCGCTCTCGGCCACGTCCCACGTGCAGTACTCGCCCACCGGGCAGACCCCGATGCCTCGCTTCGTGGCCTCGTCCAGGTCAACCTGGTCGAACCCGGTAGAGTTCAGCGAAACCACCTTGAGCTTCGGCGCGCGATCCATAGCCTCGGCATCCACCGTAACGAACGCCGTCAGCAACGCGTCGGCATCGGCCACATGCTCGTAGAATTCATCACGCTTATCGTCCTCGTACTCGAGAACCTCGACCTCCACGTCCTCGCCCAGACCCGCGCGCAGGGTTTCGATCTCCAACGCGTGGTCGGGCATCATGCAATCGGCGTGATCGCAGATGAGAACCTTCATGGCAACCCTTCTTTCGTCTCGACGAAGTTACGGACGCTCGATGGGCTGGGTCAGGCAGTGAGGACCGCCGCCCGCATGCAGGATCTGATCGAGCGGCACGTCGATCACGTCCAAGCCCAGCGCGCGCATCTTGTCGTTGATGTGCTTGTTCTTCTCGATTGCCACCACTTTGCCGTTGCCGATGCACTGCACGTTGCAGCCGTGCTTGTACATATCTTCGCTGGCAACGGGGATCAGTTCGAAATTGCGACGCTTCAGCATTTGCAGGAAGTTGTAGGGCAGCTGGTCGATGCAAGCCAGCGCCACCTGCGGGGCCACGATGTTGAAGATCATATCGAGATGCAGGTTGTCCGGCGGGCACGGCACGCCCACCACGGTGTAGCCGAACTTCTGCAGCTGGTCGCGCAGGTTGTCCACGCCGGCTTGGTCGGTACGGTCCACCTGGCCGAACGCCAGCGTGTGCTCGTCGATCATCCAGAAGTCGCCGCCCTCCATGCAGCCCGCGTTCACGCGCGCCACGATGGGAACGCCCATCTCCTTCAGCTTCTCCTCGTACGCCACGGCCTCCACCTGACGGACCGGGTGGCGGAAGTGGCCGATCACGGCGCCTTCCTTGATCATGCAACCGTAGTCGCGGGCGAACGTCATCACCTCGAACTCGGGGCGCGCCTCCACTTCGACCACTTCGATACCGTTGTCTTTGAACGCATCCACCAGCATCTGCCACTCGGCAACCATGACGTCGTTCTTTTCCTGGTCGCCCTTCTTCATCCACTCGGCAGTGATCACGTTGATGCCGTTGAACTGGTAGTATCGCGGCGAGCACATCATCACTTTCTTCAGGGGGTTCGTTGCGTTGGACACGTAGACCTTCTCTTCTTCAGCCATGATAGGCTCCTTTCGTTTGACAGGTTGTTTGGGAAGCAGTTTGAGAAGCCGGAGCGCGCGGGGCGCCCCGGGGGGCAGCGCGGAGGGTTACAGCATCACGGCCACGGTGAGGAACACGCAGCACACCAGGAACAGGAAGCCCACGATGGGAGCGGCGCGCTTCACCCAGTCGCCGTAGCTCATGTGGGCGGCCGAGGTGCAGGTCATCACCACGATGGACGTAGGCGAGATCATCTTGGCCAGGCCCAGCGCCATGCAGTAGATGGTCACCATGATGGCCACGTCCACGCCGGCGAACTGCGACAGCGCCGCCATGATGCCCATGGTCGCGGCCGCCAGCCCCGTCGACGACGGGATGAGGCACGCGATGAGGAAGTAGCAGACCAGCGCCACGATGACGAAGGCGACGGGAGGCAGGGCCGACAGCGTGCTCTCGCACATGTGCAAGATAGTGGGCGTGATCTGCCCGCCGTCCATCACCACTTGGATGCCTCGCGCCAGCGGCACGACGAACGCGGTGGACACGAGCCCGGCAGCGCCCTTGATCAGCGTGTCGATGATCTTATCGGCCTTGTAGCGCATGACGATGCCCGCGAGCAGCGTCATCACCATCACGAGCATGGCGATCTCGGGGAAGTACCACGAACCGAACGGCGTGATGTCGCTGCCCAACACCTCGCGCAGCACCGGCGTGACGCCGATCCACGACACGAACTGCTCGAAGAACGTCCAATCAGGGTTGATGGAAGTCCACGGCACGCACCCCACCACCATGATGGCGAACGTGAGGACGAAGATGGCCAGCACGCCCTTCTGACGGCCGGACAGCTCCAGGTTCTCGTCAGCCGAGACCGGGAACTCGATAAGATCGAGCTTGCGACGGAAGAACTGGACCGACTTCTCGGGATGAGCCTTCACCTTGTCGGCGTAGCGGTTGATGATGAAGATGACGAGTCCCGTGAACACCACCAGCATCAGCACACGCATGCCCATGCCGTCGCCGGCCGAGATGCCTGCGATGCCCGACGCGATGCCCGTGGCGAACGGGTTCACCGTCGAGGCCAGGCAGCCGGCCTGCGTGCCCAGCACCACGATCATGATGGCCACCACGGTGTCCAGCCCCAGCGCCAGGATCACCGGCACGAACATGAGGAAGTACACGATTCCTTCCTCGTAGGCGCCCTCCAAGGTGCCGAGGAACGACATGAGGCATACAAGGATGGCGATAAGCAGGTGCATGTTGTTCTGGTTCTTCATGGTGATGCGCTTGAGCGCCGTCTTCACCGCACCGGTTTCCTCCATCATCTCGAGGAAGCTGCCGAACAGCAAGATGGTCAGCGAGATGGCGATGGCGCCGCTGATGGCGCCCGAACCCAGCATGCCCGTGATGGGCGCCATGAACACGTCCCACAACCCTTGCGGGTTGGACTCCACGATGTGGTACGTCCCCGAAATAGCGTCGCCGTTGGCGTTCAGCTCGTACGCGCCGCCCGGCACGAACCAGCTGAGCACGGCGATGAAGCAGATGACCCCGAACAGGATGACGTAGGTGTTCGGCATCTTGAATTTCTTCTTGCCCTTCTCGGGCTCGTTGTCTGGCATGGATGCTCCTCTCCTCGACGCTTCCGGCACAGCGGGGCGCAGCTGCCCAAGGGTGCCGCAGAAGCGGCATCCTCGCAGACCGAGCCTGCCGTGCGACCCTGCGCAGAGCCGCACGGCGTACCGGGAAGCGTGTTTAGACGCAGGGGATGTACAGATCGCCCAGGGTGGCCGCCATGATGGCCTTGATGGTGTGCATGCGGTTCTCAGCCTGCTGGAACTGGCGGCCGTGGTCGGAGTAGAACACCTCGTCGGTAACTTCCATCTCCTTCACGCCGAAGCGCTCGGCCATATCGGCGGCGTACTCGGTCTCCGCATTATGGAAGGCCGGCAGGCAGTGCAGGAAGATGTAGTCCGGGTTCTTCACATGGGACAGCAGCTCAGCGTTCACCTGGTAGGGCGACATGAGCTTCACGCGCTCAGCGAACTGAGACTCCTCGCCCATGGCCGCCCACACGTTCGTGTAGATGGCGTCGGCATTCTCCACCGCCTCCACCGGGTCGTTCGTCACCGTGATGGTAGCGCCGCTCTCGGCGGCGAAGGCCCGCGCCACCTCGACGATGGCCGGGTCGGGCTCGAGTTCGGCCGGCGTGGCGTTCACGTAGTTCACGCCCAGGATGGCGCTGGTGATCATGAGGGAGTTCTGCACGTTGTTGCGTCCCTGGCCGCAGTAGGCCAGCGTGAGGCCCTCCAGCGTGCCGAAGTTCTCCTTCATGGTCATGAAGTCGGCCAGCATCTGGGTGGGATGCTCCTTGTCGGTGAGGCCGTTCCACACCGGCACGCCGCTGTACTTCGCCAGATCCTCGACGTGCTCCTGCTTGAAGCCGCGGAACTCGATGCCGTCGAACATGCTGCCCAGCACCAGCGCGGTGTCGCGCACCGTCTCCTTCTTGCCCAGCTGGATGTCGTTCTTGCCCAGATACTCGGGGTGCGCGCCCAGGTCGATGCACGCGGTGGTGAACGCGGCGCGGGTGCGGGTGGACGTCTTCTCGAACAAGAGCGCGATGTTCTTGCCTGCGAGGTAGCGATGCTCGACGCCCCGCTTCTTCAGGTCTTTGAGATGTTCGGCGAACCCGATGAGGTACATCAGCTCGTCTTTCGTGTAGTCCCTCGTGGAGAGGAGGCTGCGTCCCCGGAATACCGACTCGGTCATGTGAAGCTCCTTTCGATGGATGCTCTTGCGCCCTAATCCCCGACGGACGCCGCGCCCGATGGTGCGACCCCTCCTGGCAGGCCAGGTTACGAGAAGCATCATACGCAGCGGCGAGAGGGAGCCCCTCTGGACAGTCGGACAAAACCCGAGCCGCGCGCTTTGTCCGACCGAACAAGGGACACAGGGCAACGGGAATCTAGGATGAAAGCGCGCAAGCGGGTTCTTCCAACGGAGCGGGGGTCGCAGATGGTTCTATCGCCTATCGACTACGTCATCATCGCGTTGTACTTCATCGTCATCGTGGCCATCGGCTTCATCGCGGCGCGGTTCGCGAAAACGAAGGAAGATTACCTCGTGGCCGGCAGGCGGCTGTCGTTTCCCCTGTTCTTCGGCTGCATGGCCGCGCTCACGCTGGGCGGCGGCTCCACTATCGGCAGCGCCCAGCTGGGCTACGAGTTCGGGCTCGGCGGCATCTGGCTCAACCTGAGCATCGGACTGGGGCTCGTCGCGGCCGGCTTCCTGGTTACCAGCAAGCTTTCGAAGCTGCGCGCTCTCAGCGTGAACGAGGTGGTGGAGAGCAGCTACGGCCCCATCGCCCGCGTGTTCAGCTCGGCGCTCACGCTCATCTACACGCTCACGCTGAGCGTGGTGCAGGTCATCTCCATCGGCACCATCATCAACGGCGTGACGGGCATCGACGCCACGCTGTCCATGCTGGTAGGAGGCGGCATCGTCATCCTGTACACGTTCGTGGGAGGCATGTGGTCGGTCACCATGACCGACATCGTGCAGTTCGTGGTGAAAACGGTGGGCATCCTCATCCTGGCCCCCATCTTTTGCATCTCGGCGGCGGGCGGCTGGGACGCGCTCGTCAGCAAGGTGCCCGAGACGTACCTGTCGGTGGGCAGCATGGGCTTCGACAAGAGCTTCGCCTACATCGTGCTGTACGTGCCAGGGCTCATCATCGGCCAGGACATCTGGCAGCGCATCTTCACCGCGAAGAACGAGAAGGTGTCGAAAACGGGCACCGTCTGCGCGGGCGTGTACAGCGTCTTCTACGCGTTGGCCACCGTCGTCATCGGCATGAGCGTGTTCGTGCTGCTGCCCCATCTGGACAACCCGCAGAACGCGTTCGTGGTGGGCGTGTCCACGTTCTTGCCGGTCGGGGTGCGCGGGCTGATCTTGGCGGCGGCGATGGCGGCCACGATGTCGGTGTCGAGCGGCACCATCCTGGCATCGTCCACCATCCTATACAACGACCTGTACCTGCGATTCGTTCGCAAGGGGGCGGCCCGGAGGACGACGCATCTCAAGGAAGTGACCATCACGCGTCTGTTCGCCCTGCTCATCGGCGTGGTGGTGATGGTGTGCTCGCTGTGGATCAACGACGTGCTGGTGGGCATCGACATCTGCTACGGCTACCTGTCGGGCTGCGTGTTCGTGCCGCTGGTGGCCAGTTTCGTGCTCAAGCGGTTCAGCCCGAAGGCAGGGCTGTACGCGCTGGGCGCGAGCACTGTGGCGGTGACGGGCTGCTTCGTCGTCGTGGGAACAGCAAGCTCAGTCCCCATCGTCGCAGGCATGGCGTCGGGGCTCGTAGCGTACGCAGCGGCGAACCTTCTCAGCAAGCAGAAGGTGCCCTCGCCGTTTGAATGAGGCGTGAACCCGTTCCCTTGCCTCACCCCAACTCGGGCAGGAACACCAGGCTGAGCAGGTTAATGAACACCTTGTCGTCCTCATGGGGAATGCCCAACACGGCCTTCATCTTGCGCATGCGGTAACGCACGGTGTTCGGATGCTGGTGAAGCTCCTCGGCGATAGCCTTCACGTCGCCGTGCCAGTTCACCAGCGCCTCGGCCGTACGCACGAGCTCGGTACCGTGCTCGTCGTCATAGCCGGCCAGCATCGAGCGGTACAGCTCGCTCGCGCTCATGAACAGGCGGTCGTAGCGCGCGGCGCTGGCGAATGCCGACAGGTGCAGGCCCGACCAACGCGCCAGCTGCTCGCCGTGGCGCTGCGCACTCGCGGCTGCGGCAAGCGCCTGGCGGATAGCCAGGTCGCCATCGCACAGGTGCACCGCCTCGCTCACGCCGCAGTGCAGGCTGCCTTCCACCGAGGTCACGGCGATGCAGCGGCGCTCGGCGGCCGCCCGCTCCTCATCGCTGGCCGAGCCGTAGGATACGAACGCCAGGATATGATCGCGGTAGCGGCACACGCTGGCCGACTCGACGATCGCGCACCCGTCCCTCACCGTCCCCAGCCCAGAGGACACCGAGTCGAGCATGGCGTAGAATGAGCACGGGTCGCCCGCGCGCAGGGCGAACGCGAAGCACTGCAGCTTCGAGCCCGTCACGCCCACGAGCGCGCTCAGCCTCGTACGCACCCGGTCGCCGTCGTGGGCGGTCAGCAGCTCGTCGAGGGCCTTGCCCTTGTCCAGCTCGTCGCGATCGCGCTGCAGCAGATCGAGCGATTGGTACGCCACCGTCTCGTGGTAAGCGCCGTCGTACAGATAAAGCGGCACCCCGCGCGCCGTGCTTTCCTTGCGCACGGCGTCGCTGATGGGAGGCTCGTAGACGGTTTTGACGGCGATGGCGGCCACGTCGCGGCGCAGCATCGTCAGCAGCGACTTCTCGGCCATGCCAGGGTTGCCGAACGCGAACCCGAGGTTCGTGAGGATGAGTTCGCCCGCCACGTATACACTGTATTCGTTGTAGTCGGGAGGACAGTCGAGGATGCCCACGTTGCGCACCTCGCGCCGCTCCGCTCCCTCGCAGGGAGCGGCGAGCTCCACGTTCTTGAACGCCGGCAATGCGATAATGTCCGCAACGGTAACCAACAGCCCCTCCGTCCCATCGCGCATGAGAAGCGATCTTCCAAGAAGATGCGATACGGTACGCATGATACCGCATCGCGAGGAGCGCGTACGGACGACCGGCCGCGCTTGACGAGAATTACGCGTGCGAACCGGAAGGCTCCCCCGGCCTCGATCTCGAAGAGGCGACCCTCAGGAGCTAGGTCATCCTGCCGACGTGGCCGCAAAATGCTTCCCATGACAATTTCGCAAGCGTTTTCGAGCTGCTCGCACCCGCAAACACGGGCGTCACCCACCATAATGCCTGGTCGCAACTTCGCTGATTCGAGAATTCGCCAGTTCGTGACGGCAAACTTTGCCATGGGTGCCGCTTTGCGCCCAGCTCCGCATACAGTCCGCAACCGCCCCGAGCGAGAGGCACCCGAACGGGAATCCTTTCGACAGAGGGCGGAAACGTCGCTTCCCCACGCGACCTCACACCTGCGCTTTGCCGGGAACCCTCGTCTTACGAAGACGTAAGCTGAGTGTAAGCGGCGGTCAAGGCGTCCGTCATGCGCTCACGGTATAGTTGAACCCGTGAACGCACGATACGAGGAGATCGCCATGAGCAAACCGTTGAGCATCGCCTGCAAAGCCGTCGGCGCAACCGTCATCATAGGAGCATTCGTGCTGGTGGCCTGTCTGTTCTCGGAGAGCAGCCGCACCATGTATCCGATCAGCCGCACCCGCTGAGCCCCAACCGGAGACCAGCCGCCCGCGCCGCGGAGGCCGTAAAACCCGCGCGCCGCGCGCTCTACCCCTGCTTTTCAGGCATCCTCCACAGCAGCACGAAGCCCAGCACGAACAGCACGGCGATGGACAGCACGCCCAACGACGAGTTGCCCGACAGCTGGGTGAAGAAGCTGACCAGGAACGTGCCCATGACGGCAGCGTACTTGCCGAAGATGTCGAAGAAGCCGTAGTACTCGTTGGCGTGCTCCTTCGGAATGAGCTTGCCGAACTCGCTGCGCGACAGCGCTTGGATGCCGCCCTGGAACAACCCCACGCAGATGGCCAGCATCCAGAACTCCGCGGCCTCGCGCAGGAAGAACGCCGCGAACAGCGTGATGCAGAAGTACGCGCCGATAGCTACCAGCAGCATGCGCTTCGTGCCGAATCTTGTGGACAGACGCCCGTAGGCGATGGCCGACGGGAACGCCACGAACTGCGTCACCAACAGCGCCAAAACCAGCTGCGTCGCATCGATGCCGAGGTCGGTGCCGTAGCTTGTGGACATCTTTATAATGGTGTGCACGCCGTCGATGTAGCAGAAGAACGCTAGCATGAAGTAGCGCAGGCGACGATCCTTCCAAATACGTTTCAGCGTGCGGAAGAGGCCGGCGAACGTGTCGCGGATCAAGCGAGGAGCACGTTCCTTGTAGTGCGTCTGATGCACATCGCGGATAAGGGGCACGCTGAACGCCACCCACCAAACGGCCGTGATCAGAAACGCGATCTTCATCCCGATGTCCATGGGGATACCCACGCTGGGCCCTGCCAGCACCACGATCAGGCACAGGATGAACGGCACGCACGAGCCGATATAGCCCCAGGCGTAACCCTGCGACGACACCTCGTCGTAACGCTCATCGGTGGTGGCATCCACGAGGAACGCATCGTAGAACACCATCGAGCCGTTCAGCATGATGGACGCGACGACGTAGATCACGAGGAAAGCCAGCGCAGCCGACGGGATGCCCAGCGCCGCCAAGGCGATGGCGCCCGTGCCCACGGTTCCGATGAAGAACTTCTTCTTGTTGCCCTTGAGGTCGGCCAGGCTGCCCAGAACCGGCATGAGCAGCGCCAGCAGAAGCGACGCCACCGTCTCGGCATAGCCCCACGCCACCACAACCGACGAACCCGGTTCGGCTAGCGTCTTGAAATACACGGGGATCAGCGCCGTCGCAAGCAGCACGAAGGCCGAATTGCCCACATCGTAGAGGATCCAGCTTTTCTCCTGCTTGGTCAGCTTGCCTGCCATGGCCTTGCCTCTCGTCTCGTTTGCGTCAACTTGGGATTCCTTCTTCACAAGTGCGAAACCGAAGGTTAACAAGTCCCCGCTCATTGTATATGATAGCGCGTAGCGTCACCGGTAAAATTCAAGTCAGAACGGAGCGTCATCCCCATGCCCGCACTCATCACCCACGACTTCTTCGGGCGCGACGTCTACGACCGCCTGTACACCTTCATAGGCGGCTCGCGCGACGAAGCCGACGCCTTCCTGTTGGGCAACCAAGGCCCCGACCCTCTGTTTTACCTGGTACTCAGTCCGCAGTTGCGCGCGCACAACCGACTGGGCTCGACTATGCACAACAAAAAGCCCAGCGAGCTTCTAACCGCGCTCAAAAACTCACTCGGCATCCTCAACAGCGCCGAGCGCGAAGTGGGTCGCGCCTATGCGTTGGGTTTCCTCTGCCACTACACGCTGGACTCCACGATGCACCCGTTCGTGTACTTCCACGAGTACCGGTTGTGCGACGCCGGCGTTCCAGGCCTGACGCGCGCCGACGGAAGCGAAGTGCACGGCACGATCGAGAGCGAACTGGACGAACTCGTTCTGTTTGAGAAGCGCGGCGAGACCATCGCCACGTTCAACCCCTCCGCCGAAATCCTCAACGCCAGCAACTTCACGCTGCACGTCATCTCGAAGATGTACGCCTACGTCGCCCTCACCGTGTACGGCGAGATCGTCCCCGCCGACCTGTTCGAGACGGCCGTCAAGGACTTCCGCGTGGCGCAGCGCGTGTTCTACTCGCCCTCCGGCCGCAAGCGCGCCCTCTTCGGGCGCGTCGAAGAACTGCTGCGCCCCTTCTCGTTCTACAAGTCGATGAGCCACCGCCCCGTCGCGCTTACCGAAAGCCAGTTCGACAACCGTGCCCGCGAGACGTGGGAGAACCCGTTCACGGGAGACATGAGCACCGCAAGCTTCTGGGATCTCTTCGGCGAGGCGCTGGGAAAAGCGCAAGACAACCTGTTCGCATTCGACGAGGACGGATTCGATCTCGCAGCAGCGCGCGCCATCACCAACGAGCGAGACTTCTCGGGCGAACCCGTTGTGGCGCTCGTGGTGTCGGTCGAGGACGGCGCTGCCGACGCGCAGCCGCAGCCCGCCGACGAAGCGTAAGCGCCCCATGCTGGACGTCGCCCTCACCATCCCCTTCTGGCTGGAGCTTGCCGCTGCGCTGACCGGCGGTTTGTCCGGCGCCATGAGCGCAGTGCGCGCACGCTACGATATATTCGGCGTGGCGTGCATCGCCATTATCACCGGTTTGGCCGGCGGCATCATGCGCGACATCCTGCTGCAGAACTACGGTATCTACGCGTTCCAGAAGCCTACGCTGATCATCGCCTGCGCCATCGCGGGCGTGGTGGTGTTCTACTTCGGTAAGCTGGCCACCTATCTCGACCCCATCGTCGACTTGCTGGACAACCTGTCGGTAGCGCTGTGGGCCGTGATCAGCGTGAGCAAGAGCCTGTCGGCGGGGCTCGACATCATCCCGTCCATCATCCTGGGCACCATCACCGCCGTGGGCGGCGGCATCCTGCGCGACATCTGCATGAACCGCGAGCCCGAGGCGTTCCAGGCCGGCGCACTGTACGGCAGCGCCGCGCTGGTGGGCTGCATCGTGTACGCGTTGATGAGCCAGAACCACATCCTGGACAACTACGCCGCGCTGTCCTGCGTGGTGCTGGTGCTGGGGCTGCGCTACGCGTCGCTGTTCTTCGGCTGGCGCACGAAGCCGCCGCGCGACTACTCCGACGTGGTGACCCGCGCGGTATCGAAGCCGGTACGCTCGGTGGCGAATCGCGTGCGGCCGCCCAAGGGCAAGGTGGAGCGCGACAAGGAGCGGCACGGTTACGAGAAGCTGCGTGCGTTCTGGGCGCGCATGAACGGCGAGTACGTGGCCGAGCGCAGCAAGGACGACAAGCTTGCCGCATCCGACTCGCAAGCGGCCAGATCGTCGGCCGGCACCGCCGCAGCCAGCGACCCCAGCGACCGCATCATCGTGGACCGCGAGGAGCTCCACCGCATCATGGGCGGCGAGGAAGAGAAACCTCGCGACCCCTTCGAGCCAAGAAGCTAAAACCAAGCCACCGTGTCCAGCGCGTGTCGAAAGGACGGGGGATCTGACACGCTCGCGACACCGCGCCTCGCAAAACGGGAAAAAGCGTGTCAAACCCCCCGTCCCTTCGACACGCTTTCCTTCGGTTACACGTTCTTCAGCAGGATGGAGTTCATCGTGTCGGCGGCGTGCTCGCACGAGTCGCAGCACTTCTCCATGCGGTCGAATATCTGCGACCACACCAGCACGCGCATGGGGTTCTCGCGGTCGTGCGTATGCAGTTTGCGAATGACCGTCATGTACAGCTGATCGGCCTCTTCCTCGTAATCGTTCACGTCGATGATGAGCTGCTTGAACATCTTGGACTTCTTGAAATTGCGGAAATCCTCCATGGCCTTGTCCAGCGCCACGCAGCTCTTCTTGATGAGGTGCGCGAACTCCAGCGCATCATGATGGATGAAATGCACGTCGTACATGTAGAAGCGTTGCATGACGTCTTCGATGTAGTCGATGATGTTGTCGAGGTACTGGGACATGTTGATGATGTCCTCGCGCTCGATAGGCGTGATGAAATCGGTAGCAACCGTCTTGAAGATGGCGTGGTTGATCTCGTCGCCCTTGTGCTCCAGCTCGTGCGCGCGCTCCATGACCTCTTTGAGATGCTCCGCCTCGGTGAAGCTTTCGATGGCCTCGATCAGCAGCTCGGCTTCCTGAACGGCAACTTCCGTCTGTTTCTCGAACGCATCGAAATAATCGAACTTGTCCCTCTTGCCCACAGGGTCCTCCTTTACGAGAACATTAAGAACAGGTGGGCGAACGCGAATCCGAGCAGACCGCACCCCGGAAACGTCAGCACCCACGTTTTCACCATATCGATTGCAATTCCCCACTTCACCGCGCTTTTCCGCTTCGCTGCGCCCACGCCCATGATGGCGGTCGTATTCGTGTGCGTCGTGGAAACCGGCAAGCCGGCGAAGGTGGAGAGCATAAGGCAGAAAAACGTTGCCACGCTGGCGGCGAATCCTTGGAACGGCTCGAGCTTCACCATATCCAGGCCGACGCTTTTTATGATGCGCTCGCCGCCGACGGCGGTGCCCAACCCCATGTTGAGCGCGCAGAAGAACATGAGCCAGATGGGCAGGATCATTTGATCGGCCTGCCCCACGCCCGTGGCCAACGTGATGGCCAGCACGAAGATGCTCATGAATTTCTGGCCGTCCTGCGCGCCGTGCATGAACGCCACGCCCGCGCCCGAGGCCACCTGAGCCCAACGGAAGAAGCGCGAAGTCTTCTTGCGATCCATGTTGCGGCAGACGCGTCCAAGCGCCTTGGAGTTCAGCCAACCCAGAAAGAAGCCCAGCAGCGTGGACAAAAGAATGCCGTACACCACCTTGATCCACTCCGCGCCGTTGATGGCGTCGAAGCTGCCCTGCAGCGCGATGGCCGCGCCCGTGAGGCCGGCGATCAGCGAATGGCTTTGGCTGGTGGGAATGCCGAAATACCAGGCCACGGTGCCCCACACGATGATGGCCACCATGGCGGCCATGAGAGCGATGAGCGACTGCTGGGAGTCGCCTCCGAAATCGACCATATTGAATATGGTGTGTGCGACGGCGGCGGTAAACAGAGAAACCACCAGCAGCCCCAGGAAGTTGCAGACAGCCGCCATGACGATGGCGGGCTTCGGCTTCATAGCCCTTGTCGATACGACGGTTGCGATCGCGTTCGGAGCGTCCGTCGCCCCATTCACGACGATGACGCCGATGTTGAGCAGGGTCACAACCACGAGGATCGGGTTGGACGCGAGCCCAGCGATGAACGAAGCCCACTCTATGGTCACGAAATCCCTCTCGACAACAACAGCAAAAAGGTTCAGCATTCCCCAGTTTAACGTAAATCTAACAAAGCGAAAGGGGCTCTTTTCTCTTTTCACGTTGGATTACGGGCGAAACGGCAAAATACAGGTAAAGTCACGCCCCGGCACCGCCTACGGGTAAAACCCCTGCAATCGGTAGGAGTTAACCCCCGCTCTATCGATACGTGATAAAGTAACCGTTACGCAAGAAGAGGTTTCCGCGTCGCCGCGTCGCAAGCACGGCTCGACGACGCCTGGGGGGAGGAAATCGAAATGAGAAGGCGCTTCCAGCTGCCCTTGCAGACCGCGGATCTGATCGCCGGATTCATGGTGTGGGTCATCCTGTCGTCGCTGCTTCCGTACATCAAGCAGGACGTCTATATCCCTCCCGACCAGATAGCCCTCGTCACCGCCATTCCCGTGGTGTTGGGATCGGTGCTGCGCGTACCCTTCGGCTACTGTGCGAACCTGTTCGGCGCTCGTGCCGTGTTCCTGGCCAGCTTCATCGTGCTCGTGGTGCCCGTATGGTTTTTGAGCGAGGCCACCACGTATCAGGGATTGCTCATAGGCGGGACGTTTCTGGGCATCGCCGGCGCAGTGTTCTCGGTGGGCGTCACCTCGCTGCCGAAGTACTACCCGAAGGAGCGCCACGGCTTCGTGAACGGGGTATACGGCTTCGGCAATATGGGAACGGCGCTGACCACCTGGTTGGCGCCCGTGGCCGCGGTTGCCTTCGGTTGGCGCATGGCCGTCAAGCTGTACCTCGTGCTGCTGGCGGCGTTCATCGTGCTGAACTTCGTGCTGGGCGATCGCGACGAACCGCGTGTGAAGACGCCGGTCATGGAGCAGCTGCGCGCCGTCTGGAGCGACGCGCGCCTGTGGTTCCTGTCGCTGTTCTACTTCGTGACATTCGGCGCTTTCGTAGCCTTGACCGTGTACCTGCCGAACTTTCTCACGTCGCACTACGGGATGGACGGCGTGTCGGCAGGCGTGGCCACCTCGGTGTTTATCGTGGCGGCGGCCGCCATCCGCGTGCTGGGCGGCTGGCTGGGCGACCGGTTCGACTGTTATCGGCTGCTGGCCCTCGTGTTCGCAGGCCTCGCCGCAGGCGCCGCGGTGCTGGCCACGGCACCGGGGCTGCCCGTGTACCTGGCGGGCATCTATCTGGTCAGCATCGCATGCGGCATCGGCAACGGCGTGGTGTTCAAGTTGGTGCCTGCGTACTTCACGAAGCAAGCCGGGATTGCCAACGGCATCGTGGCCATGATGGGCGGCCTGGGCGGCTTCTTTCCGCCGCTCGTGCTGTCGGCATCGACGCTGCTGTTCAGCACGAGCGTCCCCGGATTTGCCGCCTTCGGCGCCTTCGCCCTCGCCTGCCTGGCGATTTCGCTGGTCATGAGGAGGAAGACTCGGTCATCCTGAGGGCACGGAGCGCGCAATCCGTCTCCTGAGCGTAAGCCGCGACCCCCTACGCGTAGTAAGCGAACACCCTTTTGCGTTCGTTGCCGATCTTGGTGGTGCTGTTGTGGCCGGGCAGGACCACCGTCTCGTCGGGCAGCACGGCCAGGCGCTTCAGCGAGCGGCGCATAGCGTTCATGTCGCCTCCCTGGAAATCCGTACGGCCAATGGAGCCGCAGAACAGCGTGTCGCCCGAAATCAGCACCGGCGCGCCTTCAGGGTTCGTGCCGAAGCGCGGGTCGATGAACAGGCAGATACCGCCCTCGGTGTGACCCGGCGTCAGGATCACCTTCCACGGCATGTCGCCGATCTTGAGAATGTCGCCGTCGTTCACTACATGATCCACCGGGCACGGCGTGAAGCGCATGTCGTCGCGCGGCAGCTTCTTCTCGCCCGAAATGATGGGCGCGTCGATGGCCGAGGCGATGACCGTGGCGCCGGTCTTGTCGCGCAGCTCCTTCGCAGCGCCCACGTGGTCCGAATGGCGATGCGTGAGGATGATGGCGTCGACCGAGCCCCCCGCCGCCTTGATGATCTCGTCGGGCTTGCACGTGGGATCCACCACGATGGTGGCCTTGCCGTCGGAAATGATGTACACGTTGTTCTCCAGCATGCCGAGCACGAGGTACTCGACGGGCACGCACGTGCCCTTCACCTTATTGGTCATGCGTCGCTCCTAGTCTTTTTCTTGCCGCCGCCGGCCTTGGGAACCATGCGGCGCGCGTCGAACACTCCTTCGATGCCGCGCAGTTTGCTCAGTACGATATCGATATGGTTGATATCGGACACCTGGAACAAAAACCGCATCTCCACCATGCCGTCGCGATGCGACGTGGTGGAGCTGGACAGCACGTTCGCCCCTTGCTCCGACAGGATGATGGCCACGTCGCGCAGCAGGTTCATGCGGTCGAGCGCGTCCAAGAACACCTCCACCTTGAACGACGTGTTCTTCGGCAGATCGTTCTCCCAGGCCACCTCGATGATACGCTCGGGGGTTTGCTTGAGATCCTGAGCGTTCGGGCAGTCGGCGCGGTGCACCGACACGCCGCGGCCGCGCGTCACGAAGCCGAGAATCTCGTCGCCCGGCACCGGGTTGCAGCACCGCGACAGGCGCACCAGCACGTCGTCCACGCCCTTCACCACCACGCCGTTCGACGTGTGCGCCTCGTGCTTCTTCGGCGCCTTCACGCTGGTCAGCATCGGCGGCATCTTGCCGGTGGACATGTCGCCTGCCACGTAGTCCATGGCGGTCTCGGCCTCGTGGCCCTTGTCCACGAGGATCTTCAGCAGACGGTTCGCCACGTGCTGGGCGCTTTCCTTGCCGGTGCCGATGTGCACGAGCATGTCGTCGGCGTCCTTGTAGCCCATGTGGTCGGCCACCGACTTGAGGGCGCGCATCGACTGGGCGCTGGATATGCCCAGACCGTGCTTGCGCATCTCGCGGGTCAGCTTGTCGCGGCCGAATTGCAAATCGTCGCTGCGGCTGACCTTGCTGAAGTACGAGCGGATCTTGCTGCGCGCGCTGGGCGTTTTCACGATGCCCAGCCAGTCGCGCGAAGGGCTGGCGCTTTTCTGCGTGAGGATGTCCACGCGGTCGCCCAGCTGCAGCTCGTAGGTCAGCGGCACGATGGCGCCGTTCACCTTCGCGCCCACGCAGTGGTTGCCCACCTCGGTGTGGATGGCGTAGGCGAAATCGACCGGCGTCGAACCAGCGCGCAGGCTCATGACCTCGCCTTTCGGCGTGAACACGAACACCTCGGTGGGCGCGAGATCCACTTTCAGGTCCTTCAGGAACTCGCGCGAATCCTGCGACTCGTCCTGCCAGTCCACCATCTGGCGCAGCCACGCCAGCTGCTGGTCCAGCGCGTCGCCGCTCTTGCCGCCCTTCTCCTTGTAGCGCCAGTGCGCCGCCACGCCGTACTCGCTTTGCCGGTGCATGTCTTCGGTGCGGATCTGGACCTCCAGCGGACGGCCCGCCGGCCCGATGACCGTGGTGTGCAGGCTCTGGTACATGTTGAACTTCGGCATGGCGATGTAATCTTTGAAACGGCCGGGCATCGGATGCCACAGCGTGTGCACCGCGCCCAGAGCCGAGTAGCAGTCCTTCACCGACTTCACGATAACGCGCACGGCGATGAGGTCGTATATCTCCGAAAAGCCCTTGCCCTTCTTCGTCATCTTCTGGTAGATGGAGTAGAGGTGCTTCGGGCGGCCCATGATCTGCGCCTGGATGTTCACCTTTTCCATCTCGTCGTGCAAGATGGAGATGATCTGGTCGAGATAGCCCTCGCGCTCAGAGCGGCTTTCAGTCACCATGCGGCTGATCTGCTTGAACTTGTTCGGTTCCAGATAGTAGAACGACAGGTCCTCGAGCTCCCACTTGATGTTGTTGATGCCGAGACGGTGCGCGATGGGCGCGTAAATCTCCAGCGTCTCGCGCGCCTTGAAGATGCGGCGGTCTTCACGCAGCGCGCCCAGCGTGCGCATGTTGTGCAGGCGGTCGGCCAGCTTGATGACGATGACGCGGATGTCCTTGCTCATGGCTACGAACATCTTGCGGATGGTGGCGGCCTGCTCGTCGGTGAGGCTTTCCACCTCGATGCGCGTGATCTTCGTCACGCCCTCCACCAGCTGTGCCACCTGGGGATTGAACTCCGCTTCCACCTGGTCGCGCGTCACGCTGGTGTCCTCCACGGTGTCGTGCAGCAGCGCTGCACACAGCGTTTCCACGTCCATGCGCAAGTCGGCCAGGATGATGGCCACCTCCACGGGATGTGCCACGAACGGCTCGCCGCTTTTGCGGCACTGGCCCTCGTGCGCCTCGCTTGCGAATCGGAAGGCCTTCGCCAGCATGGCCTCGTCGTCCTCGGACAGGTACACCGAGGTCAGGCGCTGCAGCTCGGCGAATCGCTCCTCGGGAGTCTTCGGCGCGAGGGCGTCCTTCTTGGCTTCGGGCGCGAACGATTTCTCGGCCACGTGCGGCCGGCCCAGCAGGTTGTCCTCCACGGTCTGCTTGTTCGACGTCGCCTCGGGCGCGCCGCCCAGCAGCTCCTCATGGTTGCTCTTGCCCATTTTGGTCGTCCTCCCTATGCCCTAGCGCTCGCGCGCGTCGCCTGCCGCGTCACCCGGCAAAATGGGCCGCGACACGCGTATATGGAGGGTAGCAGAATCGCTCTTCATCGCCCAGTCCCGGAACGCGTGGAACACCTCGCGCTCCCCCAAACCTTCACGGTAGCGTACGCTGTCCGTCAACTCCACCTTGTCCTGCGTCTCCACCACGTGGATGGAGCGCGCCATGCCGTCGGCGCCGAACGCGGTGTGCGTCTCGATAAGCCCGAGCTCGCGAAACACCGCCACGCCGCACGCTGCCGAGGCGGGGCTGATAGGGAATGCATCGGTGCTGGCCGCCGCGGCCAGATCGGCGTTGCCCATGGTGAAGAAGCACTCGCCCATCTCTCGCTGCAGACTGCGCAGGCGGCGGTACACCTGGGCCAGGCAGTCGTGGTCGGGCGTCATGTCGCGCAGGATGCGCTCGTTGAGCGAGCAGTCGCCGCGGTTGAACAGTAGGTGGATGCCCGCGGGCTTGCCGTCGCGGCCCGCCCGGCCGCTCATCTGGTTGAACTCGATCTCGTTGAACGGCAGGTGGTACAGCACCACGTGGCGGATGTTGGGGATGTCCACGCCCTCGCCGAAAGCGGACGTGGCCACCAGCACCGACAGCGCGTCGGTGCGGAACAGCTCTTCGATGCGCTTGCGCTCGGCGCGTGCGAGGCCCGCGTTGTAGAAGCCGATGAGCGGCGCCAGCTGGGGCACCCGCTTGCGCAGAGCGCGCGCCACGGCAACCGACTGCTCGCGCGAGTTCACGTAGATGACCGTCTTGCCGCCCGACGCGATGAGATTCGCCAGGTAGTCGTCGCGGTTCTTGAGGTTGCGCTGGTCGTCCACCTCGAGGTTGGGACGCGAAGCCGGGTCGTACACGCAGGCGTCCACCGGCAGCTCGCGCTTGATGGCGGCCGCCACCTCGTCGTCGGCCGTGGCCGTAAGCGCCAGCACCGCGGGAGCCTCGCCGCCGGGCCCAGCCAGCTTCGCAATGGCGGCGCCGATGGTGGCGTAGGCCACGCGCTGGCCCGCCTTCGCCAGGCCGATATGGTGCGCCTCGTCCACCACGACGAAGCGCACGCGGCCCGCGGCCGCGAACTCGTCAGCGTGCCACGCAAGGAACTCGGGCGTGGTCAGCACGATGTCGTAGGTGCCGTCGGCCAGGCCCGCGAAGCCCTGGCGGCGCTCGTCGGGCGTGCTCTCGCCCGTCAGCGTGATCACGCCGATACCGAACGCGTCCAGCGCCTCGCGCAGGTGGAACGCCTGATCGGCGATCAGCGCGCGCAGCGGGTACACGAACAGGCTGGCCTCGTGGTTCGCCAGCGCGCGCGTGGCGGCGTGCACCTGGAAGGTCAGCGATTTGCCGCGCCCCGTGGCCATGATGCCCAGCGTGGAGCGCCCGGCGCGCAGATGCGCGAGGATCTCGCGCTGCGCGTCGTGCAGCGGCTTGTCGCCGATGATGGCGCGCACGACGGCCTGCTCGAGCGCCGCGGGGTCTTCCGCGGCCTTGCGCTCCCAGCAGGCGCGGTTCGCCGCGCGGGCCGCCTCGTAGGCCTCCACGTCCTCGGGGCGATGCGGCGCGTTCGCGCACAGCTCGGCGTCGCTCGTGGCGTACAGGTCGGCCACGAAGCTGAGGTTCTCGGGGTTGAGGCAGGCCTCCAGGGCGCCGCAGGTGCGCGCGGGAGCCAGCGACTGCAGCATGGCCTTCACCGACTTGCGGCCGCGCCATTCGTCGATCTGCACCTCGAACGCGGCGTTCACCACGCTGTCGGTGCGCATGAGCGATTCGATGTCCGAGCAGTGGAACATGATGCCCGACACCGTGGCGCGCCCGTCGGACAGCGAGCACGAGAAGTGGTTCTTCTCGGCGCCCACCGCGCGGCAGTTCGCCAGCATCACGTCGCGCGCCAGGTACACGGGCACGGGATGCTCCTGGCCGAACGGCGCCAGCTTGTCCAGTTGCGCCACGTTGTCCAGCGTCAGCTCATCGAGGCTGACGCACGAGTCGATTTCCACGAGCGGATGGAACGCGCCCTCGGGCAGCGCGTCCATGTAGGCGCACAGGCGCCGCTCGAACTCCGGCAGCTTGTCGGCCGGCAGCGTGACGCCCACGGCCGCATCGTGCCCGCCGAAGCGCGTGAGCAGGTCGGATGCGCTTTCCACAGCCGAGAACAGGCTGACCTGGCCCACGCTGCGGCCGCTGCCGCGCGCTTCGTCGCCGTCGATGGTGAACAGCAGGCTGGGCACGCCGTACGTGTTCACCAGGCGGCTTGCCACGATGCCCTTCACGCCCTCGTGCCAGCTCTCGCCCGACACCACCAGCGCGCGCTGGCCGTGGTAGATCTCGGCGGCCTGCGCCTTCGCGATCTCGGACAGCTCGGCTTCGATGGCGCGGCGCTGATCGTTCACCGATTCCAGCTTCGTGGCCAGGCGGTTCGCCTCCTCGAAGTCGTCGGTCATCAGCAGGTCGAGCGCCAGCTGCGCGTCGCCCATGCGGCCGGCGGCGTTGAGGCGCGGGATGACGGAGAAGCTGAGGTTCGTGGCGCTGACGGGCTTGTCGGCCGCGCCGCTGGTGGCCAGCAGCGCGGCGATGCACGGGCGCGGCGCGGCGTTCATGCGCGCGATGCCGTCGGACACGAGGGCGCGGTTCTCGTCGCGCATGGGCATGAGGTCGGCCACCGTGCCCAGCGTGGCGAAGTCGGTGAAGTCGCGCCATAGGTGCGGCTGGCCCAGACGGCCGCCCAGCACCTGCACCAGCTTCAGGGCCACGCCCACGCCCGCCAGGATGGAGCTGGGGCAGTTCGCGTCGCACTTCGGATCGGCCACGGGCACGCCTTCAGGCACAAGGTCCACCGGCTCGTGGTGGTCGGTGATAGCCAGGCCCAGACCCGCCTCCACCACGGCCGCGGCCTCCGCCTTGCAGGCGATGCCGCAGTCCACCGTGACGATGAAGTCGGGGCCGAACGAGCACGCGCGCGTGATGGCGGCCTGCGACAGCGCGTAGCCCTCTTCGAAGCGCAGCGGGATGAACGGCGTGGCCTGCGCGCCGCGGGCGCGCAAACCGCGGGTGAGCACGGTGGTGGCCGAGATGCCGTCGAGATCGAAGTCGCCGAACACGAGGATGTGGTCGCCGCGCTTGACGGCGGCTTCCAGGGCATCGGCCACGTCGGACAGGCCGGGGATGATGTAGGGGTCCAGCCAGTCGCGCTCGAGCGACGGCGCGAGGAAACGGTGAACCGCAGCGGGGTTGTCGATGCCGCGGGCGACCAGCGTCGCTGCGATGAAGCGGGGCAGACCGAGTTCGCGCTCCAGGCGCACGACGGACGCGGGGTCGGCCGCTTTGATCTTGAACTGGGCAGACATGGCTCTCATACCTCACATGCGCGAATTCGAATAGTTCACGTCCCATTGTCCCACAATCGCACGGCGAAGTCACCGGCAAAGGAGCGGGCGGCGCGGGCGGGATCCCGCGATCCCGCATCCCAACCCCAGGATCCCGCGATCCCGCTGCGAACGCACATCTCCGCGACCCCCGCCGACCATACTTCGCCGTTGTGGGCGCAAAACGGCACCCATGACAATTTCCAGCGCGATTCTTCGACGCTTCAACGCCTACAGCTAGCAAAACCCCAGGTGGTGAACAACCCGCATGCCCGTCCTTCGGTAAAATCGCCATCAGAATTGCCATGGGTGGCCTTTTGCGCCCACGAACACCGGGGCGCTCCAATCGAATCGCCCGCATGACGGCATGCAGGCGCCTGGGCGAGCGGCGCGCCGATCTAGCGGAAACCTCGCACGGCCCTAGCGCGAATCTAACGGAAATTCCACGCGGATCTAGCGCCGATCTAGCGCGCTTCTCACGTGAATCTAACGTATAACGCCTGATCAAACATCATTTTTGCTCTTCCATTACCCGGCTTGCCATGGTACGCTGGACGCATGGAAATCGTTCTCGGACATACCTCGTCGATGGAGTTCTGGCGCGCCAAGCGCTCGCATTCCCAAACGCGCGCGCTGCTCGCTCGCCGCGGCGAGCCTCGGAGCTTTCGCTCGGATTCGCCTGACGTAGCCAAGCCGAGCGCAGGCGATTTGGAACGGCTCGAGCGCATCGGGCTCGCGCAACACGCGAACCCCGCGCACTTTATCGTCCCCAACGCGCTTTCACGCGTGCGCACTGCACGCATAACCTGCAGCGTGTTCGACCGAAGGATTCCCTCATCGGCTTTCGTCAACGTGGGCGACGGGGTGTTCGTCGCCTCGCCCGAACTGTGCCTGCTGCTCGAAGCCCGCACGGCCGCTTTAGCGAACCTCGTCGAAACGGGCTACGAGTTCTGCGGACGATACCGGCTGCCTGCCCTGCCAGACGGCAACATGGCACCCGACCAGCTCCCCCTGACCTCCGTGCCGAAGCTGCAGTCGCTCCTCTCCCGCACGCAAGATGTCAACGGCGTCGGCGCGGCGAGAAAAGCCGTTCCGCACATACTCCAGAATTCGGAATCGCCCAAAGAATCGCAGCTTTCCATGCTCAGCAGCTTTCCGGGACGCCTCGGCGGCTACGGGTTTCCCCCGGCAACGCTGAACCACCCTGTGCGCATCTCGGAGAACGCGCGCGGACGGGACGTGGGCCGAATATGCCGCTGCGACCTGTTCTGGCCCGACGCGAAACTCGATGTCGAGTACGACAGCCGGCTGCACCATGCAGGGGAGGCCGAGCAGGAGAAGGACTCGGCTCGCAGAACCGCGTTGGCGTACGCGGGCATCCTCGTCATCACCGTTTCAAGCGACCAACTGCACACGAGGTCGGAAATGGACAAGGTCGCCCATGCGATGGCGAAACGGCTGGGAACGAGATGTCGCTCCCGAGCGCACGATTGGGAACTCAAGCAGATCAGACTACGATCTCAGCTGCTTGGCACCACGCGACCGGAAATGCTGGGCGCAAAACGGCACCCATGACAATAATCGGACGCTTAAAGCGCGCTCGCCCGACGCGCCGTCGGCAAAAGGCCTGGTCGCGTTTCGCAACGAAGCCGAAGCGACGCGCCAACCGCCACCAAAATTGCCATGGGAAGCCATTTGCGCCCACGAAGCAAGCATCCTCCCAGCTCGGACGTCGCGCTTCCCCTACATCTGGTCGATCAGGACCAGCAGCTCCTGCTTCTTGTGGATGTCGAGCTTGGCGTAGATGCGCTTCGAGTGGGTCCGCATGGTGTTCTCGGAAATGAACAGCATCTCGGCGATGGCCGGGCCCGAGTAGCCGCGCACGAGCAACTCCATGACCTCGGCCTCGCGGCTGGACAGACCGTACAGCTCGCTCAGGCGCTTGCAGCGCTTCGACACGCGATCGGCAAGCTGCGGCCCCGTGGCAGCGCCGGCCGGCGCTCCCACGTCGCGGGAGCGCACCGCCTGCGTCACGGCGATCTCGGCCGACGTCTCCTTCTGCGGCGCCTTCGGCGTGAGCATGAGGAACTCCAGGCGGTTCGTGTGCAGCTTGCCCACCTTGCGCCCCACCAGCGCGATCAGCAGCATCACGTACAGGGCCACCAACGCCACGAACGACAGCTGCTCCACGCCAAGCGCCGCCGCACTGCCCGAGGCGTAGCCCACCAGGTAGCCGCACATCTGCATGAAGTAGGTGATGGTGCCGTAGAACGCGAAGATGAACACCGGGTTGATGCCGCTATCGCGCGAGATCTGGCCGCAATGCATCATCATGAGCACGCACGCCAGCATGAAGCACGCGTACGTCACGCCGCTTCCCACCGTGGTGAACTCGCCTCCCGCGAACGGCAGCACGATGAGGCACGTCGCCGCGATGGGAAACAGCACGCGGAACACGCTCATGAGGTCCACGTGGATGGTGCGCCGCCTCCATGCCCCGTAAAACACGGCCACCACAGCCAGCAGCGCGGACATCGAGAAGATGTTGATGGTGCTGAGCAGCTCCTGGTGCGTGACCGCGATGAAGCGGATGGCGCCCGAGCAGAACCCGAGCGCGCCCACCGACAGCGCCGGCAGGAAGCTTTCGCACAGCGCGTTCTTGTACACCACCGCGTGCTCGCGCGGCACGTCGTCGAACATGGGCTGCTGCGCGTCCGTCGCGTGCGCGGCGATCCACAGGCACAGCCCCGCCAGCGGCACCAGCACCAGGGGTATAAGGTAAGCGGTGAGAGCCGTGGGGATGAAGCACAGGAAGAAGTACAGCAGCGCCGAGAACCCGGTGCCCTTGATGAGCGCGAGGTTGCCGCGCGCGCTGTCGAGCGAGGCGAACACGCGCTGCCAGCTCATGAGGTAGCCCGCCGACCCCACGCCGATGAGCGCCGCCGCGCCCACCACCAACGCCAGCGCAAGCGATTCCAGGTACATGGCCCCCACCAGCATGAGCGGCCCGAACGCAAGCGGCGCCGAGAACGCCAGCACATGCGCCCCGCGGGAGAGGCCGGGACGCGCCCACGTGAAGGCCATGGCCGCGCAGAACGCCAACCAGAACACGGCGATCTGCACCGTGTAGAATACGATGGTGGTGAGCGACGTCTGGCAGAACGCAGGCAAGTAGGGGTAGATGCCGCCCCAGATGGACGTTGCGTTGATGGACAGAAACGTCGCGTACCCGAAGCTTGGCACGTCCGGTTTCAATGCTGATGGAGCGCGCATGTGCGAGAGTCCCCCTCCGTTTGCCGTAGGGTCATTCTAGCAGACGCACCGGGGACGGCCGGCGGACATGGTGACACGGTGATGCATTTGAACTGGGAAAATAGAAATATCACAACATTCTGGTGACAACATCGCAAGCGGCGAGCACCTATAGTTCACCGCAGACGGAGAGGCCGCGCCACCGCATGAGCGGCCTCGCATGAAACGAGAATGGAGGGGGTTGCATGTCAACAGATCGCACTGCGCTGACCCGCCGCACGTTCGTCGCATCGGCCGGAGCGCTGGGAGCGCTGGCCACCTGCGGCACCGCGGCGAACACGCTGTACGCGTCGGCGCCGCAGGCGTTCGGCGACGGGAGCGGCGACGGCGAGAGCATCGTATGGACGCACTGCCACGTCAACTGCGGAGGAGCCTGCGTGCTGCAGTGCCACGTGCAGGACGGCGAGTTGAAGTACGTCGAATCGGACAACACCGGCGACGCGTCGTTCGGAGCCGTAGAGGCGCGCGCCTGCTTGCGCGGACGCTCCATCCGCCCGTGGCTGGGCAGCGCCGACCGCCTGAACTACCCCATGAAGCGCGTCGAGGGCACGAAGCGCGGCGACGGCCAGTACGAGCGAATCAGCTGGGACGAGGCACTCGACACCATCGCCAGCGAGTTCAAGCGCATCACCGAGAAATACGGCAACGAGAGCGTGTTCATCCAGGAATGCTCGGGCGTGGAGCAGAACATCATGATGAACAACCCGTTCTTCCGCCTGTTCAACCTGCTGGGCGGCGAGGTCACCCGCTACGGCAGCTACTCGAGCGCCGCCATCAGCTTCGGCGCCGTGCCGTACACTTACGGCAAGTCGTGGGGCAACCGCTCGCTCAAGACCATCCAGGAAGGCGAGCTGGTGGTGATGTTCGGCTTCGCGCCCAACGACATGCGCATGGCCGGCGACGGCCCGGGTTACGACCTCAACGTGATGCGCGAGACGAAGAACGCCCGCGTCATCGTCATCGATCCGCGCCGCAACGAGACGTGCACGAACCAAGGAGCCGAGTGGATCCCCATCGTGCCGGGCACCGACGCCGCGCTCGTGGCGGGCATCGCGCACGAGTTGATCACGAAGGACCTCGTGGACCTCGACTTCCTGCACACGTACTGCATGGGCTTCGACGAGGAGAGCATGCCCGAGGAGGCACGCGGCAAGAACCTGTCGTACCGCGACTACATCATGGGCACCGGCTATGACAAGGTGGAGAAGACGCCCGCATGGGCCGCTTCCATCACGAAGATCCCGGCCGAGCGCATCGTGAAGCTGGCGCATGAGATCGCCGAGTCCGACCCGTGCTACATCTGCCAGGGTCTCGGGCCGCAGCGCCACACCAACGGCGACAACGCCGCGCGCGCCATCATGGTGCTTCCGCAGCTGGTGGGCCAGGTGGGCAAGCCCGGCACCACGTCCGGCGGCACTATCGGCAACGACGATATCGGCCTGAACTCGCTGCCCACGGGAGACAACCCCATCAAGACGAAGTTCCCGAACTTCTTGTGGCCCGAAGCCATCCGCGACGGCGCGAAGCTCACCGCCACAAACGCCGGCATCCAGAATGCCGAAGGCCTCAAGACGGGCATCAAGTTCCTCGTGAACTACGGTAACAACATGATGGCCAACCAGAACGCCGACATCAACTTCACCACCGACATCCTGCGCGACGAGAGCCTGTGCGAATTCATCCTGCAGTACGACGTTGCGTGGACCGCCTCGTGCAACTGGGCCGACATCGTGCTGCCCGACCTCACCCCGCAGGAAACGTACAGCCTGACGGCCGCCGGCGAGAGCAACGATGTGGAGGGCATCCGCTTCGGCCTGCCCCTCTACGAGCCGAAGTTCGAGCGCCGCGAGGTGTACGAAGTGTGCGGCGAGCTGGCGAAGCGCCTGGGCGTATATGACGAGTACTCCGAGGGCGGCATGACGCGCGAGGACTGGTGCCGCAAGCTCTACGATGAGCTGCGCGAGGATAAGCCCGAGCTGCCCACGTACGACGAAGGCGTGAAGATGGGCGCGTTCACCTACGACATCGAGCCCTCGACCGAGGTGGACAAGTACATCCTCGACCCTGAGGCGAACCCGCTGAAAACCGCCACGGGCAAGATTCAGATCTACTCTCCAGAGCTGGCCGAGATGGCCGAGACCTGGACGCTCCAGGAAGGCGACGTGATCTCCCCCATCCCCGTGTATTATCCGGGCTTCGACGGGCCCGACTCCACCACCGACGAGTACCCGTTCCAGATCGTGGACTTCCACCACAAGGGCACGACGCACTCGACGTACGCCGCCAACGAGGTGCTGCACAAGATGTCGCCGTTCCAGGCATGGATCAACCCGATCGATGCCGAGCGCCAGGGCATCGCCGACCTCGACCCCGTCCGCCTCGTCAGCGCGCAGGGCGAGATCCGCACCACGGCTAAAGTGACGAACCGCGTGATCCCCGGCGTCATCATGTACCCGCAAGGCGCGTGGCACAACGCCGACATGCAAGGCGACCGCGTGGACCACGGCGGATGCAGCAACACGTTGACCAGCCGCCATTGCGCCCCGGTGTCGAAGGGCACAGGCCAGCACAGCGTGATCGGCACGATCGAGAAAGTGGAGGGGTAAACCATGACGCAATACGGATTTTACTTCGACGCGACGCGCTGCACGGGCTGCAAGACGTGCGAGGCCGCGTGCCGCGATTACCACGACCTGCCGCTTGAGCTGTCGCACCGTCACGTGTACGAGCTGGAAGGCGGCTCGTGGAGCCAGGCGTCCGACGGCACCTGGACCACGGATTCCTACACCTACTACACCTCGTTCTCGTGCAGCCACTGCGCGAACCCGGCCTGCATGCACGTGTGCCCCACCGGCGCCATGCATAAAGACGACAACGGCATCGTGTCGGTTGACGCTCATCGCTGCATCGGCTGCGGCTACTGCGAGCTGGCCTGCCCCTACGGCAACCCGCATGTCGACCGCACCAAGGGCCATAGCGTCAAGTGCGACGGCTGCGCCGAGCGCGTGGCCGCGGGCAAGCAGCCGGTATGCATGGAAGCTTGCTCGATGCGCGCCATCGAATTCGGCCCGATGGACAGCCTGCCGAGCGGCGGCGCGCCAGCCGCCGTGGCTCCGCTGCCCGATCCTAGCGTGACTTCGCCGAACTTCCTTATCAAAGCCTGCGCCTCGTCGCAGCCGTGCGGCTCCACGTCGTGCGTCGTCGCCAACGCCGCGGAGGTGAAATAACATGGGAACCGGATTCGAGCACACCGCGCTGGCGGTGTTCACCACCCTGGCGCCGATGGGAGCCGGGGCATTCATCGCACTGGCCTACGCGTTCATCGCCGGCGCCCCCGACGAGACCGCCGCGAAGCGCCTCGATTGCTGGACGGCCCTGCCGCTCGCCGTTCTGGCGGCGGGTTTCCTCGGCGCCTTCATGCACCTCGCAAGCCCGCTGAACGCCTTCGGCGTGTTCGCAGGCATCGGCTCCTCCCCTCTGTCGAACGAGATCCTCGTCGGCGTGGTGTTCGCAGCGGTCGCCGTGGTGTACTGGGCGCTGGCCCTTGCCGGAAAGCTGTCGTCTACGCTGCGCAAAGCGCTGCTCGTGGCGCTGGCGGCTCTGGCCGTGGTGTTCGCCGCCTTCTGCGGGTTGGCCTACATGATGTACACTATCCCCACGTGGAACACGCCGCTGTCCATCGTTCAGATGATCGGCTACCTGCTAGCAGGCGGCACGGTGCTGGGCTTCTGCACCGTGGGTTTCGCCCAGGTGGGCTTGCCGAAGGGAGCGGGGACCGTTGCGCTTGCGCTGACGCTGGTCGGCGTTGCGGTGGGCACCGTGGGCTTCGGCATGCAGATCGCAGGGCTCGACGCCATCCGCAACATCTGGTCGTCGGCCGCCGAGCTGGTGCCGGCCATCTGGCTGCTGCTGGGCGCGTTCGCAGCGTGCGGCCTCGTCGCTGCCGGCCTGACGCTCGCCGCGGCGAAGAAGGCGTTCGCGCCGGCGCTCATGGCGACGGCATGCGTCGTCGTCGCGGTGGGGATATTCCTGGCGCGCATCGGATTCTACGGCTTGTACATGGGCATCGCGCTGTAACGAGGCGCGACAACTGAAGGGGGCAACGGCAGCATGGAGACGGCGCTCAACGAGATCACCCTCGTGCTGTTCACCACCATAGCTCCGGCGGGCGTCATGGGGTACCTCACCATGGCGCTCGCCATCGTGTTGTCCCGCGACGAGGAGCGCGCCGCCGCCATCAGCCGCTATCTCGTGGTGCCGCTCGTGCTGGCCATCTCCGGCCTCATCGCGTCGGCTACCCATCTGGGAACGCCAGCGAACGCGCTGTACGTAATCACCGGCATCGGCCGCTCGCCCCTGTCGAACGAGGTGGTGGCCGCCGTGGCGTTCCTCGCGCTGGGCGGCGTGTACTGGATCCTGTCGTTCCGCGACGACCTGCGGCGGCCTTTCCGCGTCGCGTGGCTGGCAGCCACCGCGGCGGCGGGCTTCGTGTTCGTGGGGTATATCGCCGTGGCGTACTCGGTGCCCTCGGTTCCCACCTGGAACCTGCCCACCGCGCCGCTGACGCTATGGCTGAACGCTCTGTCGAGCGGACCGCTGGTGGGGCTGTTCGGGTTGCTGCTGGCACGCCAGGAGCCGAATAGGGGCATGGTGGCGGCGCTGCTGGCGCTGGTCGCGCTGGCCGCGGCCGTGAACGCCGCAGTGCTGGGGATGCAGTGGCAGGAGCTGCCCGGCATCGTGACCACCACCACGCGCGCCGTCGACCTGGTTCCCGCGATGCCGCTGGCCATCGGAGCGTACGCCGCATGCGAGGCCGTCGCCGTCGCGCTGGGCGGCATCGGCGCGCTGCGGCGCGTCATCGGCACGGGAGACGACCCTTTCGCAGCCGCGCAGCGTGCACGCATAGTGCGGCTGGCGCTGACGGGGGCGAGTGCCTTGCTGACGCTGGCCGCCTGCTTCGCTGTGCGATTCACGTTCTACGCGCTGCACATGACGTTGGGGGTGTAGGGTTCGCCGGGCGCTCGCCCACCGCAACGCGCATAGCGCCCAAAACGAGACGAACAACTTGGACGCAAAACGGCACCCATGTCAATAATCGATCGCCTAAAGCGTGCTCGTCCGGCACGTCGTCAGCAAAAGGCCTGGTCGTGTTTCGCGACGAAGCCGAAATAGCACGCTAAGAACCATCGAAATTGTCATGGGTGCCCGTTTGCGCCCAGCAGGGGCGAAGGCTACCGCTCGAATACACTTCCCCCATGCGGGAGGCGTCGTAGCCGACGATGGAGCCGATCTCTTCGCGGAAGGGGCGCGTGCGGGCGAGCTTCGCGATGGCATCGACTGTGCGCTCGCAGCCGGGACGCTTCGCCAGCACGATGTCGAGCCACTCGTCTTGCAGCGGGAGAAAGCCTACGCCTTCCACTTGGTGGAACACGCGTTCCGCACCGATTCCCACGTCGGCGGCGCCCCGAGCGACGAACGAGGCCATCGACAACGCCGAATTCGCCTCGCGCTCATAGCCCTCGATGGCCGCCCCCGAAACGCCGCGGCGCGCCAGCTGCTCGTCCAGCAGGATGCGCGACCCGCACCCGCATTCGCGGTTCACGAGGCGCACGCCCGGCTGCAGCAGGTCGTCCCAGGTGCGCAGGCTCTTCGGATTGCCCTTCGCCACGATGAGCCCTTGGCGGCGGCGCACAAGGCGTACCACCTTCAGCGGGACTCCCGGCAGCAGCCGCTTCACCGCGGCGACGTTGTACGAGTCGGTCTCGCCGTCGTACAGATGCGTGAGCGCCGCGTGGACCTCCCCGCGGTACAGGTCGACCAGCGCGTTGTAGCTGCCCTCGTAGATGCGGTCCACCGCGGTGTTCGTGGCTCCCAGGTAGTTCGCCAGGATGTCGCCCACGATGTCGTTGCCGGCCAACACGAATGGGCCGGAGGCCGACTGCGAACCCGATCGGGACGCCGAGACCGCAGTCGGGGCAGGGGCCGGAGCCGACACGGCCGCGCACGGCAGGGCGGCAGCCGTCACCGCAGCGGTCTTCGCGCGCTTCGAACGCGCGATGTAGTTCTCCACGTCGCCCATGGTGAAGCGCATCTTGCGGCCGACGTGGTACGACGCCAGCTCGTCGGCCTTCACCAACTTGTAGACCGAGCTGCGGCTCACCTGCAGCAAGCCGGCCACCTCGTCCGCCGTCAACGCGTCGTCGTTGCGCATGCCGCCTCCTCCGTCAGTCGTCGATACCCCACAGCTTCTTCAACTCGCGGTTGATCTCGTTCGCGTTCGCCGGAATGCCCACGTCGTACGGCATCGGCGATCGCAAGCCCGCTCGTCACGGGATCGCGCTTTGTCACGTTGCGGCCGTCCACGAGATACCGCACGGTCACCCATTCTCGAAATCATCCTCATGCACATATAATCTTCTTCTCAGTATAAACCCTATCGGGCGTGGCGCAACGCACAAGCTTCATGACCCCTCCACGGATTCGCATGGTTTCGTACACGAGAATGCACGAGCTTGAACGAAACGACACGAACCGGAGTCATTTCCCACGGACTTCTTCCACACCGCGTCCGAACCCGCGACACTGTGACCATGTCGAACGGGCTCCGCAGAAGCCGGAAGCCCCCAACGAAAGGAACCTGCTATGAAGATATCCGCTCGCAACCAGCTCAAGGGCACCGTCTCCGCCATCGCCGAGGGCGCCGTGAACGGCGTCGTTTCCATCGACCTGGGATCTACCGTGGTCAAAGCCGACATCACCATGGAAGCCATCAACGATCTGGGCCTCAAAGAGGGCACCGACGCAATGGCCATCATCAAGGCCAGCAACGTGATGTTCGCCGCCGGCTCCGAGCGCATCCAGGGCATCTCGGCCCGCAACCAGATCGCCGGAACGATCGCGTCCGTGAAGAAGGGCGCCGTGAACGGTCATGTGACCATCGAGACCCCCGAGGGCGCACGCATCATGGGCTCCATCACGAACGAGGCCATCGAGGATCTGGGTCTCGCCGAGGGTGCTGCCGCGCTCGCCATCGTGAAGTCCACCGACGTCATCGTGGGCGTGGAGTAACCGCTTCCATAGCATCTGCGAGCGACGCTCGCACCCGCAAGGCCGCGTCCCGCACGCGGCCTTGCTGCATTTCCGGATCCCCTTTCCGTTCCGCGCTTTGCGCGGCGCTCTCTTTCCTTCCCGTTCCAAACCATCGACGCAGCCTTCGCGGATTCGAGGCTGCGCGCACGCCGCCCGCGAAGCGCATTCGCTCAAACGAACTTTTTCGCCTTCCTCAGAACAATCTCACACTCTAGCCCGTATTGTTACCAGAGAGGTGAATGCATGCGCTTGCCGTTCCAGCGAAAAAACCAGCCCGCCGCAGCCCGCGACAGCCCGAAACCGCTTCGATCCGACGCGTTCTTGCTCGAGGCCATGGACGCGTGGGGCGATGTCGTGTATCGCGTCGCGCTGGCGCAGACCGGCTCGCCCAGCGACGCCGACGACGTGTTCCAGGACGTGTTCATGCGCCTGCTGGAAAACGACACCGCGTTCGAAAGCGACGAGCACCTGAAAGCCTGGCTGCTGCGCGTCACGGTGAACCGCTGCCGCGACTTGGCGCGCCTGACCTGGAACCGCCGCACGGAAGGCTTCACGCGGGAGCATGCCGACATCCCCGCCCCCGACGCGTTCGACGCCGACATCTGGGAGGTCGTGGGCGCGTTGCCGCCCGACCTGCGCATCCCGGTGCACCTGTTCTACGTCGAGGGCTACGCCACCGAAGAGATCGCGCGCATCACGGGATGTCGCCCCAGCACCGTGCGAACCCGCCTCCACCGCGCCCGCCAGCAGCTGCGCAGCATGCTAGAAGACGACCGCGGCCAACGCGAGTCGAGCCTTGCAAGCTGCCGCGACCCCCTATGCCGAAAGGAGCCGAACCGTGACCGATCCCCGCAACCCCGGCCCACGCCCAACCGTGGATGAGTACCGCACCATGATGCGAGGAACGCACGTCCCGGACCAGCTGAAACAAGCGACCCTGAGCGAAGCGGGCAGGCGCCGGGTCCGCAGCGCTAAAACCGTGCGGACACCCGTCCGAACAGGCGCGTCGGTCAGGCGACGCTCGGCGCTCGGGTTCGCCGTCGCTGCCTGCCTCGTGCTGGTCGCGGGAATCGGCGCAACGGCTTTCGCGATCAACGGCCCCGGCGGGTTCGGACCGGGGAAAACCGTAGAGCTGGAGTCCCAAGACTTCACGGGAGGCGGCGGCTACAGCGGTCCCTGGTACAACCCAGCCGACGACACGTTCTGGAGCTACGAATGGGCTGGATACAAGTATCATTTCCCTGTGCGGTGCGTCGGGAACAACATCGAATCCGTCACCTACGAAATCGAAGGCGAGCGCAGCTACTTCGAGATCATCGATAACACCGTCACCGCCGAGCAGCACGACAACGGCAAGCACGTGTTCAATTACACCAAGTCCGTTACGTTCGACTACGACCATCAGGAGTCGATCGACGACCAGCGTATCGTAGAAATCTACATCGGCTTCCCCCTTCCCGAAGAGGGGAAGGAAGCGTACGAATTGGCCCTTGCCGGCAAAAACTCGCTCGAAGCGAGCAGGCAGCTGAATACCGCCATCGAAAAAGGCGCGGCCCGGGAAATCTCGACCTCCCGATTGAAGCTCACCGCCACGTTCGCCGACGGCTCCATGCAAACGAAAACGTATCGCATCGCTCCGGTGCCCGATTTCGACGAACGATACGAGGCCTATTCCGATGCCCGTGCCGCATTTCAGAGCATCGAGCCTCCTTCAAGCGGCGCCTCCCAGCAGGAGATCGACGATTACCTCGGCAAGATGCCTCAAATGCCCAAGCTTTACAACATCACCGAGCTCAACGAAGGGTGAACGCCGCGTTGGAACCCGCGCGCCGCAGTATCTTTTTATAACCAATATAGTCATGGACAAAAAGTGCCGATTTTCTTTATCCTCTATGAAGATAAGGCAAAGCGGTGCGCTTCTCACCAGGCATGATGGGAATTGCCTGATGCTCGATCCCTCTCTTTTAGGTCAAAAAACTACAGAATACTATAGCTTTTTGTCCATGATGAATTGACTTATATTATTTTGCTGCGACCCAAACGCTCGCATTACCAGTCGCATGCTAGCATTGAGGAAGCGGTCGCCCCACCCGCAGGAAAGACTCGCGAAACAAACCGCGTCGACACGGTGCGCAGCAAAGCACCCGCAAGCTTTGCCATCCCCATACTGCACCTCCCCGCATGCAAAAGGGCCGGATCCTTCGATCCGGCCCGGAAGTTGCTGGGCGCTTGCTGCTGGTATGCTGATGCCGCGTTCGCGAATGTGGTGACGGGTACGCCCTGGTTTCAAACCGACCGAAGCCGGCGGTTAGGCGGTCACCTGCGCTTTCATCGCATTGACGTGCTGGAACACGGCGGCGGCGCCCGGGATCACGTCCACGGAGCCGTCGGCGGCCACGGACAGCAGCGTGGGCGCCTGCATGATGCGGTAGCGCTGCGCCAGCTCCACGTTCTCTTCGGCCAGCAGCTCCTCGTAGACGATGCCGGCGGCATCCATTTCAGCTGCGGCGAATTTGCAGTTCGGGCACGTCCGCGTGGCAATGAGGTAGAGGCCTGCGGGAAGCGTGCTGTGGTCGGGCGCAGAGGCTTTCTCGATGCCCGGAACCGTCACGTGCGAACCTGCCTGCCCGGCGGTCTCGGCCGCGGCCGTCACGGCTACGGCGCCGTCGCGCGTCAAATGCGAATGCCCCAAGTCGTACTCCACACGGTCGGCGAACTCCTGCGACTTGCCGTCGTTCCAGTTCTTCACCGGGCGGTAGTAGCCGGTGATGCGCGAGTACACCTCGGTCTCCTCGTGGCAGCACGGGCACTCGTACACCTCGCCGGCGATGTAGCCGTGGTTCTTGCACACCGAATACGTGGGTGACATGGTGTAATACGGCAGCTTGTAGTTCTCGGCGATCTTGCGCACCAGCGTGGCGGCCGCCTTCCAGTCGGGCAGCTTCTCGCCCAAGAAGGCATGGAACACGGTGCCGGACGTGTACAGCGTCTGCAGCTCGTCCTGCACGTCCAACGCGCTGAAGATGTCGTCGGTGAAGCCCACCGGCAGATGCGACGAGTTCGTGTAGTACGGCTTGCCCTGCTCGTTGGCCGTGATGATGTCGGGGAACTGCTCCTTGTCGTGCTTGGCGAAGCGGTACGTGGTGCTCTCGGCTGGCGTGGCCTCGAGGTTGTACAGGTCGCCGTACTGCTCCTGGTAGTCGGCCAGACGGGCGCGCATGTGGTTGAGCACGTCCTTCGTGAACGCCTGCGCCGGCTCCTGCGTCATGTCAGCGCGCAGCCACTGCGCGTTCAGGCACGCCTCGTTCATGCCCACCAGGCCGATCGTGGAGAAGTGGTTCTCGAACGTGCCCAGGTAGCGCTTGGTGTACGGGTACAAGCCCGCATCCAGCAGGCGCGTGACCACTTCGCGCTTCGTGTGCAGCGAGCGCGCGGAAACGTCCATGAGATGGTCGAGTCGACGGTAGAAGTCGGCTTCGTCGGCGGACAGATAGGCCAGGCGCGGCATGTTGATGGTGACCACGCCGATGGAGCCCGTGGACTCGCCGCTGCCGAAGAAACCGCCCGACTTCTTGCGCAGCTCGCGCAGGTCGAGGCGCAGGCGGCAGCACATGGAACGCACGTCGGACGGTTCCATGTCGGAGTTGATGTAGTTGGAGAAGTACGGAGTGCCGTACTTCGAGGTCATTTCGAACAGCAGCCGGTTGTTCTCGGTTTCGCTCCAGTCGAAGTCGCGCGTGATGGAGTACGTGGGGATTGGGTACTGGAAGCCGCGACCGTTCGCATCGCCTTCGATCATGATCTCGATGAAGGCCTTGTTCACCATATCCATTTCGACCTTGCAGTCGCCGTAGGTGAAGTCCATCTCCTTGCCGCCCACGATGGCCGGCTGATCGCGCAGGTCGGCCGGGCACACCCAGTCCAGCGTGATGTTGCTGAACGGCGCCTGCGTGCCCCAGCGCGAAGGCGTGTTCACGCCGAACACGAACGACTCGACGCACTGCTTCGTCTCTTCGTAGGTCAGGTTGTCGGCCTTCACGAACGGCGCGAGATACGTGTCGAAGCTGCTGAACGCCTGGGCGCCCGCCCATTCGTTCTGCATGATGCCCAGGAAGTTCACCATCTGGTTGCACAGGCTGGACAGATGGCTTGCCGGCTTCGACGTGATCTTGCCCGGCACGCCGCCGAGGCCCTCCTGGATGAGCTGCTTGAGCGACCAGCCCGCGCAGTAACCCGTCAGCATGGACAGGTCGTGCAGGTGGATGTCGGCGTTGCGGTGAGCCTTCGCCACCTCGTCGTCGTAGATCTCGCTGAGCCAGTAGTTCGCCGTGATGGCGCCCGAGTTCGACAGGATCAGGCCGCCGACGGAGTACGTGACCGTGGAGTTCTCCTTCACGCGCCAGTCTTCCACCTTGACGTACTGGTCCACGAGATCCTTGTAGTCCAGCAGCGTGGCGTTGGCGTTGCGCACCTTCTCGCGCTGCTTGCGGTACAGAATGTAGGACTTCGCCACGTCGGCGTACCCGGCCGTGGACAGCACCTCCTCCACGCTGTCTTGCACGTCCTCGACGCTGATGATGCCGTTTTTGATGCGCGGCTCGAAATGGGCGGTCACGTTGAGGGCCAGAAGGTCGATCGTGGACGGATGGTACTGCTTCTCCAACGCGTCGAACGCCTTGGCGATGGCGCTTGAGATTTTGGCTATATCGAATTCCGCGATCTTTCCGTCGCGCTTCTGGACCTCGTACATGCTTGCTCCTTTTGCTGTGGATTCGCTTCGTTTGCGCGGCAACTGCCAACCGTTCCGCGCCTCGCATGCGGCTTCAAACACCCTAGCAGCGTCCACCGGGCCAGTCAATGACTGTAATCCATATGTTGAATATGCCTCCACAATACACAACTATATATGGTAGATTTTGCCATCTGGGGTTTTGTGCGAGCTCTGGATGGAGCCCTTCGAAAAGCGACCTGCGGGTTTAGAACAAAGCACCGCGCGGGCCGTTTTGCAGATGCCCGACGCCGAAGCTTTCGGCGAGCGGCAACGCGTTTGATCGCAGGGCGCAGCGGGTTTATGATAGACCCCTGCGCAACCAACTAGAAGGAGCATCCGTCATGACCCGCTTCCCCCTGCGCCGAGCCGAGCGCGCGATGCCGCGCGACGAGGCGCTGGCCGTACTCGACGCCGCCGAGTTCGCCATCGTGTCCACCGTGGACGATGACGGCATGCCCTACGGCGTGCCGCTCTCCTTCGTGCGGCGAGGCGATACGCTGTACTTCCACGCCACAAACGAGGACGGGCACAAGACGGTCGATTTTCGTCGCGACGATCGCGTGTGCGCGACAGCGGTGACGGGCGTCGGGGCGTTCTTCGAAGACGGCGATTTCTCCACCAGCTTCCGGTCGGCCATGACATTCGGCCGCGTCCGCGAGGTCGTCGAAGCGACCGAGTTCAAACATGCGCTGGTGGATCTCTGCATGAAGTACGTGCCGGAGGCAAAGCGCAGTATCGGGAAAGCGATGGAGAAGGAAGGGCCGCACACGTCCGTGTGGGCCATCGACATCGAAGAGATAAGCGGCAAAGCGCATCCGGGGCCACGTGGCGATGCGTGCGGGGACGGGCGCACGGATGCCGCGGACGACGGCGGATGCGCCGGCACGGATGCCGGCAGGCAGGCGAACCCGGTCGCGGGCGCGGAACCAGTCGCCGCCCTCGGCGGCGAAGGAGCCTGAACCATGCGCATCGCCGGCTTGCAGAAGCTCACGCTGCTCGATTTCCCGGGCAAGACCGCGGCCACGGTGTTCACGCCGGGCTGTAACTTCCGTTGCCCGTTCTGCCACAACGCCGCCTTGGTGACGGGCGAGGCAGAGCGCGATGGCGCAGCCGCGGACAGCAGCGCCCTATCGATCGACGAGCTCTTCGCGTTCCTCGGCAAACGCCAGGGGCTGCTCGACGGCGTGTGCATCACAGGCGGTGAACCGTTGCTGCAGCCCGGTATCGATGAGTTCTGCGCTCGCGTGCACGAGCTGGGGTTCGCCGTGAAGCTGGATACGAACGGCAGCTTCCCCGGCCGCTTGCGCGCGCTTGTTGAGGAAGGCCTTGTGGATTATGCGGCCATGGACGTGAAGAACGCGCCAGAGCGTTACGCCGAAACCGTCGGCGTCCCCGCGTTCGACCTCGCGCCGGTGCAGGAGTCTCTCGACTTCCTGCGTTCGGGCGCGGTCCCCTACGAGGTGCGCACCACCGTGGTGCGCGAGCTGCACACAGCCGACGACCTGCGCGCGCTGGCTGCGTGGGTCGAAGGCGTACAAGCATGGCACCTGCAAAGCTTCATCGACGCGGAGAGCGTGCTGGGAGGTGAAGGTCGCTTCCACGCATGGGACCCCGACGACCTGCGGGCACTGCTGCCCGAGTTGCAGGCCGTCGTGCCGGGCGCTCAGCTACGCGGCGTGGACTAGGGCCGCGAGGGGCCGCGCCCTCGCATGCCGCAAGCACGCGCCTCTTGCGGATCCCGAATTCCGGCCGATCGAGGAACCCGCGGCACACGAACCGCTCAACACCCCGCGAAACCAGGCAGCGCATCGGAAACCGGAAATTTCGGCAGGAATCGACGCGATTCCGTCATCGAGAAAGCCCGCGCCCTTCGGCCTTTCCGCGTCCGGCTCCCTAACCAGGCCCGATACATCCAGGCAAAAGCTCTGTCTCGGCATAAAGCAACGAGTTCAGAAAGAGACGGCAGAATCCCGTCGAAAACTGCCAAAAATCAGGGTTTTCACCGCGCATCTGCGGCCCCCGGCACGGCTGCTTGCAGCTCGGCCAAGCCCTTCTTCAGCACGCGGAACGTAACCAAGCCGATGACGAATGCGATGGCCGCCGTGCCCAGCGCCACCGGCACGAGGTTGCCGCGCAGCGCGTCGAACAGGCCGCCGTAGATGAGCTGCCCCACGGGTTGCGCGCAGTTCGCCAGCGACATGGTAAGCGCGATCACCTTCCCCACCAGGTGGCCGGGCGTCTCGAGCTGCACGAACGAGATGGCTTGGATGCTGAACATCGTAGCGCACGCCATGGACACGAACAGCCCAGCCACCACCAAGCCGTACGCTGCCATCGCATCCATCTGCACGCCCAGCACCACGGCGATAGGCAGCAATCCCAAGGCCGCCACCAGCAGGAACAGCGGAGCGCGGCTGAGGCGCAAACGCCCGGCGAACACGCCCACCGAGATGCCGCCCGCCAAACCACCCAGCGCCAACGCACCTTCGGCGAAGCCCATGTACTGGTTCGGCAGGCCCAGGATCTGTGTGATCACAACCGGCGCGCCGATGAGGATGAACGCCGTCAGCGTGACGTTGATGCCCGCCACCAGGAAGATCACCTTGAGGATGACCGTGCGTTCGTGGCGCAGGAACGCGAAGCTCTCGGCGATGTCGTTCGCCACCGTGCGCACCACGCCCACGCCGCTGCGCTCGATAGCGTCGCGCGGGATGCGCACCACGGTGACGATGAGCACGGCGGAAACCGCGAACGCCACACCCGACACGAGCACCACCGGCTCGATGCCGAACAGGCCGAACAGCAGGCCGCCCAGCACCGGGCCCACGAGGCCCGACAGCGCGCTGATCTGGCTGACGACGGCGGTGGCGCGCACGATGCCGTCGCGCGGGACGATGAACGGCACCGCCGCCTGCACGGTGGGCTGGTACACGCTCTGCGCGGCGTACAGGACGATGAGCGCGCAGATGCACAGGCCGACGAGGTCGATGACGCCGTCGAGCGCGAGAAACGCCGCACACGTCGTCGCCAGAAGGATGTCGAGCGCCGCCATGATGCGCCGCTTGTTCACGCGATCGGCGGCCACCCCGCCGATGGGCGTCAGCACGATGTAGGGGATCCACGCGCAGGCCGACACCGCGCCCATGAGCGCAGCCGAGCCCGTTTGGTTCAGCACGTACAGCGGCAGGGCGAAGCGCAGCACAGCATCGCCGAACAACGAAGCAATCTGCGCGAAGATCACCGAAACGAACGATCGGTTGAGCAGGGTGTTCATGATTGTTCCTTTCTTTTACATACATTCGGTTGGTATGTATATTGGGTAAAAAAGAAGGTTGCCAGGCAACCAGGGTTCGCTAAGACATCGCAAGAGGAAACCGCAAGCACGCGCCGTCATCCCGAGCGGGGCCCTTCGACTCGCCGCGCTCGCTCACAACGACAGCCGGGAGCATCCGCTCGCTCGACCTTCCCTTGCCCGCCTTCGTGCTGTCGGAATGTTTCACGTGAAACATTCGTACGTATTTACGAGCTCATAGTATCAAGCCTTTCATGGAATTGCCTGCGATACCCCTCGAGGATGGTAGCCAACCCGCCCACTTCCAGGGACAGGCCGCCCAGCGCCTTCACGATATCGAGGTAGTAATCGACGCGCGCACGCAGCTCCTCGGCGGTGGCGGAACGGAACATGGGGCTAACCCAAAGGTTCGCCAACAGCACGATGACCTCGCTGAACTCGCGCGGATGATCGGTTTGGATGCTGCCGTCGCGCACCCCCTGCTCCACGATGGGCAACACGAAATCGGGCACCGTCTCCTGGAGCACCGCCTGGTACTGCAGGCCCAGCAAACGCGCGTTCTTCACCGGATCCACGTCGGGGGCCGCCTTGGCCCACATGTCCATCTGCGGCCCGGTGATGGATGCCGCGAACAGCGCCTGCAGCTTCTCGGCACCGGTCATGCGGCCGTCGTCGCGGATGCGGCGAAGCTCGTCGAACAGCGCTTGATTGTCGCGGTCGAGCGCAGCCGACAGGATGTCTTCCTTCGACTTGAAGTGGTGGTACACCGCCCCCTTCGTCAAGCCGCCCAGCCCATCGATGATGTCCTGAATGCTGGTATTGTCGTACCCTTTCTCGAAGAACAGGGCCAAGGCCACGTCGAGGATGAGGTTCACCGTCTCCTCGGGATGCTTGTTGCGGGCCATCGGCCCTCCTCTCCATCACGTTACATACCAACGGTATGTATCCTACGCTCCTCCAGTGGAGAAGGCAAGAAAAAGTTTGCCGCACGTCCTGGGCAGCATCATACTGGTGCGCATGCGTCAAAGCGATCAGAGAGAACAGGAGCATCGACCTATGAGCACCTGCCTTGTTGCACAATCCGGCGGGCCCACCGCCGTTATCAACGCCAGTCTGGCCGGCGTCATCCGCGCGAACCAGCTGAACCCGCTGTACGACCGCGTGCTGGGCGGCATCCACGGCATCGAGGGCGTGCTGGCCGACCAGCTGTACGACCTCACCGACCTGTCGGAACGCGAGCTCGACCTGCTCAAGCAGACGCCCTCGTCGGCGCTTGGCACGTGTCGCTACAAGCTGAAGCGCGACGACGAGGCCGATTTCCGCCGCCTCGCCGACGTGATGGACGCACACGACATCGAAACCATGTTCTACATCGGCGGCAACGACTCCATGGACACCGTGGACGCACTGGCCGAATGGGCGGCCGAGAACGCGCCGAGCAAGCGCTTCGTCGGCATCCCCAAAACCGTCGATAACGACCTGGTACCGGTGGACCACTGCCCCGGCTTCCCCAGCGCAGCGAAGGTGGCCTGCCAGATCACGCACGCGACGCGCCTCGACTACGACGCGTACACGCGCCCCGAGGTGTTCGTTCTGGAAGTGATGGGACGCGACGCGGGCTGGTTGGCGGCGAGCTGCTGCATCACCGGCGACGTCGATTTGTTGGTGCTGCCCGAGGTCGCCTTCGACCGCGACGCGTTTCTCGCCGAAGTGCGCGCGAAGTTCGAGGCCACCGGCTCGTGCTACATCGTAGTGTCCGAGGGCGCGCGCTACGCCGACGGCACCTATCTGTCCGCCGGCGATACTGCGCACGACGGGTTCGCCCACGCCGTGCTGGGCGGGGCGGCGCAAACGATCAAGCAAATGATTGTCAACACGGGCATCGTGCCGCGCGGCGTGGTGCAGGATTTGTCGCGCGCGGCGCGCTCCAGCAACTTCGCGCAGAGCCTCGTGGACGTGACCGAGGCCTACGACCTGGGAATGAGCGCCCACATGCGCAGCGCCGACCCCGCCTTCACCGGCCAGGTGGTGGGCATCCGCCGCAACCCGGAGGCCGCAGCCGAGGGCCGCTACGAGGCCGAGCTGTTCGCCGGTCCCGCAAGCGAGTTCGCCAATTTCGTCAAACGCTTCCCCGCCGAGTGGATCCTGCCGAACTACCAGGGCATTACGCCGGAAGCGGTCGCGTACTTCCGGCCGCTCATCGAAGGCGAGCCGAAACTCGTCATGAAGGGCGGCATCCCCGCCACCATCGTGCCGTTCAACAAGCGCTGACGAAGCCGGCCCTCGGCGCCGCCCAGCCAGCACGCCGAGGGATCGACTAACGCGTCGCGCCCTGCTCCCGATTGCCGTTGTCGCCCGAAACGTGCGTTTTTTCGCTCAAAAGCGCACGTTTCGGGCGACAACGGTTTCGAGTTACCTCCCCCCTACACGTCCCGTGTGCGCGTCCAGTGGCGCAGGTAGAGGGCGCCGATGAGCGCCGGCATCACGGGCGACGCCGCCTGGGCGACGAAGATGCCCACGTAGCCGAAGCCCAGCACGCCGCTCAGCAGAAACGCCAGGCCGAAGCGCACGACGAACGCGTCGATCAGCGAGTTCGCCAACACGAGCCGCGGCGTGCCCGCCCCCAATGCGAACGAGTCGAAGCTGTACATGGCCGCGTAGAACAGCCCGTTCACGCTGCACGTGATGCGAAGGTACAGCACGGCCGTATCCATCGTTAACGGCTCGGTCAGGCCGTACGCGACCACCAGCGCCGGCGCCAGCAACTGCACCGCGATCTGCACGCCCACGATCACGCTCACGTTGAACGTGGCGCCGATGCGCGCCACGTCGCGGGCCCGGCGCAGCTCGCCCGCGCCTGCGTTCTGCGCCGCCGCCGTGGTGATGGCCTGGCCGATGGCCCAGCACGGCAGTCCCGCGATGGTGCTGATCTGCAGGCCGACGCCGGCAGCGGCGGCCACGTCGGTGCCGTAGCGGTTCAGCAACCCGGTGACCAGCGCGTACGACAGGTTCACCACCGCCATCTGCACGGCAGAGGGAACGCCCACGCGCAGCACCTCGATCACGCTCGCTCCAACCGGCACGTCGCCGCTACGCGAAAACGCGCCGGCCAGGCGCCCGCCGGGGAAACGCCGCCGCACCACGACGAGCGCGCCGACGGCCGCCACGCTCTGCGCGACCACCGTCGCCCAGGCGGCGCCCACCACGCCGAGGCCCGCCGGTCCCACCAGCACCAGGTCGAGCGCCACGTTCACCAGCGCCGATACGCCCACCAGCTGAAGCGGCGTGCGCGCGTCGCCCTGCGCCTTGAGGAAGGCCGCTGCGGCGTTCATGAGGAACGGCCCCGCGCAGCCGCAGCACAGCACCACGGTGTAGCCGACGGCGCCTTCGAGCGATGCCGCAGGCACGGCGTTCGCCGTGAAGGCTGGGCGCGCCAACGCCACGCCCAGCACGGCGATGGCCGCCGACCCCGCCAGGGCCACCGCCAACGTGGCCGCGTACGCGCGCCGCTGGCCGGCCACGTCGCGCGCGCCCACGAACCGCGCGACGACCACGCCGCCGCCCGCCGTGAGGCCGATGACGAACGCGTTCACGATATAGGCGGCGTTCGTCGCGTTGCTGATGGACACGAGCCCCACCGGCCCCACCACCTGGCCGACCACCACCATGTCCACAGCCTGGTACACGTACTGCAGCAGGTTCACCGCCATGAGCGGCAACGCGAACGCCAGCAACCGCCTGAACAGCGGCCCTTCGGTAAAGGAAAGAGAAGCATCTGACACGATAGGTTCACCTCTGAGAATTCGGAATGCGGAAACGTAACGAAGCGCCCGAGGGCGCAAAAAAACGCCGCAGATGAATCATCACCTGCGGCGCTGAACGAGTCCGTCATGCCGGCATCAAAGGAAACGCGCGCCCGGGTTTCGCGCGGCGCGTCTATCGATGCCGATGAATATGCCCCTCGGCTCCGTGCGATGCTTCATCGGCGATCATGCGCGGAGCCGCTACTCTGCAAAGCTTCATGTGTGCCTTCTCGTTGAGGCGGATACAGCGTCGCCCAGCATACTGCGCGATGCCGAAGCGGTCAACCCGCCAGAACCTCCGAAGTTTCGGGCGACGGCTTCCCCACCTCGTCCAGCACGTCCTTTCCCCAGGCGCACATGGCGTTGAGGACGGGGACGAAGCTGACGCCGCGCTGGGTGAGCGAGTACTCGGTTTTGGGCGGCACCTGGTGGTACAGCTCGCGATGCACCATGCCGTCGGCCTCCAGCTCGCGCAGCTGCTGGGTGAGCATCTTGGGCGTGGCCTGCGACATGCGGCGTTGCAGCTCGCCGAAACGCAGCACGCCGGCCTTGCTCAGGTGCCACAGGATGAGCACCTTGTGCTTGCCGCCCACGATGTCGATGGTTGCCTCGACCGGGCAATGGTACGCGTCGGGACAGGTTTTCATGCGCAGCCTCTTCCGTCCAATACTTTCTTTTCGGGTAGTATATTCCAAAAAAGTATCTACTTGCCCCGCAGAAACCGAAGAGTAGTATGGAGGAAGAACGAACCGTCGCTCGCCTCAGAGATAGGAGCACCCATGTCGTTTCTCGATCTCGCCAAAAAGCGCTGCTCGACCCGCGCCTACCAGCCCGTCCCCGTCAGCCAGGAGCACATCGACGCCATCGTCGAAGCGGCCCGCGTCGCGCCGACCGCCGCGAACCGCCAACCTGTGCGCATCCTCCAGGTGACCAGCGAGGAAGGGCTCGCCAGCCTGGCGAAAGCCGCGAACGTGTTCGACGCGCCGCTCGCATTCGTCGTGTGCGCCGACGGCGAGAAGGCGTGGAAGCGTCCGCTCGACGGCATGAGCGCCGTCCATGTGGACGCGTCCATCCTCACCGACCACATGATGCTGGCCGCCACCGACCTGGGCCTGGGAAGCGTCTGGATCTGTCGCTTCGACCCCACGGTCATCCGAGAGGAATTCGGGCTGCCGGAAACGTTGATCCCGGTGAACATCCTGGCCGTCGGGCATCCCGCCGGCGAGCTGAAGAGCCCCGACCGCCACGCCACCGAGCGCATCCCGACAAGCGAGCTGGTAATCCACGCGTAACGAAGCGCCTTTCGAAGAGCGCAGGCCTTCTGCAGCACGGATTTTACGTCCCACCCAAAAGGATGCCATTGCAGAGCGAACCCATTTGTGCAGACACCGTCTGCACAAATTCAAAACCGTCCTACCGCGCGCCCTCCAGCAGGGCGTGAAGCTCGCGCTGGACGCTGTGGTCGACGTTCGTGCCGATCACCTTCGTGGCGATCTGCTTGATGGCCGACCGAGCGTTGCCCATGGCGACGCTCGTTCCCGCCATGCGCAGGATTTCGTAGTCGTTCATGGAGTCGCCGAACGCCATCATCTCGCTCGCCTGGATGCCGTGCGCGTCCAGCACCTGCTGGATGCCCGTCGCCTTGCTCACGCCGCGCTGCATGACGTCGATCCATTTACGGCCTGACGGCGCGAACACGAAGTCGTCGTCCAGCTCGCGCGTGAGGATGTAGGCCATGTCCATGACGGCATCGTCGCAATACACGGATGCTTTCAGGATGCTCGTCTGCGGCGAGGGCACGTCGAACACGCGCACGGGGTTCGGCAGGTTCTTGTCCACCTCTCGCTCGAAGCGCGCTTCGTCGTCCAACAAGTAGCTGCGCGTCTCGTCGAACAGCGCAAGGTGCATGGTGTCGAACATATCAACGACACGGGCCAACCGCTTCACGGCCGCATGAGAGAACACCTCCAAGTCGACCAGCTCGCCGGCGACCATCACCTGCGCGCCGTTCGACGCGACGAAGTCCATGCAGTCGACCACCGGTTCGAACAGCTCGTGCAGCGTGTCGAAGCGCCGACCCGACGATGCTACGAACTGGATCCCCGCATCGCGCAAACGCATAACGAGGTCGTACGAGCCTTCCGGCACGCACTCGTTTCCGTCGAGGAACGTGCCGTCCATATCGCTGGCGATAAGCTTGATCATCAGAAAGCCCTCCTTGAAATAACCGCGTGTTCCGATCATTGTACGACGCTCGCGTCAACCTGCGTGACCCTACACGACTACTTTGCACGAACTTGATACCTGTTTTACAAAACCCCAGTTCAAAATGCTTCGCACCCTGAGCGTGCGGAGAAAATCCCAAAACGCAACACCAGATTGGTAGAGCGGGCGGCTCTGCAACCGCATGATGGTAAACGCAGAAGCGCGGCCGCTCAGCTCCGCGCTTCGGGTATCATGCAATCGACCGCGAAGAAGGGACCGCCATGAGTTTCGCCGACAACCTCGTGTACCTGCGCCAGCATTACGGCATCACGCAGGAAGGGCTTGCCGAGCAGTTAAGCGTGTCGCGCCAGACCGTCAGCAAATGGGAAGCCGGCACGAACTACCCTGAAATGGACAAGCTGCTGCAATTATGCGACCTGTTCCATACCAGCCTCGACGACCTCATGCGCGGCAGCGTGCATGTCGTCAAAGAAAACGACACCGAGCGCTACGACGAGCACATGAACCGCTTCGACCTGTCCATCGCAGCCGGCGTCGCCTGCATCCTGGTCGGCGTGGGTCTGAACGCGCTGCTTGAAGCCTTCGGCTGGCCGGATAACCTGCAGACCGTCGCCCTGCTTTCCTGCATCGTCATCGGCGTGGTAATCCTGGTCGTCGGCAGTCTCAACCACAGCGAATTCAAGCGTCGCAACCCTTCCATCGAGCCGCGGTACTCCTCCGACACGCTCGATCGGTTCGGGCAACGCTACCCGACGCTCATCGCCGTCTGCGTGGGTCTCATCCTCATCGACGTCATCATGCTAATCGGCCTCGTACCCGACAACAGTAGCTCCATGATCAACGGCGCATACGTGGAGGAGCTCGTCATGTTCCCCTTCATGCTCATCCTCGCCATCGCCATTGGCATTCTCATCTGGGCCTGCATGCAAAAGTCGAAGTACGACCTCTCCGAGCTCACCTACATCGCGCATCGCCGCAACCTGGGTGCCGACATGCCCTCTACCGCCGTCGTCAAGTCACCCGAGCAGATTCGCGCCGAACGCGTGATGGGCGTCATCTGCGGCTGCATCATGCTGCTGGCCACCATCGTGTTCCTGGTGTGGGGCTTCGTGCCGCTGTTCGACCAGATCGGCGGCTGGGACGGCATCGACAAGTTCGCGCTCAAAGACGCCATCCGCCGCGGCGCGGGCGGTTTCGCCATCAGCTGGATCGCCTTCGTGGTGGGCGGCATCCTGTGCGGCATCGTGTGGATGATCGGCAGCGTGGTGTCGAAGACCCAGGAAGACTGGATCGCCGAAGCGCGCCAGGAGGACGCCTGGGTGAAGTACGCGCAGCAAGATGATCCCTGGTCCCGGGGACCCGAAGACCCCGCGTCGTCCCAAACGCCGACCCCGTCGTCCGCCCCGCGCGAAGCCAACGACCCCGCGGGACGCACGTGGAAATAGCGCAGGACCGGCAATCGAAGCCTACTCCCCCAGCTTCTCGGCGGCTTCCATCCATTCTTCCTCAAGGGCATCGATCTGCTGTTGCAGGTCGTTGATCTGGGCCTGGAAGTCTCCCAAGGCGGCGAAGTCGGTGGGGTCGGCCGCAGCCATGCTCGCGCGGACGTCGTCGATCTTGGCGTTGAGCGTGTCCATCTTGCGCTCGTTCGACTGCATGAGCTTGCGCAGGGCGCGCTGCTCGCCGCCGGAAAGCTTGGGGCTTTCGGTCGATGCTTCGACCGCGGAAGCTTGCGCGTCGGCAGCGCGCACGGGACGCGACCCTGAGGTCTGCTCCGTCGCGGAAGCGGCGTCGGACAACCTCAAATACTCGTCCACCCCACCCGGCAGATGACGGATCTTCCCGTTCACCAGGGCGAACTGGTGGTCGGTGACGCGCTCCATGAGGTAGCGGTCGTGCGTGACCAGAAGCAGCGTGCCCGGCCAGGCGTCCAACAGGTCCTCCACCACGGCCAGCATGTCGGTGTCCAGGTCGTTGCCGGGCTCGTCGAGGATCAGCACGTTCGGCTCGTCCAGCAGGATCAACATGAGGGCCAGACGGCGCTTCTGCCCGCCGGACAAGTCCTTCACCGGCTCGTTGAGGTCGGCGCGCTTGAAGCCCAGCTTCTCCAGCAGCTGGGCGGGCGTCATCTCCTTGCCGTCCAGCATCGTGCGACGGCTGTAGCGGCCGATGACCTGGCGCACGCGGTCGTCGCCCAGCTCGGACAGGTCGTCCAAGTGCTGCGACAGCACGGCGAAGCGCACGGTCTTGCCGATCTTCACCTCGCCGGCGTTCGGGCGCTGCAAGCCCTGGATCACGCGCAGCAGCGTGGTCTTGCCCGTGCCGTTCTCGCCGACGATGCCGTAGCGGTCGCCCGGACCGATGATCCAGTCCACGTCGTCGAGGATCGTCTTGTCGTCGAAGCGCACGCTCACGTGCTCGAGGTCGACCACCTGCTTGCCCAGGCGCGCCATGGCCATGCGCTTGAGCTCCAACTCGTCGCGCAAAGGCGGCACGTCGGCGATGAGTTCCTGGGCGGCGGCCACGTGGAACTTCGGCTTCGTCGCACGCGCCCGTGCGCCGCGCGAGAGCCACGCCAGCTCGCGGCGCAGCTCGTTCTGGCGTTTCTGCTCGGCTAGCGCGGCCACGCGATCGCGCTCCACGCGCTGCATGATGTAGGCCGAGAATCCGCCCTCGAACGGCTCCACCCGTTTATCGTGCACCTCCCACATACGCAGGCACACCTCGTCGAGGAACCAACGGTCGTGCGTGACTACCAACAGCGCGCCCGCGCCCTTTTTCCAGCGGGTTTTCAGATGGTCCGCCAGCCACGTGATAGCGCGCACGTCCAGATGGTTCGTGGGCTCGTCCAGCGCCAGCACGTCCCAGTCGCCGATGAGCAGCCGCACGAGGTCCACTCGACGGCGCTGCCCGCCCGACAGCGTTCCCACCTGCGCGTCCCAAGGGATGTCGCCGGCCAACCCGGCAATGATGTCGCGGATGCGCGCGTCGCCGGCCCACTCGTATTCAGGCAGATCGCCCACCACGGATTGCCCCACCGTGGCAGCGGGATCGAGCGAGTCGGCCTGTCCCAGCACGCCCACGCGCACGGCGCCGTTACGCAGCACGCGGCCTTCGTCGGGATCCAGCGTGCCTGCCAACAGGTTCAGCAGCGTCGACTTGCCGTCGCCGTTGCGCCCGACGATGCCCACCCGGTCGCCCTCGTCAACGCCCAGCGACACCTCGGAGAACACCTCTTTCGTGGGGAAATCGACCCGCACCTTTTCGCATCCAAGCAGAAACGCCATCGCCCGCCATCCTTCTTCATGTAGTTCGGAAGGCCGATTATAGCGCATGGCGGGAAAGCGAGCCGCCGATCCACGAGAAGGCCGCCCTCATCTTGCGCCTCATGCCCATACGAAGCCTCGTCTCGAATCCCGACCCCAAGCAGGAAGACCGGCTCGCAACGCCCCGCCAGCTAGCGATTGCGTTACAATGGGGTCAAGCCCTGATCATCATGCAAAAGGAGGCGCCGCGTGGAACTCCTTGAATTCTCGCTGCTCATGCTGGCCGCCGTGCTGCTCTCATCCGTCATCGACCAGCTGGTTCCCAAAGTGTCATCGCCCCTCATCCAGATAGGGCTGGGCCTGCTCATCGCGCTGGTCATGGGCACGCAGATCAGCATCGCCTTCGATCCCAACCTGTTCCTAGTGCTGTTCATAGCCCCGCTTCTGTACGACGAGGCCAAAAACCTCGACAAGAAGGCGCTGTGGGAGAACAAACGCCCGGTGCTGTCGCTGGCCGTCGGGCTGGTCATCGCCTCGGCCCTGATCATCGGGTTCGCCGTCAACTGGCTGGTTCCATCCATCCCCTTGGCCGCGGCGTTCGCCTTGGGCGCCGCGCTCGGACCCACCGACGCGGTGTCGGTCGCCTCGCTGTCGAAGCAGGTGAAGATCCCCGCACGTTCGCGCAATATCTTGGAAAGCGAATCCATCATCAACGACGCCTCGGGCATCGTGTCGTTCCAATTCGCCATAGCCGCAGCCGTCACCGGTACATTCTCGCTGGTCGGCGCCACGGCGAACTTCTTCTTCGCATTCCTCGGCGGCGTACTCGTGGGCGTAGCGTTGGGGCTCACGGGCAACTTCATCGTGCGCCGCGTGCGCTCGTGGGGCCTCGAGAACACCACGTTCCATGTGCTGTTCGAGGTGTTCGTGCCGTTCATCGTGTACCTGGTGGCCAACGCGCTGGGCACCAGCGGTATCATCGCGGTCGTCGCCGCCGGCATTTTGAACGTCGTATCGCCGCGCGCCATCGGCCCGTCCGTCTCGCGCATGAATATCGTGTCCGCCAGCGTGTGGCGCGTGCTGACGTTCGCCCTCAACGGCATCGTATTCGTGCTTCTGGGTACTCAGCTGCCGCGCGCCATGCAGCGTACCTGGGAAAACGTCACCATCGACAACGACGCTCTCATCGGCTACATCCTGGGCATCACCGTGCTCATGCTGGCCGCCCGCTTCCTTTGGGTGCTTATCATGGAGCGCGTCCATCGCCAGCGCAGAGGCCGGATGACGTTGGATGAGCTTCGCTCGACGGCCATCATGACCTTGGCCGGCCCGAAGGGAACCATCACGCTTGCCGTGGCGTTCACTATTCCGTTCTCCATCCCGCAGCGCGAGCTGCTGCTGTTCCTAGCATGCGGCGTCATCGTGGTCACCATGCTGTTGGCCACGTTCGCCGTGCCGCTGATCGCGCCGAAGAAAGATACCGACGACGAGGATTGCTTCGACGAGGAGCAAGCCAATATCGAGATACTCCGATCGGTCATCGAAGAGCTGGCGGCACGTCAAACCGGCGAGAACCGCGCGGCCACGCAAGCGGTCGTCCACGGCTACAACGAGCGCATAGCCCGCCTGAAGAACAGAAGCGAACTGCCCGACGAGTCCATGACGCCCTTGCGCCTGAAAGCGAACCGGTGGGAACGCGATTTCACGCTCGATCTCCTTGAACGCGAGGAAGTGGATCAGCTGATAGGGTACCGGCACATCAAGCGCCTCTCGCGCACGGAAAATCTGCTGCGCCATCATGCCGACCGTGTGTCGCTGCAAATCGCCTACCTGCGCGTGCGCACGCTCGCTCACGCAGGATGGCATCGTATCGTGGAGGCGCTGCCCGGCGACGATCTCTCCGAGCGCGTGCAGGCCGAGCGCGACCTGCGCCTCCGCAGCAACGAGCACGTCATCGAAAAGTTGCAGGCGGAGCTCGCCTCTCCCACTTCGGAAGAGCCTACCGAGAACCTGAGCAAGCTGCTACTGGAATACCAAAGCCTCGTGCAAACCATTCACAGCGCCGCAAGCCCGTCCATCACCGTGCTGACCAGCACTGCGAACAAAGCCGTGGACATCCAGCGCCAAGGACTGCGGCTTGAGCTGGAAGCTATTCAGGCGCGCTACGAGGAGGGGGCGCTGCCCCGCTTCTCGTACAAACGGCTGCGCGAGAACGTGATGCTCATGCAAATCGATCTGGAGGACAACGTGTAGAACAAGACAAAAGGACGGAGTCAATGTCTCATTTTCAGGGGGACTTCGCCTCGGCTGCCCAGCTTGCGCATGCAACCCGCGCACGTAGCACGCGCCTCGCCTAGAACAGCAGCATCACCGCGACCACGAAAGCAGCCGTCACCACGAAACCGCCTGCGACGATGGCCCACACAGCAGGGCGCGCCCAGTTCAGCGTCCAACCGACGCCGAAACGCTCGGGCAGGAACAGGCTGGCATCGTCGGGGTTGCAGTAGAACACGCCGAACTTCCAATAACGGTCGTCGTCCACATGCAGCCGATCGGATGTCTGCATGTTCTTGAACACGCGTGAACCCGCCTGGCCGTACACGAGGCTGATCGCCATGGCGCCGACGCACAGCACGATAGCCGCGATCATGATGAAGACGGCTGCCTGACCCAGGTCGATCACGTTCATGAACGACAGCGGCATGGCGATCATGGCCACCGCTATCACCACGCCTCCCGCCACCAGATAGATGCTCTGCGCGCGGGCGAACAGGCCGTAGGCCAGCGCCGACGTGGCCGGCGCGCCGGGTTCGGCCCACTTCTTCGAACGAGCGATGGTCCAGTGGGAGAACACGAAACACGCGGCCATGAACCCCTGGATGAGTACCGGCATCCACAGGATGAGCGGGGTTTTCTCAGTCCAATCGTTCACGGTGCCGTCGAAGCCCATATGCATGGGAATCATGTCGGGCATATGCACGTAACCCACCGCGCCCACGGCGAAGGTGATGGCCATGATGGGCAGGTACAACAGGTTCCATTTGAGAGAGATGGCTCGCGGCACGGGCTGCTCGCCCACCACCGCGACGGACTCTTGCGCGTCAGCCGTCCAACCGCGCTTGGCTTTGTATGCGGACATCTTGGCGCGGAACGCCAGCATGAGCGCGTAGCCGCCTGCGGTCACCGCCAGCGACCCGACGATCAGCGCGCCCAGCACGCCGCCTGCGTTGCCCATGGCGGCGCTCGCGAAGCCGACGACCGTGAACACCGCCGTAGCCGACCCGACGATGGCGGCGTAGCGGCGCTTGAGTCCTACGACGTACGGATCGTGCTGCTCGGAGGTGGGAACGGTGACCGTGAACACCTCGCCGCGGCGCATGAGGTACGGGGTGATGGCCATGAACGCGCCGATGACCGGCATGAGCAATGCCGTAACGGCCATCATGACGGTCGGGTCGAACCCTTCCACTACAGCGCACCCCCTTTGAACGCCGGTTCGCACGAGGCGGCGCGCTCGATGTTCTCGCCCTGCGCGTCGCGGCTCGCTTGCGCAGTTCGGGCATCGGATCGTTCGCCCGCCCCGTAGGCGCGCGCGGCCTGGCGCTGCGCGCACTCCAGGAACTCGCCCCACGTGCCGCCGCGCGCCCGGTGCGCCAACGCCAGCTCGAACAGGCCGTCCTCCATCTTCGCCAGCTCGATTTGGGCGCGGTCGGCCCGATCGTCCTCGCACGGGTCGGCGATGTAGGCGCCCGATCGGCCGCGCATCAGCACGTAGCCCTCGTCGCGCAGCACGGCGTACGCCTTGTTCACCGTGTGCAGGTTGATGCCCAAGTCGCTAGCCAGCGCGCGAACGGATGGCAACGCCGTGCCGGGCACCAGCTCGCCCGTGGCGATGGCCGCGATGATCTGGCTGCGTATCTGCAGGTACAGCGGTTCTTCCGACTTCTGATCGATGCGAATAACCATACGCACGCCTTCTCCCTTTCGTTTCCTCGTCGTATTGTAGCGCGCGCAACCGAGAGGCGGCGATCGCGCAGGCGATTATCGTCTCGCACATTCGTCCTCCGCGCCGCCTTGAGCGACTACGCCCTCAGCCCCCGCTTCACCGCGCCGCGGTACGCCGCGACGGAGACCGCGGCCGCCAGAAGCGCCAGCACGAGCGACGCGCCCACGCCTAGCAACGTCGTGACGCCCATGCCGAGGACGCAGAACACCATGCCGATCATGATCACGGCGAACACCGGAACGCCGCGCTTCACCGGCTCGTACACGCTGGTCCAGTCGTACTTCGGGCTGCGCGCGTCAAGCGCCAGTCCCAGACATGCCGCCAGCATGCTGGCCGCAAGCGGCACCGCGAACAGCGCTGCGACAGACAGGGCGTCCAGCGGCAGCGACACCGCCATGAGCACGGCCGACACCGCGAGGCACTGCACGGCGATGGCCAAGTTGACGGCCACCTTCGCTCCCAGCACCGTCGCCGGCGACACGGGAGCCGTCAGCATGAGCCAACGCGCCGAGCCCTCGAGCGAAACCGACGCGGCCGTCGTGGACGAGATAGCGCAGAAGAACGCGAGCGCCCACGGAAGCAGCGCGCCGACGAACGGCGCGTACGCGGGCGGCAGCAAATCGAGCGACAGCATCCCCGTGGCAGAGCCCACCGCCACCGCGACGGCTGCAACCAGCACCAGCACGTAGCCTATGCACGCGTTCATGAAGTAGATGGGCGTGGCGGCCAAAAGCCGCAGCTCCTTCACCATGAGCGCGCGGAAGGGCGTGGACGACTTCGCACCCGCGCCCTTATCGCCGTCGAACGAGAACGTCCCGCGCGGCCTGGACGACATGAGCAGCGAGTTCACCGGCACGAATAGGCGCGCGACCAGCGCAAACACTGCCGCCGCAGCCGCGATGTTGACCGCAGCGAAGGCGGCGAACTGCACGAGGTCGCCCTGCACGATGCCTGCAGTCGCCCATGCGGCCGGCGGGAAGATGGCCGCGAGCTGCCCCGTCAGCTGGGCGCCGAGCGCACTCAACGCCGCCAGGTCGTCGGATTGGCCGGACAGCGCGAACGAGCCGAACACCGCCGCCAGCGTGGCGGCCAGCGTCAGCACGATGACCGCGACGTTCGCGTGCTTGAAGCGCGAGGACACCGCAGCGATCAGCACCGCCAGCACGACGGCCGCGGCCAGGGGCAGAAGCGGCGCCAGCACGATGGACAGCGCCATGCACGCGACCCCGACCGCCGACACCCCGGCAGCCGACGCGTACACGGCGAAAGCCGGCACCATCACCAGCACGCCGAACAGCAGGCTCATGGCGTACAGCGATGCGATACGCGACAACACCACCGACGACGTGGGCACGGGAAGCGACATCACCAGGTCGTAGTCCTTGAAGCCGAACAGCACGCCGTTCGTTTTGAGGAACGCCGCAACCGCGCCGGCGATCGCGCCCACCAGCACCGCGACCAGGGGAACGGCTTCGGCCAAGCCGATTTGGACGAGCCCCTGCGCCACGCCCGCCGAGTACGCCGAAGCGAACAGCACCACGGCCGCCACGACCAGCGCCGCAAGCGCCAGCGTGCGCTTCGCCTTCGCGGGGTCGGCGTGCAGCGTCTTGTTGATGCCGAACAGCCCTAGCAGCTGTATCTTCAGCAGCAGAATGAACGGTTTCATGGCAAACCCCCTACGCGTTCCGGTCGATCATGTCGAGGAACACGTCCTCCAGGCTCTCGTCGCCCACCACGTCGGCCGTCGGGCCGCATGCGCGCAGCGTGCCCTGCTTGATGATGGCCACCTTGTTGCACAGCTTCTCCACCACTTCCAGCACGTGGCTGGAGAAGAACACGGCCGAGCCGCCATCGGCCAGCTCGCGCAGCATCTCCTTCACGTGGAAGGACGCCTCGGGGTCGAGACCGACGAACGGCTCGTCCAGCACCAGCAGTGTCGGTTGGTGCACGAGCGCGCCGATGAGCACCAGCTTCTGGCGCATGCCGTGCGAGTACAAGGAGATGAGGTCGCCCAGCGCCGAGGTGAGGCTCAGCCGGTCCGCGTACGCCCGGATGCGGCGTTCACGCACGTCGGCGGGCACCTCGAAGATGTCCGAAAGGTAGTTGAGATACTGAATGCCCGTGAGGAACTCGTAGATGTCGGGGTTGTCGGGCACGTAGGCGGTCATGCGCTTGCAGGCCAGCGCGTCGGTTTTCACCGACTGACCTGCGATGCGGATGTCGCCCTCGTCGAAGCCCGTCACGCCCACGATAGCGCGGATGAGCGTGGTTTTGCCGGCGCCGTTGTGGCCGACGAATCCGAAAATGTCGCCCGGCATGACGTCGAGCGTCACATCGTCCACCGCCCGTTTCGCGCCGAACGCCTTCACCACATGGTTGACCGAAAGCACCGGAGCGGCCTTCTTCTGTTCTGCCGTCATGCGCGTTTCCTTCCCTATCCGCGATCCGTTCGCGGTTGTTGACCTTCCCGCGGTTGTTTGTTATATTTATGCTATAACAGATGGAACAAAGATGCAAGAGCCGTGCTGGGGATCGGATTCAGGAGAGACAAGGGGCGCTAGCATGAAGCGGATTTCTATTTTCTTGGCGATCACGTTCATATTGACCTGGGCGTACGAGTTCGGGGTGGTGTATCCGATATCGTCGGGAGCGCTCGTGGGCGTTCCTCCGGTCGCCGCGCAGTTCGCCACCGGCGCCGCCATGTTCTTCCCCGCCCTGGGCGTGCTCATCACGCGCCTCGTCACGCGCGAGGGATTCAAGAACAGCCTCATCAAGCCGCGCGGGTTCAAGAAATCCCTGCCGTGGTTCGTCGTCGCCTGGTTCGGTCCCGCCCTGCTGGCCGCCATCGGCGCGGCGGTGTACTTTCTGGCGTTCCCGCAGGATTTCGACCCCAGCATGTCGACCATCGTCGCCACGCAACAGCAGGCCGCAGCGGCGGCGGGCGCGGGCGACGTCTCCGCCGACCAAGTGCGCGCCATGCTGCTGGCCCAGCTGCCTTTCGCCGTGTTCCTGGGCCCCGCGCTCAACATCTTCACGACGTTCGGCGAGGAGTGGGGCTGGCGCGGCTACCTGGTGCCGAAGACGGCTGCGCGCCTGCGCATCGTGCCGACGCTGCTGGTCACGGGCGTGATCTGGGGTTTGTGGCACGCGCCGCTCACCATCATCGGGCACAACTACGGCGTGGGGTATCCCGGCTGGCCATTCGCCGGCATCGCTGCCATGTGCGTGTTCTGCACGGCGCTTGGAATCTTCCTCACCTACGTCACTGTGCGCACGGGCAGCTGCTTGGCGGCGGCTGTCGGCCACGGTGCGATCAACGCGTTCGTCAGCGCGGGTATCATGTTCTCGCTCACGGGCGGCAACCCCTTCGTGGGACCCATGCCCGTGGGCATCGTCGGCGGCAGCGCGTTCATCGTGGTCGCGGCCCTCATGCTGTGGGATATGCACCGCCGCGAGAAAGCCGGCACCCTCGCTATGCCGCAGGCGGGCCTGCCCGACGACATGACGAAAGCCGACCTCGCCCGCACGGCAAGCTAGCATACGCGCCTACCGCTTGATCACCGGGCAGACGACGGCGCTGACGGCGGGCAGCGCCGCGCACAGGTAGAGGGCGGACAGCGCCGAGGCCGATGCGTCGACGAGCGCGCCCGCCAACCCGTCACCCCAAGAAAGCGAACCGGAACCCAAACCCCCTTGCTCAGCATCGAACGGGATAACAAGAACGGATGTTTCACGTGAAACATCCCGCCGCACTTGGTGCGGTCGCCGCGCACCAAGAAGAAGTGAGGGCGGGGTCGAGCTCGCGCTTTGCTCTTCGAACGCTACGGCCGGCGCCCTCCTCCCCTGCGCCTGCGCGGGATCCGCGGACGCAAAGGGCGTCGGCGCAGTACGCACCCATTCATCTGCGCAAGCACAGCCTCGCATCATTTCGCGTCGCGAGGCTCGAACCGATTTCAAGGACCCCTCTGCAACTTTTTCGACTTCGTGGCAGGCTTCAGGGTCGAAAACGATCTTCCGGATGATCGATCGACTGCAACCAATCGAGAAGCTCTTGGAAAACCCCTGGTCGGCGCTTTCGGCGGCTTCCTCAACCTGCCACGAAGTCGAAAAAGTTGCAGAGAAGCTCGATTTTTCTACTCGAGCTGCACGAGCGGGAGGCTGGCAGAAGGACCCCTGCCATCCGAGTACGCTTCACATGAAACACCCCGCCGTCGTTGCAGGCGGCACGCGGCGTAGGAGGGACGCCCCGAAACGGAACGCCCCTCCTCAAGATCGCCGCGCTATACGGTGATCTTGCCCTTGCCCGTACGCTCGACCTCGCACAAGCCGGATCGGAAGGGAGGGAATCCGGTGATGGGGTCGAAGTCGCGCGTGGTCAGCAAGTTGATATCGGCCTGGTGCCAACCGTGGAAGACGTCCACGACACCGGGCAGCACGAGGTTCGTGATCTCGGCTTTCATCGTCACTTCACCGAACTGGTTGAACACGCGCACCTGCGCGCCGTCCGTGATGCCGCGCGCCTCGGCGTCGTCGGGGTGCAGGCGCACCACCGGGTCGGGCATGAACTGGTTGAGCCACGGCAGATCGCGCAGCTTCGAGTGGGTGTAGTACGGCACGCGCGAGCCGCTGTTCAGCACCAGCGAGTAGTCCTTCGCCTCGTCGGGCGTGCTCACCGGGCTATGCACCGGCTCCTCGTACACCGGCAGCCCCTCGAAGCCGTACTGCTTCAGAATCTCGCTCACCAGCTCGATCTTGCCCGTCGGCGTGTTGAAGCCGGGCTGGCCGTCCTTGCGCAGGCCGCCGGTCTCGTACTTCTTCTCGTCCTTCGAGCCGCCCGGCACCTCGTAACCCTCGGGATGCTCCCGCAGCAGCTCCAGCGAGATGTCGATGCCCGCACCCCGGTACATATCGTCGAGCGCCGCCTCCACGCTGCCGCCGTAGCACTCCTCCTCGAAGCCCAGCGCGCAGCCGATCTCCAGGATGATCTGCCAATCCTCGCGGCACTGGCCCATCGGCTTCACCACCGGGTCGCGATGGAAGATCTTGCGGCCGAAGATGGCTGGCGGGGCCATGCGCTCGTAGCACATGGCGGCCGGCAGCAGCATGTCCACCAGGTCGTGCGTCCAAGGACGCATATAGTAGTCGATGGCCACGGTGAACTCCATGTCCTTAATGGCCCTCTGGTACTCAGGCGTCTGCGGCCACATCATGGAGTTCACGCCCAGCAGCACGCCGGCGCGGATCTTGCCGTCGGCCACCAGCTCGGGCAGGTGCGCGGTCTGGATCATCTTGAAATAGTGCGCCCACACCGGGAAGTCATCCTTGTCGTAGCGGATATCCTGCAGGCCCTTCTCGGCGTACATGTCCTCGAGTCGAAACGCCGCAGTGGACGCCGAGTAATCGAACGGCAGCCCCGGCCCCATGGCCAGGCCGCCCGCCACGTCCAAATCGCCCGTCAGCGCGATGATCGAGTACACCGCGCGCTGGAAGTTGCCCACGTTGGTGGCGTGGCACGCGCCGGCCGAGCTGGACACCAGCGTCGCGGGCGCGTTCTCGCAGATGATGCGCACGGCCTCCTCGAGCTTCGCAGCGGGAACCCAGGTGATCTCCTCCACGCGCTCGGGCGTGAACTCCTGCACGTAACCGGACAGCTCGTCGAAGCCGTGCGTCCACTTCTCCACGAAGTCCTTGTCGTACAGACCGTCGCGCAGCATGACGTGGATGAACCCGAGCGCAAGCGCGCCGTCGGTGCCGGGGCGCAGCTGCAGATGCACGTCGGCCAAGCCGGTCACCGTGGGCGTGATGCGCGGGTCGACGACGACGAACTTGCAGCCGCGCTCCTTCTGCTTCATCATGTCGCCGAAACGGTAGGGCTGCGACCATGCCGGGTTGAGCGACCACACCAGGCAGCTGGCCGTGGCATCGGTAGGATCGGAACCCATGGTCAGCTGGCCGGTCACCAGCTGCGAGCAGATCCACGTGGCCGCCGCGCAGGTGGAGCTTTCTGTGCCGTACGTGGGCGAGCCGAACAGCGTGGCCAGGCGCTGCATAGCGCCGCGCGGCTCCTTCGGGTCGCCGCAGTAGAACAGCACCGCTTCGGGACCGCTCTCTTCTTTGATGCGGTTGAGCTCGCTGGCGATGCGCGCGTACGCGTCGTCCCAGGAGATGGGCTCCCATTCGGGCGCACCCGTGCCCTTCGGGTTCGTGCGCACCATGGGATACGTGATGCGATGCGGATCGTACAACTCCTGCAAGCTGGAAATGCCCTTCGCGCAAATGGGGTCGGCCGGGTACTTGTCGCGCGCCTCCACGCGCACCACCTTGCCGTCCTTCACCGACGCGGCGATGCCGCACTTCGGCACGTGGTTGCACATGTCGCAATAGGTGTTCTTCACCTCGATGGGCGCCTCTTCCGCAACGGCCCCTTCGGGATGCACGATCTCGTACGCCCCACCGGCCAGCGCGGCACCCGCAACGGCCGCCGTCCCCTTGAGGAACGTGCGGCGCGAAACATTGATATACTCGCTCATAGTATCCCCCTACCTTCCCTTCTTCGACGAGGCCAGCGCGTTGGACGGCAGCACGTCAAGCGGCATGCCATCGACCGGGCGGTAGTAGAACGAAGTCTCGTCCACGCGCAGCACCGCCTCGTCGCCGGCGATGAACTTCGACACCGGGCTCTCCGGGTCGTCCAGGTCGCCGAAGTAGCGCGCGCGGCCCGGGCAGTTCACCACGCATGCCGGCTGCTTGCCCTCGGCCAGCCGGGCCTCGCAGAAGATGCACTTCTCGGCCACCAGCTCGCGCTGCACGCCGTAGGACTCGTAGGGCGCGGGCACGTCGGCGCCGAACATGTTCTCGCTCGTGCGGTTGAGCTTGCGCGCGCCGTACGGGCACGCCGCCAGGCACAGCCCGCACGCGATGCACTTCTCGTAGTCGATGACGGTGATGCCGTCGTCGCGCCGCACGCTGGCTCCCGTGGGGCAGGCGTCCACACACGCGGGCTTCTCGCACTGCACGCACGCGTTCGGCACGTACGCCCGACCGCTCTCCCCTGCCTGCGTGCCCCATTCGTACACGTCCAGGTTGTTCCACGACACCCCCGGCCGCTGGTTGTTCTGCATCTGGCACGCCACCACGCATGCGCCGCATCCTGCGCATCGGCGCAGGTCGATGGCCATTCCGTACCTTGTCATCCCCTCGTCCTTTCTCCCTGGCGCGGCCGTTTCGGCTCGCACATCTCCTGGTGCGAACTCTACGCGGGACCGAGGGCCTCTTCCAGAAGCGCCCGCAACAACCGATTTCCGTATTTCGCCCTCCCGCGCGGCTGGCAGCGGCATCATCGGTTTCTGGCGTACGCCAGGTTTAAGCACGTCAAAGGGACGGGCGACTTGACACACCTCAACCTTGTCGGTGACGAGCGGCATGTGTGTCAAATCGCCCGTCCCTTTGACACACGACACACGCTCTTCGGCGTTGGCGGCAAACCCCCACAAGTGATAGTATTGTCCTGGGGATTCACCATGCAGCGCGGCTGGCCGAGCCGCAGGGAGAGGGAACCATGGCAACCGAGCAAGAGTATCGATCCATCCTGATACCGAACCAGCCGTTCCGCCGGCTGAAGATCGCCGACTACATTTCGCAGGGGAAGAAGAAAAAGCTCTTCAAGGGCGAGTACATCCGCACGAGCGCCAAGACCATCGACGACTTGTACTATTACTACATCGACGAAGGCCAGATCGTGGCCACGTTCGAGCAGGAATCGGGCGAGGTGGCGCCGCTGTACTGGCGCAACGCGGGCAACGCCTTCTCCGCCGAGTACAACGACTACGCGTCCATCGGCCGCTACAAAGCGCGCTTCATCGCCGCGCAGAACACCGTGCTGTTCGCGTTCACGCAGCGCCAGCTCTACGAGCTGAGCCAGGACGACCCCGAGCTGTTCTACGAGTTCATCAACGTGTGACACATGTCGTTCGCGCAGATGGGACACCGCATCAGCAACACGGGCCACCAATCGTCGACGAAGCGCATGATCATGTGGCTGCAGAAGCTGTGCGCCACGCAGGAATGCGACGAGCACGGCGTGTACGACATCGAGTGCAAGCTGACGCTGCAACAGCTGTCCGAGCTGCTGTCCATCCACATTACCACCTGCACGAAGATCGTGGCGGCGCTGGAGAACGAGGGCGTCATCGAGCGCACGCGCACGCGCATCCGCATCTTCGATGCCCAGCGCCTCGCCCAATACGGCCTCGAGGACACCCCGCTGGCGTACTGATCGCTCCTATGGCGCGAAGTCGCGCTTGCGATCTGAAGGAGCGCGTTCCGCGCCGATTCGTGACGGACGCGGCGCGCGAACGACATGGCGAAAGACGCTCACCTTCCCCAGCCTTATGCAAAGCGAGACAACGCATCATCGCCCGTAAAACACGGTTTTCGCACCTGAGACGTGTTTTTCGGGCGATGATGGGCCGCGCACGGCTCCGCTCGCTGCGATCGCGCATGTTTCGCAGCTAGCGTACCTTCGCCACGATGAAGCCCAGGGTGGCCACGGCCATGACGGCGGAGAAGCCGAAGGCCAGCTGGTAGGCCAGCGCGGGGTTCGCGAGCCCCGCCGCAGACGCGCCTGCCACCGCGATGAGGAACACCATGACCGACGTGCCCAGCGACGCGCACGCTTGGCGGGCCGAGATGCAGAACGACGAGCCGTCGGCCACGATAGGCCGCGGCAGCTGCGCGAGGCTCCACGACGTGAGCGGCCCCACCAGCCCCGACACGCCCACCGCACGCACGGCCTGGCACAACGTGGTCACATACAACGGCGTGTCCGCATCGAGAAACGACATGAGCACCGCGCCGGTCGCCAGAAACGCGCCCGACACGAGCGCGACGGGACGCACCCCCACTTTGTCGGTGAGCACGCCCGCCAGCGGGTTCAGCACGAGCGCGGCCACGGTGCCGGGCAGCAGCACAACCCCGGCTTCGAGCGCGGTTCCGCCGCACAGCCCTTCCACGTACAGCGGCACGATCAGCGTCACGCCCATGAAGGAGGCGTTCAGCAGGTTCTGCGCAATGAAGCCCGCGCGATACTGGCGCGATGAGAAGATATCCATGCTGATCAGCGGGTCGTCCACCCGCTTCTGCCGCCGCACGAACAGCACGAGGAACAGCGCGCCCAGCACAAGCGGAGCCCAGATGAACGGGCTTTCGAACGAGAAGCTGCTCGCGTTCGAGAACGCCAGCAGCAGCCCGCCGAACCCGAGCGTCGACTGCGCGAGCGACACCACGTCGAGGCGCGCGCTCTTGTCGGGAGCCGCCGAGGGTTTGATGGCGACGGCCGCCGCAGCGGCAAGCGCCAACATGATGACCACGAGCAGCACGAAGAAGCTGCGCCATCCCAGCGAGAAGCTCATCGCCCCGCCGATGGTGGGACCGATGTTCGGCGCGAAGCCCATCGCGATGCCTGCCACGCCCATGGCCGTGGCCTGACGACCGCGCGGGAAGCGCGTCATGGCGATGGTCTGCATGAGGGGCATGAGCATGCCCGTGGAGATAGCCTGGAACACGCGGCCCGCCAGCAGCACGCCGAAGTTGGGAGCGAACAGGTCGGCCAGCGCCCCCACCAGGAAGAACGCAAGCGCGATGAACACGTGCTGGCGCACCGAGAAGCGTCGCGAGAGGAACGTGGCCACCGGAACGGTGATGCCCAGCACCAGCATGTAGCTGGTAGTCAGCCATTGTCCCAAGTCCACCGTCAGGCCGAACTGCAGCATGATGTCGCCCAGCATGGCGTTGACCGCAGTCTGCGAGAGGTTCCCCGACGCCGACGCCAGCACGACGATGGCGAACAGCGCGTACACGCCCATCCGCTCGCTCTTCACTCGTTTCATGCCCGCATGTCGCCTACCCTCCGTTTCCCACCAGCGCATTCCAGTATATCCCAAATATGCGCGAACGCAGGAGGAGCCTCTCGCGCTTCGCGATGCAAAATCGCTAAAGCGCACGAGACTCCTCCTTGGACGGGTCGCTTGAAAGACATGCGTGCGGCCATCGGATCATCTTAGCGAACAACCCGAAAGCAATCGACTCCGGAAACGCCTATCGCTACGAACGAGCGAGTGCGCTTCTAGCCGATATCCTCCCGAACGCACCGCACTCCCCCACGTTTCCACCTCCTTGGTACAGATGGCCCCAAATCGAGCCGAACTCACCGGCAGAATACAATCCCGGAATAGCCTGCCCGAACGGGTCGAGAATCTCGCCCTTTTCGTTGCGAACCGGACCGCCATCGGTATTGAGCAGTGCAGGGACGCAAAGCATCGCGTAGTAAGGAGGCTGGTTCAAACCGGTGAGCGTGTCAGAAGGACGGTAGAAAGCGAGATCCTCTCCCTTGTCCACAAACTCGTTCCATTGCTTGACCGTTTTCAGCAGCTCGTCTTCGGGAACTTCGATAACCTTGGCAAGCTCCTCGAGAGTGTCCGCTGAAACCGCCCATCCGTCACCGACGGGATCGGTCGAAGTCTCTTCCGGACACGCACCCGCGTCAAGACCCGCCTGATCGAATACGAACCAACCCTTTTCCGGCAAGGGAAGGTGCGCCATATCTCCACCGAACTGCGTGATGCCGTGTCGGTAGCCGACGTTGCGAGTTATGTCGGTATCGGGCAGCGCATATTTTTTGAAATTGCTGCATGCGTCGAAGTCCTGGTAGAACCTTCGTCCGTTCACGCCGACGGTGATGCCGTGCTGCTTCACCGTAAACGAGTACAACGTCGAAACGAACCGGGTGTTCTCTATGTTGCGCAAAGAGAGCCAGTATTGGGCGCCTCCGTGCATATGCCAGAAGTCGGCACCCGCTTTCATGCAGATACGATGCCCGTCGCCAGTGTTCGCCTTGCCTGCATACGGATAGCCTTTGACGCCCGTATAGTCGCGAAGCATATCCGGGTCGCTTTCGAAGCCCCCCGTGCACATGATGACGCCTCGCTTCGCACGGTACGATTTGCCGCCCGCCACAACGCCCGTCACTTCGCCCGTTGAGGCATCGCGAACAAGCGACTCCAAAGGCGTGGAAGCCTTGTACTCTATCGTGTCGTTGCGCTTCTTCATTTCGGAAAACAAGAACTCATGGATATGATGGGGCTGATCGCCCTCCGTTTTGAAGAGAAGGAAGCCCACCGTGTTGTCGTCGGGGTACTCGGCGTATTCGTTCGTCTCCTCCCCCGATGGGTCGGGTTCGTAGATGTTCAGCCACTCTTCCTTAGCCCCCAAACCCAAAATCCAGTTCAGGTTTTCCTTCGATTCTTCCACGAACGCCCTGATGGTTGCTTCCGGAGTGCTTTCCCCTATAAGGTGTCCCAAGTAGTTCATCGGGCCGTCGGTTTCGTCGAAATACAGCTGCCAACCCGCGCAGAACGGGCTGTTCCCGTTCGGAAGCGAGTCCTTTTCCACGACAAGACAGGAAGCCCCGTCACCCTCGTCCGCCACCGTTATCGCAGCAGTAAGCCCCGCAATGCCGGCACCCGCCACTATGACGTCGTACTCTCCGTCCCATTTCTCATTGGAAGAAGCCGAATCGGCTTCCCCGCTGGCGCACCCCGCAAGACCGAAAGCGGTAGCCCCGGCCAAAGCCAGACCTGCCCCCTTCAAGAAATTGCGGCGCGTTGTCTTGGTTCCCTGCTGATTCTCATTCGTCATCGCGCATTCCCCCTCCATATCTCATCCCTTTCTGCATCGATCGCTAGCCTGCCGAAGCCAGCGCCTCGACAGACGGCAAGGCTCGCTTCCGCAACCTGCCGCTTCCACTTTTACCCTTCCTCCCGAGCCCGTTCATCCGACAAACTGTCCGAACGAGGTTGAAACGCATCCCCGAACCGGATGATTTTCGTCCCGGACGCACTATGCGAGACAATATCGCTATCTGCGCGCTTACCGCGAGAACCTCGATGTTCTATAGTGGATCGAACCAGAAACTGCACCGTCTCGAACCAGGCACGACCAAGAAGAGCGGCACGCGTTTTCGCGCGCTAGCGTAAGGCCTGAATCGGACGCGACGCGATAAACGGTCAACGGTTGGTCGTTCGAATGAAATCAGGCTTCCAAATCTCTCTGGAATGCAGAAAGGCGCCCATGAAGAACGTCACGCCCTATTCGCTCGATGACGAAGCTGTTCGTTCGGATGCAGCCGTCTCCGTCATATCTTCGATCGGATTGACTGCCGTGATAGTATGGGCCGACCTCTTGGGGCACGGATTCGGATTCGCACCGTCTTCGTCGATTATTCAACAGCTGGGAAATGCCCGTCTTTTCTTTCTCGTAGGATTCACCCTCTGCGCCATAGGATCCGTGCTTTTAGCGAGAGCTCCACAAAGAAAAACGCAGGTGCTGACAAAGGCGGCTCCGACAGCCGCTTTCCTTGGAACAGGACTATACGGCTTCGCCTACCTGCAAACGGCGCTACCGTCGGAGATCATCGCGCTTCTGGGACTCGTCTGCTGCGGCGCCGGATACTACGCGACGACTTTGCTCATATATTGCGAACTCGCAAAAACGAAACGCCTCGTCATGGCAATAGGAGCCTTATCAGCGAGCTTGATTCTCAAAACGATCGTCGGCTCGGAGTTAAGCACGGCTCTGACCTCGTCGGCACAAGTGGTTTTTGCTTCGATTCTGCCTTGGGTCTCCTTCGCGTGCCTGGAGGCGCTCAAGCGCTTCGGCACATCACGCTATCTCGAAGCATACCGCTCTCGCCCACTTTTGACGAAAAAAGGTATGTACGACCTCGTGTTTCTGCTAGTAGCCGTATCGTTGATACTGGCGGCTCTGAGAGGCACCAGCCATCTTGGACTCTGGGGAAGCAACCATTTGGGATCGCCCGTCTCAACTCCGGCAGGCTACCTCACAGTCGCCCTCGCTTTGACTGCTTGCGCATACCTCACCCTGCTTCGCAACAGCAATAATCAGATGCTTGTTCGATACCAGCCTGCGTTCCTTGTCCTAGCCGGAGGCTTTCTCATCTACGTTCTTCAGAATGAGTACGTTTTCGCACGGATCGCAGATCCCGTGTTCGACTGGCTCTACCTGACCGTAGAGTTGTTCGGGCACCTGCTCTCGGGAACCATGATCATCACCGCCATCCGCTCGGCATCGGCGCCGGCCTGGCTGTTCCAAGGAATAAGCGATTCAGCTTTCGGCTTAGTCGCTGTACCATGGCTGCTCCTCGTTCAGGAAGCTCATGTCGATATCAGAATCCTGATGGCCGTAGCCATCTTCCTCGTGATGGTAGCCGCCATACGTCCCATGAGCACGCGCCCCATGGAAATCGAGCGCTCGCTCTCTTTGTCATCTTGCGAAGGCGCAGCGGAGCTTCAAGGCGATCGTTTGACAAGCGCAAGCGAGCCAACAGAGCGCAACGAACCCTCGATAGAGCAACGCGTCAGCGAAACCCTGACGAAATACCATCTGGAAATCGCGAAGCGGCACAATCTTTCCTCCCGCGAAAGCGAGGTATTCCTCCTTTTGGCTCAAGGCAGAAGCCGTCCTTATATTTGCGAGGTATTCTGCTTGTCCGATGGCACCGTCAAAACGCATATCACGCATATCTACCGCAAATTCGATGTCCACAATCGACAAGCTTTCATCGACCAAGTTCAGAAAGAGATCGCGGAGCTCGACATGCGCAATGGACACCAAAGCGCATAGCGCCAAAACTCAAACGAGCAGCAGGCACGGACGCCAAACGCTGTCCCCGAATTGGCAGCCATGACAAAATTAGCTTCGGCGAACTCGCGTTGGGATCTTCACGACCTGGCCTTATGTCGTGCATCCGCCCTGGCATTCAGTCCAACCCGTCCAAAATCGCCTCCAAAATTGCCACAGCTTGCCATTTGGGGACAGCCAACGAGGACGTCCTCCGACGCAATTACGCCGCTGCTTTGGCGCGCGTCGACATCCTTGCCCCCATTGCATGATAATGCCAGTTCATCTATATTTAGTATTGCTAGGCTATAGAGGAAGGGAGCGCACATGGCGGAAAACGATACCGACCGAAACGAACCATGCGATCCCGACATCGACGATACAGCCGCTGCGCCCGCCTACCGCATGAGCCGCGGACGCGTTGCGCTGCTGGCGGTGCTGGCCATCTTGCCGGTCGTGTTGACCGCGCTCGCCCAACCGTTTCTGCCGGATAGCGTTCCCCTGCACTACGGAGCAAGCGGCCCGGATCGATGGGGATCGAAAGGCGAGCTGTTCGTTGCCGCCGGCATCATCACCGTCATCGCGTTCGTCCTCGTGACGGTATACGCCGTGGTCGAACATCAACGAGAAACGGGGCGGGAGGATTGGCTCGTCGTCGACGGTCCCGTCACCAGCATGTTTCCCGTCTTCTCCATCTGCCTTGCGATCATTGATTGCCTCGACGCCGCCTACGTCTTCGCCGCCTTCCAGCTGGGAGGCTTCTCGATGCCAGAGAACATGGGCTCGCTCATCGGAGGGATCGTCTGCCTCGTCGTGGCGCTCTCCCTACTCACGCCAGCCCTGTACATGCTGATCACGGGCAAGGGCCTCTCGCTCGTGAACTTCCATCCCGGAACGAGCGACCTCGAGAAACGCACCGGAGCCGACAAACAGCAGGCGCGCGCCATCGGCGGTTTGCTGCTATTCCTCACCGTCATCGTCCTCGTGGAATTACTCGTAACGGTGAAATGAAAACGCACCCGCCACTTTCGACGGGTGCGCGCTAGTTGAACGCTTGCTGGGTCTTCTCCAACCCTACCTGCACCAAGGACAACGCCGCTTGTGCGCCGCGGTCGGTGGCTTGGGCGAAGTCGTCGGCCGCGTCCTTCTTCGGCTTCGACAGCACCCAGTCCACCACGGGCATGCGTCCCGGCGGGCGCCCGATGCCCACGCGCACGCGATGCCAGTCGCGCGTTCCCAGCTTGTCGCAGATAGAGCGCAGGCCGTTGTGCCCCGCGTGCCCGCCGCCGAACTTCACGCGCACGGTACCGGGGTCGATGTCCAGCTCGTCATGCACGACGATCAGGTGCTCAGCATCCACGCCGTACGCGTTCATCAGCTGCTTCACCGGACCGCCCGACGTGTTCATGTAGCTTTGCGGCTTGGCCAGCACCAGGTCGTGATCGCGATACACGCCTTTGGTGGTCAGCGCGCCGCATTCCGTCTTCCAGTAGCGCGCGCCCACCTCCTCGGCGATCAGGTCCACGGCGTCGAACCCGGCGTTGTGCCGCGTATGCTCGTACTCCTCGCCCGGATTTCCCAGGCCAACGATCAAAAACATCGGACCCTACTCGAACAGCGAGGCAACGGAGCCGTTGTTGTAGACGTTGCTGATGGTCTTCGCGAACAGCGGGCCCACGGACAGCACCTTCACCTTGCCGGTCTGGCGCTCCAGCGGCACGGGCACAGCGTTCGTCACCACCACTTCCTCGATGGACGAGTTCGCGATGCGCTCGTACGCCGGGCCGCTGAACAGGCCGTGCGTCGCGCACGCGTACACCTTCTCGGCGCCCTTCGCCTTGAGCGTGGTGGCGGCGGCAACCAGCGAGCCGGCCGTGTCGATCATGTCGTCGTTCAGGATGCACACCTTGCCGTGCACGTTGCCGATGAGCGCCGTGATCTCGGCCTGGTTGTGCTTCGGGCGGTCCTTGTGCATGATGGCGATGTCGCAGTCCAGCATGGTGGAGAACTTCTTCGCGGCCTTCGCGCGGCCCACGTCGGGCGACACGACGCACAGCTTGTCCTTGTCCAAGCCCATGCTCTGGAAGTAGTCGACGAAGATGGGCATGGCGGTCATATGGTTCACCGGCAAGTCGAAGAAACCCTGGATGGCGTCCTGGTGCAGGTCGATGGTGATGACGTTGTCCACGCCCGACGCGGCCATGAGATCGGCCACGAGCTTGGCGGTGATAGGCTCGCGCGGGGCGGCCTTGCGATCCTGGCGCGCGTAGCCGTAATGGGCCACCACCGCCGACACCGAGCGGGCCGAGGCGCGCTTGGCGGCGTCCACCATGATGAGCAACTCCATGAGCGCGTCATTCACGTCGTAGCCCGCGCCGCTGCACACCGATTGGACCAGGAACACGTCCGCGCCGCGCACGCTTTCCTGGTAGCGCGCGTAGATCTCGCCGTTGGCGAACTTCTCAAGCTTGACGTTGCCGAGCGACACGTTCAGATCCTTCGCGATCTCCTCGGCAAGCTCGGGGTTGACCGACCCCGAGAACAAGGCCATGCTCTTCTGCACTTCCGTCATGTGCGCGCTCCTTCGCTTCACCCTCAGGGCCGCCGCACCGCGCAGCCGTCGCCCCCTGTCTCATCGGCACTATTGTATCCGCACGCGTCGCGCACGCACAGGGTGAACTTCGGCATCTTCGCAGATTGACCGCAAGGTCTGACAAGAGGCAAGCGCCCAACTCCGGACGGAGAACGCTCAGCGCACGATCTTCCCGTCCTCGATGAGGCTTTGCAGCTCCTGCTTGGAATGCACGCCCGCCTTCGCGTAGACGTTGCGGATGTGGCTTTTCGCCGTGTTGAACGAGATGCCCAACTCGCCTGCGATGTACTCGATGGTATAGCCCTTCCCCAGCAGGAACAGCACGTCGCGCTCGCGCAGCGACAGGCCCGCCTGCTCGGCCAGCGCGTTGCAGCTTTTCGTCCAGGCGCCCTCGCGCGGCGCGCCGTCGCCGTCGCTGGCGCCCCCAGCGCCCTCCGGCCCCCTGCCGCTAGGGAAGAAATCGCCCGTCCCCTGGTCGGTCTGGGCGTTGCGGGTCTTCCTGAGCGCCATGCCGATGGTGCGCTCGTTGAGGATGACCATCGACACCACCAGCAGCACGAACACCATGCCCATGGCAAGCGCCACCATGTTGCTGGGGTTCTCCACCAGCACGGGCGCCAGCGACGCCCCGGCGAACCAGCCCACGGTGGTGCCCGCCGCCGACGCGCCGCGGCCCCACCCGAACACGCGCACGTACGACAGGTCGGTGCGGTTCGCCACGTTGGCCAGCAGGCACCACACCATGAGGATGAACAGGTTGTACGCGATGCTCACAAGCTCGCCCTGGATGACGCCCAGGCCGCCGAACAACGGCACCACGAGGTTGCCCAAACACGTGAGGATGATGATGGGATAGTACAGCTGGCTGATGTCGAACTCGCGCACCAGCAGCCCCACCAGCACGAACAGCAGCACGGCCGCGCACGCCGTGGCAAACACGATGATCACGCCCTGGTCCGTGGCCGCCGACAGCGGCTGCTGCAGCGCCATGAACCCCTTGATCACGCCCGCGATCACCGAGAACACCGACACCGCCACCACGAGGCGGATGAAGTAGCCGCGCGGAAGCTCGCGCACGGGAACGACGTCCTCCGCCGGCTCGCTCGGCGCGCGCACCGCGGCCATGGTGAACACCACCGCCAGAAGCGGCAAGCTGGCCGCCATCAGCAGCCCCACCGGCTGGGGCAGCCCGATGCAGACGAAGTACAGCATGCCCGCGAAGATGAACGACCCCGCCGTGTACATGAAAGCTTGGCGCGCGCCCACCGTGCTGTACACCGAACCCAGGCGCAAGGCGACGAACGCGGTGCCCACCCCGGTGAGCGAGCAACCCGCCACGTACAGCGCCTCGCCGGCCTGGGCAGGCGCCGACCAGGCCACCACCAGCGTGGCCAGCGTCGCCATTCCCGCCAGCACCGTCACCGACAGCCGCGACTCCACGATGCGCGCCGTGACCTTCTGGAACGCCCCGGCCACGATGAGCACGAGGCCCAGCGCCGTCGTGGAAGCCAGGTACATCACCGACATGGCGTTGCCCCCGACGGAAGCCCCCGACCAGCCGAACAGCACGTCGCTGTTGTAGCTGAGGAAAATCCACGCGTAATAAGCTCCGAAGCCCAGGAACTTCATGCTGGGCCACTGCTCGTCCAGGTCCTCGAGCAGCCGCGTCGCCGAAAACCGCGCGCGATCCCGCTCTTCGCCAGCCTTCATCTCACGCATCATGTTCCTCCCCTTTACGCGGCCTCGCAACAGCCCGCGCTCCCCGTACCGCAAAGGCCTATTCTAACACCCGCTCGTCCTCCCCCGCTTCGACCCCGTCGCCGTCCTCGCCGACGCGTTTCGGAAGAAACGGAAACGAGATGGCATGCATCGGGCATGCGTCGGCGCACGCACGGCATTTCGTGCACTCGTGCATCGGCGCCGAGCCGGATGCGTCGTGCAGGTCGATGCCCTCGGGACACACGTCGGCGCACTGATGGCAGGGCTCGCCTTTGGACGAGCGCAAACACGTCGCCTCGTTGCTGACGGGACGAAACGTCTTGTTCAGCCGCGACACCAGCGACAACAGCGCGCCCAGCGGGCAGAAGCGGCTGCACCACTTGCGCAGCACCAGCACCTCCAGGGCGAGCATGGCCGGAAACACCAGCAACGACAGGGCCACCTCGTTGAACTGGAACAAGCGCCACACCGCGATGAGCGTGGCGAACGTGAGGCCCACCGGGCAGATGAGACAGAACACCGGGAACCCGAACACCGCCGTGGACAGCAGCGCGCCGCCCAGCACCCAGTTGCGCGAATCGGCCGCGCCGCCGCGCTGGGCGGCGGGCACGTCGAGCGCATCGGACGCACGACGCTTGCGCTTCGGCTCCTTCAAGCCGAAGATACGCCTCAGCAGGGGGATCGGGCAGCCCCAGGCGCAGAACGCACGGCCGAACAGCACCACCAGCGCAATACCGATGGCCAGCGCGATGAGCATCGGCGGCACCACGGTCTTGCTGGCCAGCGCCGCCTCCGCCGCGCCGAGCGGACAGATGGCCGCGATGTCGTAGATGCCCCAGGCCGACGGCGTGCCCGTACCGGTGTGCAGGGCCAGCCCCAGGCACACGAGCGCAATCACCGCCAAGACGGACAGCGTGCGCAGCAGTTTGGAGTTCCGTTTCATCACGCGCTCATCTCGCTCTCGTCCTCCACCACCGTCTTCCCCAGTCGCGCGTACGCGCTGGGACTCACCACCACGATGCCGCGCCGCGTGCCGCCCGAGAAGCTGCGGTACACAAGCGCCGGGCACACGTCCTCGCACACGCCGCAGCCGTTGCATCGGTCGGCGTCCACCACGGGATGGCCGTCTCCATCAAGCGCGATCGCCTCGAACGGGCAGGCCTTCTGGCACTCGACGCACCCCTGGTAGTAGGCCACGCAGCGGTCCTTCTGCACCACCGCCATGCCCATCTTGTCGGCCTCCGGGTCGAACGCCCCGATGGCTCCCGTGGGGCATACGCGCTGGCAGTCGCCGCAGAAGTCGCAGCTTCCCCGATGGAAGTTCAGCTTGGGCGTGCGGGCGCGTAGAAAGCCGTCGCCAACCTCCGCCACGCCGATCACCCCGGTGTGGCACACGCTGCGGCAGCGGTCGCACTTCACGCACGAGGCCAGCAGATGCAGCTCGTCCTGCGCCCCCGGCGGCCGCACGAGCGCGGTTTCGGACGCGCCGTCGGCCGCCTTCACCGCCCCGCCGAACGCGGCGAATACGGCCGCTGCGCCGCAGAACCCTGCGAACGCCCGTCGCGTGTACGCGGCCATGGCTTACGCCGCCTGGGCGCTCTGGCCGATCATCTGGTCTTCCAACTGCAGAAAGCCCTCGGTGATGTCGGCGACGCCCCGATAGAACGCGGTTTGCGCGTACGCGCGCACGTCAGCGCACAAACGCGGCACCCAGTTGGCCAGGTGCTCGTCGAAGAACGCGCGTTGCTTCGCGCACAGCTCGGCGTAGCGCGCCTCGTCGCCAGCATCGAGCGCCGCGCCCGCGCGCTCGATCAGCTTCGCCATGAACTGGAACTCGAACGACAGATGATCCTCCGGCGTGGTGTTGTCGGCCGGCAGGCCCAGCTCCTCGCCCAGGTAGAACGCCACCGCGGAATCGCGCGCATCCTGCATGAGCAGGTGCTCCTCGCTCGTGTACACCGACTCGTACGGCGGCGCCATCAGCTGCTCGTACATGCCCGCGCACAAGAACACGCGCGCGTAGTCCACGGCAAGCTCCTGGCGCGTGCCCGAATCGCGATGGCGCAGGTACTCCTTCACCGTCGCGTATCCCGCGCCCACGTACTCGGCATCCGTCGGCAGGTCCTGCTTCGTCAGCGTCCCTATCTGCTCGTCGGTCAGTTCCAGCTTGTACATGCTTGCCAGGAATTCGTAAAAGCCCTTGCGCGCGGCGTTCACCTCGGCAAGCTCTTCGCGATCATGCTGTTCCATGGTGCTCTCCTTGCATTCCCCGTTGGTTACCGGTTCCGTTGTCGACCGATCGAGCCATACGCATGAGGGAGGGGGGGGGTTGCGTATGGCTTGATCGAGCGGCCCGGTCGGGGGCCGTCCTCCGCACGCGCGCAGGACGGCCCCTTCCCCGCCGGCATCGTCTACAGGACGATGCCGAAGTAGTTGGCCACCGCGGTGCCCACCATCCACATGACGGCGCGGAACGCGATGGATCCGATGATGCCGCCGGCGAACGCGACGGTCGCCATGGTCACGGCCGACGCGGGCTTGCTGCGCGCCAGCCATCCGCACACGAGGGGCGCGAGACCGCCGCACACGAGTGCGACCCAGAAGATGGCCGCGGCATCGCCCGTCGCCGCGCCGGACGCGAAGCCGAAGGCCAAACCGGACACGAGCGCCAGAACGCCGCCGATCACGGTTTCCAAGCCGGCCAGCTTCACGGCCTCGGCGCTCTCTTTCTTGCAGGCGACCAGCAGCAGGTACAGGCTCAAGCCGCTCGCCGCGCCGAAGCCCAGATAGCCCAACGGCAGCGTGATGGTGTTCCACGTGGTGCGCGCCTCCATCATGTAGGAGTAGCCGCTGGCGAAGCTGAACACGATGCCGATGACGGCGGCCAGCACGGCAACCGCTTTGCGGGCTCCGGCCGACGCATCGCGCTTCAGCAGGATCACGTACACGGCCACCGCCGCGATGAACAGACCGATGAGCAGCGCTTCCAGGAAGATGCCCGCCGTGGGATGGCTCAGCACGGCCATGATGCGGTCGGGGTGCGACAGGTGCGTGACCGACGCGATGCCGCCCACGACGGCCAGCACGAGCGCCAGAACGGAAGCCACCAGGTTGGTGCGCTGCGTCAATCCACGCAGCTCGTCAACGGCCACGCCGACCGACACCCATGTGCCGCAGCTGGCGATCGCCGTGAACAGAACGAGGGACCATTGGATGTCCATGCTACTCAGCCCCTTCCATCCACTCGCCGTGCATGCTGGTCATGATGTACTTCGTGCAGGGGTTGTTGCCCACGTTCGGCAGCTCGTGGATGTCCGCCGCATCGTACTTCGCCAGCTCCTTGGACACGTCGGAGTTCGGATCGTCCAAGTCGCCGTAGAAACGGGCGCCGGCGCTGCAGCTCTTCACGCACGCGGGAAGCTCGCCGTTCGCCGTCAGGTGGCCGCACAGCGTGCACTTCTCCACCGTCTTGGACGCCTTGTTCCAATCGCGCACGCCGTAGGGGCAGGCCATCATGCAGTACTTGCAGCCGATGCACTTCTCGCGGTCGATGAGCACCACGTTGTTGCCATCGCGGTAGCTGGCGCCGGTGGGGCACACGTGCACGCACGGGGCATCGGCGCACTGCTGGCACATGGTGGGCAGCGGGTAGCGCGTCATGTTCGGGTAGTCGCCGAAGGGCCCGCGCTGCAGCATCTTGTTCCAATGCTCGCCCAGGGCGATGTCGTTCTCCATCTTGCACGTGATCTCGCAGGAATAGCAGCCCGTGCAGCGATCGAGGTTCACCACGATGCAGTTATGCGCCATAATCGAACACCTCCTCGGTAGGATCGCTCGGCTGCGGCATCCAGGGCTCGAACTGCTCGGGCTCGGTCCACACGCCTTCCGGAGCAGCGGCGTCAGGCGTGACCTTCACCTGGAAGCCGCGCAGGGTATAGGTGCCGTACTCGGGGTTGTACGGCTCGTCGTTCTTGGTCAGCACGTTGATGTTCATCACGCGGTAAGCGCGCTCGGGGTCGGTGTCCAGCAGCTCGGGCGCCCAGAAGCGCTCCTGGTAGATGACGCCCTTGGCGATGGCCGTGGTAACGCGCGCCTTGCCGTGCGTCTCGCCGCGGCGGCTGGCGATGGTGCACCACTGGCCGTCCTCCACGCCGTAGGTCGCCGCGTCGTCGGGATGGATCCACATCTCGGGCACGGGGTAGATCTCGCGCAGGTAGGGTATGTTGCGCAGCGTGCCGTGGTGGTACATAGGCAGACGGCCCTCGGTCAGCACCAGCGGATACTCGGTGTCCGTGAGCGGGCTTTCGGCCGGCTCCTTGTAGTAGCACAGCGGCTCGTAGTCCTTCGAGGCCGGCTCCAGCACCAGGTTCTTCTCCTCGAAGCACTGCGACCAGGGGAAGCCCGTGCGGCCCAGGATGGTGTTGGACTCGCAGTACACCTCGCACTTCTTGGAAGGCGTGCCGAAGCCCTTCTCCTTGCCCGTGGCCTCGTCAACCGCCTTATAGCCGTAGTACGTGCGGTACTCCTCTTCGGTGCACCACTCGAACACGCCCTTCTCGGCCGCCTCCTCCCAGCTCATCTTCAAGTTGTTCAGGTGCAGCTTCTGCTTCTCGTACTCGTTCTTGTACATCGGGATGCCGTTCGTGCCCTCGGCCGTGAAGGCCTCCTGCGCATGCACGTTGCCCATCTCGGCCATCTTCTGCACGATCTGCGTCCAGATGAGGCCCTCCTCCACCGTCTCGAACAGGTGGGTGACCGCCTGGCGGATGACGATGGCGTTCAGCTGCGGGATGACCAGGTTGGTTTCCAGCCACTCCGCGGAGGGAAGCAGCATGTCGGCACACAGCACGGAGAACGCCGTCGGGTACATGAAGATGTGGCAGACGAAGTCGAGGTTCGGGACGATCTCGTCGAGGCACGTGGCGTTGCCCAGCACCACGTGCTTGTTGCCGGAGCGCTCGAACCATGCGTGGATCTGGTAGGGATCGCCGTCCTTCATGGCCTTGAACACCGCGGGAATGAACGCCATATCCCAGTCCAGCAGGCCCTTGTGCTCCTGCACGCCCAAGCGCTTGAGCATCTTCTCCTTCTTGAGGAAGCGCGGCGTGTTGGGGATCTGATCGCGCGCCGGGCAGGCTTTGAAGCTTTGCAGCATGGCGCCGGGCTTCTGCACGTTGCCCATGAGGTACTCGAGGTTGAGGGCGCCGAGCGCGCACTGCTGCGACTGCTCGTATTGGTCGATGGGCACGCCCTGCATGATGCCGGACTGGCCCGTCGTGTAGATCTCCCGCGCCTTCTCGATCTGGCCCTCGTCGAGCCAGCAGATCTCGGCCGCCTTCGCCAGCGTGAACTCCTCCACGCTCTCCTTGAGCAGCTGGCCGCCCGTGGGGTACTGCTTCCCGTCGATCTCGTACGTGCCGAACAGCGGCGGGGTGACGCCCTCGTTCATGGGGTACTCCAGCACGACGGGCTTGCCCTGCGCCGGATCCCAGATGACGTAATCGGCGTCGGTGCCTTCGAGGCCGCATTCGGTGGGCTTGAGGGTCAGGCGCGTCTCGGGGTTCACGAGGTAGGGCATGTTGGTCCAGTTCGTGCAGAAGTCCTCGTCGTACTTCTCGTTGTCGATGATCCACTTCGTCCACGCCATGAGCAGCGCGGCGTCGGTGCCGGGGCGGATGGGCAGCCACACGTCGGCCTTGGCGGCGTCCATCGTCATGCGCGGGTCGATGACCACGGTCTTCAAGCCCTGCTCGCGGGCGCGCAGCTCGGCCAGCGCGCGGCCGCCCGTGGCAACCGAGCTGTTGGCCGGGTCGGTGCCCCACAGCACGAGGGAGTCCACCGGCGAGTCGGTGAAGTAGTAGTCCCAACCATTGGAGTCGCTGAAGGACAGGTTGTTCGGCTTGCCCATGCCGTTCGACAGCTGCGAGGCGCCCATGCGTGGCAGGTAGCACTGCGCGCAGCCAGGCTCCCACACGTTGGGCGTGTTGATGGCCTCGCCGAAGCGCTTCACGTTGCTGAAGTGCGGGTTGCCGCCACCGCCGGTGGACACGGCCACGCATTCCGAGCCGTACTTCTCGTCGATCTCGATGAGCTTCGTGGCGATCTCGGTGATGGCCTCGTCCCAGGTGATGCGCTCCCACTGGTTCTGGCCGCGCTCGCCCACGCGGCGCATGGGGTACTTGTTGCGGTTGGGATGGTACAGCGCCTGGATGCCGGCCATGCCCTTCGCGCACAGGCCGCCCTGGCTCATAGGGCTTTCGGGATTGCCCTCGATCTTGATGACGCGACCGTTCTTCACATGCGCCAGCACGGCGCAGCTTGCGATGCAGGCGCGGCAGGCCGTCTTCACGATCTTCACGTCGCCGCCCGTATCGGCATGCGCCGGATCGACGTGCACGAGGTCGTCGCTCACGGCAACGCCCAGACCGCATGCGGCGCCCAGCGCCGCCGCCGACTTCACGAAACTGCGTCGCGTGATGGTAGGCTGTGTCATGTTCCCTCCTCCTTGTATCTCGTCTTTGCTGATGGTGCTTGGGGTTATCTCAAATGGGACGCTCGCGCGCGGGCGGAGCCGGGGCGGTCGGGCAGCGCTTTACCCGACCATGGCCAGCATCTGCCGGCCGGCATCCGTCGTCTTCCACGAGCCGTCCCATGCAAGACCGCCTACGGTCTCCAATTTGGAGATGAAATAGCTGGGATACACCTGCTTGGGGTCGCTGAGCGCGGGGTCGCCTTCGAGCGCTCGCTCGATGGCGGCCTTCGTCGCGCCGCCCTCGCAGAGGGCGAGCACGGTGGCGTACGTTTGCGCGTAGGCCGCAGGTTCGTCGCGCAGGGTTTCACCGAACCGCCTCGTGGGCTCGAATTGCGCGAGCGCGGCGAGGCCGGCTGCGGTCGTTTGCACGGTGTAGTCGATGGGCCGATCCTGCTTCTCCTCGCCCGGCGCGTACGCGGGCTCGGGAACCTCGACGGCATCCACGCCGCCGCAGTCCACCATGATGCGCAGCAGCGCGTGGGCGTTCTGCGTACTGAGGCTCAGTTCGGGCCGCTCGTCGATGAGCGCCTCGGCATCGCGATAGGGCATGCGCTGCTCGCACACGGACAGCACGGCGCACAGCGCCAGCGTGTTGGCGCGATTGGCGTTGAGTCGCTTGACGATGGCGTCGACGGTTGCGGCGGCCTCGTCGGCGGCCGACGCGGCTGTAGATGCGGATGTGGCCGCGGCCTGCGTGTCGTTGCTCATGGTTCCCCCGTTTCTGCTCGTCTCGTCTGACTTCGAGCAGCTTCACCTTACGGCCGGGCGAGCGGAGGGGAAACGTCCGTTGTTCGTGAAAAAACGCGATGAGCCCGGATATTTATGGGTGAACGAGGGTGCGAAAACGCCACCAATAATGGATGACCGATGGCGCTGAGCTGGGGGTATCGCAGTCTCGCTCACAGGTTCCGCACCAATCCCCGCGACGAGTCGCTCACAGGCTCCGCACCAATCCCGCGCCGAGAGGATTGTCGCACGGATGCTTTCAGCAGCTCGGTTCGTCGATGCGCTCGAAGCTCCCCATCAGTTCGAAGTGTTCGAAACAGCAGTGCTATAGGTGGCGAAATCGGGTTTTTGGCAGCCTCCGCACTCCCTTTTGGGATTCTTTCGGACAAAACCCCAGGTCACCAATTTTCGCGACTGCGGAGCAGCGCCTCCGATCGTCTCCGAATTGCCAAAAGCCCGATTTTGCAACACATCGAACCGCATCCGAGGAACCCGGGAATCGGAATCGCCCCTCCGGTGCTCTTCGCCAAAGCCCCAACTGCAGACGAGCCCCAAACGAGCACCCATGCTATACTATACGTATAGCAACGAATGAGGAGGTACGCGATGACGACGGATATGGTGCAGATGAACACGCGCATCAGCCGCTCGCTCAAGGAGCGCGGCGATGCGGCGCTGGAGCGCGCCGGTTACTCGCCGTCGCAGGCGGTTCGCAAGCTGTGGGACTACGCCGCGAAGAACGCGCACAACCCGCGCGCCATACAAAACCTGTTCGACGCAGAAGACGAAGCGGAGAAACGAGAAGCTGAAGAGGAGCGCGCGCGGAGGCGGGAAATCACGATCAGGGGTGCGAACATCGTCGCCGATGCGTACGAGCGGCACGGAATCAAGCCTTCCGACTGGACGATGAACGCATCGTACGAAGAGATGCGCGACTACGCCCTGCTCGAGCGCCTTCGGGAACGGGGCCTCGATGCCTAGCCAGCAAACTTCCCTCCTGGTCGACACGAACATCTGGCTCGACTACTTTCTTGCCAACCGTCCAGCGCATGCCGCAGCGATGTCCTTCATGCTATTCGCGCATGAGCACGGCTATCCGCTGCTGTACCCCACCGCCATCGTCAAGGACGTGTTCTACCTGACCGCGAACGCCTTCAAGCGAGACATGTGCAACGAGAACGGCAGGCTCACCGAACGCGATGCGGCGGCAGCGACCGAAATCGCTTGGGGATGCGTGGGCAACATGCGGGAACAGGCCACCGCCGTAGGATCAGACGAGTCGGACTTGTGGACGGCATGCGGCCTCTGCAACCTCCACAACGACCTCGAGGACAACCTGATCGTCGCTGCGGCGCAACGGTCGAACGCGACGTACCTGATCACCAGCGACGAGCTGCTCATCAAGCACGCCCCCGTGGCCGCGCTCACGCCCAGCGACGCGCTCACGCTGCTGCAAGCCGATATGGCGTAGATGTCCCAATGGGGACTGTCCCCATTGGGACAATGCTATTCTTGTTGACTGCGCTTCTTGGCGGCCCAGCCGGGGATCTCGCGCTGCTCGGGGCGCGTGAGGGCCAGGGCGTCGGGCGCGACGTCTTTCGTAATGCACGAGCCCGCGCCGATGATGGCACCCGCGCCGATGCTCACCGGGGCCACCATCATGGTGTCGCTGCCGACGAACGCGCCGTCGCCGATAGTGGTGGCATGCTTCTTCTTGCCATCGTAGTTGCAGGTGATGGAGCCGGCGCCGATGTTCACGTCCTCGCCGATGGTGGTGTCGCCGATGTAGGACAGATGCGGCACCTTCGAGCCCTTCCCCACCGTGGACTTCTTGATCTCCACGTGGGTGCCGGCCTTCGCGCCCTCGCACAGGTGCGCCGCCGGACGCAGGTACGCGCGCGGGCCGCACGTGGCGCCGTCGTCCACCTGCGCCTCCACGGCCACCGTCTCGTCCACGACGCAGCCTCGTCCCACCGCGGTGTCGGTCAGGCGCGAATCGGGGCCGATGACGCTGTCCTCGCCGATGCTCGTTTCGCCCATGAGCATGACGTTCGGCAGCAGCTCCACGTCCTGCGCGATGGTCACGTCGGGCCCGATCCACACGAGCTCGGGGTCCACCATGGTCACGCCGGCGGCCATATGCGCGCGGTTGATGCGTCGCTGCGCGAACTTCGTGGCCTCGGCCAACTGGATGCGCGAGTTCACCCCGAGGCACTCGGCAGGGTCCTCGCAGACGAGCGCCAGCACTGGACGGCCGGCGTTACGGCAGATCTCAAGCACGTCGGTCAGGTAGAACTCGCCCTGGGCGTTGTCGTTGCTCACCTGCTCGAGCGCCGCGAACAGCGCGCGGGCGTCGAAACAGTAGAACCCGGAGTTGCACTCGCAGATGGCGGCTTCCTCGGGCGCGGCGTCCTTCTGCTCCACGATGCGCGCCACCGCGCCCTGCTCGTCGCGCACGATGCGCCCGTAGCCGAACGGGTCGTCCAGCTCCATCGTGAGCACCACCACAGCAGCGTCCGCCTCCTCGCGCACGGCGACGAGGCGCGCGATAGTCTCGGACGTGATAAGGGGGCAGTCGCCCGACAGCACCACGAGCGAGCCGTCGAAGTCGGCCAGCGCGTCCTTGCACACGGCCACGGCGCCCGCCGTGCCGTTCTGCTCCGCCTGCACCACCGTCTGCGTGTCGGCGACGAGCGGCTCCACCTGCTCGCGCGCGTGCCCGACCACGGACACCACCCGCTCGACGCCCGCGTCGCGCGCGGCGTCCACCACCCAGCGAACGAGCGGCTTGCCCAGCACTTCGTGAGCCACCTTCGGCTTCTTGGACTTCATCCGGGTGCCCGCACCCGCGGCCAACACGATAGCGGCAGCTTCCATATCGCTCCTTCGCAACGCAGTTCCCATCGTCAACTAAAAAGTATAGCGCAACGGCGCGATCACCGTTTGCCTGCGGGGTCGGAATCGCCGGGGACGCCCGCGTCGCCAGCTCCGCCCGACATGCCCGTCGCGTCCTCGCCCTCGCGGCGCAGCGCGCGCTGGCGTGCTTCCTCGCCGCCTTCGCGCAGCAGGGCCTCCTCCACGCTGAGCAGCGGCGGCTTGCCCTCGTCGTCGAAGTCCTTCTGCATCTGCTCCAGCAGCTCGTCCTTGCCCTCCTCCTTGAGCACGCGCACCACCTCGTTGCGCACCGCTTCGCGCACATCGCCGATGGAGCCGCCGCCCAGCAGGCCCGTCGGTCCCAGGTCGACGACGATCTCGAACACGCCGCCGCGCTTCTTCGCCTCTTCGAGCTCGCTCTTGAGCTCGGGGTCCTCGATTTCGCGCAGCAGCTCCTCAGACTCGCGCGCCGCTTCGCTGCCCGCCGTCTGGCGCGTCACGTCGTCGCCGCTGGCCGACAGGTACGCCACCCCGCGCTTCTGCGCCGCCTTCGCCTGCAGCAGCAGGAACACGAAGCCCAGCACGCCTGCGATCAGCGACGCCGCCAGGATGGCCAGCTTCGCCGTGGCGATGTGCATCTCGTCGGTGAACGCGAGGTTCGCCACGAAGATGGCCATCGTGAAGCCCACGCCGCCCAGGATGCTGGCGCCCAGCATATGGAACCAGTTCACGTTCTCGGGCAGCGAGGCCAGCTTGCTCTTCACGATGATGAAGCTCATGAGCATGATGCCCAGCGGCTTGCCCAGCAGCAGGCCCAGCATGACGCCGTACAGCACCGGGTCGGCGAGCATGGCGCCCACGTCCATGCCGATGAAGCTGACGTCGGCGTTCGTCAACGCGAACAGCGGCAGGATGCCGAAGTACACCCACGGGTACAGCTTGTGCTCGAGACGCGTCGCCGGCGGCACCACCTGGCCCGCCACGCGGCTGAGGGCCGTCACGGTCTTGATGTAGTCGCCCTGCGCGATAACCGGCGTTTCAGGCTGGAACGCATCGCGCGCCTCGCGCACCTTGTCGCCCGACCAGGTAATGAAGCTCTTAAGATTCACGCGCGACCCCGAGGGGATGACGAACGCCAGCAACACGCCCGCAATGGTGGAGTGCACGCCCGACATGAACACGCAGTACCACAGCACGGCGCCCACCAGCAGGTACGGCACGAGCGAGTAGATGTGGTTGCGGTTCATCAGCACGAGCACCACCAGCACGACGGCGGCCATGGCCAGCCAGAACATCGACGGGCTGTGGCCGTAGAAGATGGCGATGACCAGGATGGCGATGATGTCGTCGGCCACGGCCAGCGTGCTGAGGAACACGCGCACGCCGCTGGGGACGCGGTTGCCCAGCAGGGCGAGGATGCCCAGCGCGAACGCGATATCGGTGGCGGTGGGAACGCCCCAACCTTGGGCGGTTTCGGGGTTCGTCGCGTTGAACACCAGGTAGATGCCGATGGGGGCCAGCACGCCGCCGATGGCAGCCATGATGGGCAGCAGCGCCTGGCGGATGTTCGTCAGCTCGCCCACCGTCAGCTCGTATTTCACTTCCAAGCCCACCAGCAGGAAGAACACGGCCATGAAGATATCGTTGATCACGTGCGCCAGCGACATGCCCGCGAACGCATCGCCGAAGAAGAAGCCCGCCTCGGTGTGCCAGAACTCCAAGAACGCCTCGTACGCGCCCGTGTTCGCCACGATGAGCGCCACGACGGCCGCCAGCAGCATGACGCCGGCCGCCTTCGTCGACGAGTGGGTGAATTGGATGAGTTTCCTGTATCGTGCCTGATGACGTTGCACTTCGTTGATGAAAATGCGCTGCGCTCCGTCTTGATTCTGTTCGGTCATGTCGCCCTTTCGGCTTCGTCGTTTGCCGTATTATCCCCCAATTACCTGGTGCGTCCGCTCGATTGTTACCCGTTTTTAGATCGATTTCACAACAAAGTAAAATGCCCGGCCAAAATATCATGAATTGCGCTATTCTGTACTCATCAGCTTAGGCGTTAGGAGTCGGCTTGGGATTCGCGTGGAGGGCATATCACCCATTCGCTCGTATGACCAGGTGCGATGACAACGACCGAGCTGTTTTTTTATTCGCCACGAGGTAAGAGGTGATCGCTATGAGCATTACCGTCACCGGACGCAAAATGCCTGTAACCGACGCGCTGCGCGAGTACGCCGAGGAGAAGATCGGCAATTCCATGAAGGTCATGGACATCGATCCGCTCGTAGCCGAAATCGTGCTGTTCGTTGAGAAGAACCCCGCCAATCCTCGCCCTGCCGTCTGCGAAGTCACGCTGCGCACGAAGGGCCACATCATTCGCGTCGAAGAACACGAAGAGGATATGTACGCCGCCATCGACGTGGCCGCCGCCAAGGTCGTCCGCCAGCTGCGCAAGTACAAGACGAAGGTGGTCGACCGCAAGCTGCGCGCCGCCGACGAGACCATCCGCATCGAGCCTTCCGCCGCCGGCGAGCTGGACGTTGACGGGCTCATGCAGGAACTGTCCGACGACGAAGTGGTGCGCGTGAAGACGATCGAGTTCGAGCCGCTGACCGAGGAGGAAGCGCTCGTGAAGATCGACCTCTTGGGCCACGACTTCTTCGCCTACACCGACCGCGACAGCGGCCTCGTGAACGTGCTGTACCGTCGCGACGACGGCGGATACGGCCTGCTGAAGCAGGCGGAGGAGTAAGCGGTTTCGCCTCCTCAACCTCGCACGAACGAACGCCGGCGGATTCCACATCGCCGGCGTTTTCCTTTGCCGTGCGCGCCGCCCTCAGTCGGCGAACAGGTCGATGAGCTCCTGCTTCGAATGCACGCCGAGCTTCGCGTAGATGTTCTTCATGTGCGTGCGCACCGTCGCGGGCGAGCACACCAGCTCGTCGGCGATGAACGCGGCCGAGCGGCCCCGCGCAAGCTGCAGCATGATCTCCGACTCGCGCGCCGTGATGCGGTATTCGGCCGCCAGCTCTTCGGCGCGCGCCGCGAAACGATCCTCCTCGGTGACCACGATCACGCGCTTCTCGTCGGTCGACGGTCGCCGCCGCGTCAGGTACAGCAGCAGCATGGAAAGCCCGTACACCGCCGCGATGGTGACGATCCAGTACAAACCCTCGGCCTCGCTGCCCGACGCTCCTCCCAGCCAATAGCCCGCCATGCCGAACAGCAGCTGCGACAGGCGGATGCACGCCGTGGCGAACGCGAACAGCACGTACGTCTTGAGCTTCTTCCGCTGTATCTGGCACAGGATGAAGTACAGCGCGCTGAACGAGATGAACTCGTACACGAGCACCAGCAGGCCCTGGAGCGCTTGCGAAGCCCAGCTTCCCAGCGTGAGCGGCAGCAGCACCACCAGCGCCAGCAGTATCGGGAACAGATAGCGGTACAGCCGCTCCACGTCCACCGCGCGGGCGACGACGACCACGACGAAGCAGAACACGAGCGCCGCCGAAATGGCCCCGACGGCGGAGATGATGCCCGACCCGTCGGTGGCGACGCCGAGGAAGAACCCGTTGAGGATGCTCACCGTCGCCTCGAGGACGATCGAGACCACCAACGCGTCGGCGATTCCCATCGCGCCCTGGCGATACGCCTTGAACGTCGCGGGCGCCGCGTCGTCTTCGGAGGAATCGAGCCACGCGCGGCCCCTCGCGCGCAGCAGCAACGCGACCGCGCCGACGAGCAGCACGCCCACCGCGACGACGAACGGCACGCCCATGAGGCTGCCGCACGCCAACGTGATCACGCTTTTCACCAGCATGCCCAGCGCTAGGATGCCCGCGATCCGCGCCGGCGTCTGATGGGCCACCACCTCAAGCCACGAGAGGTTCAAGCACGTCGATGCAACGCCGTACGTCAGCGCCAGGAGCACGAACACCCCCGATGAGCCGGGGGCGATCCAAGGAGCCACGGCGGGGGCGGCAACCAGGAGCAGCAGCAGTGCCGGCAGCACCACGGGCAGGCGGAAGCCGAGAATGAGGCCCTTCCACGCAAGCGCCATCACCGCGAGCGCGCACAGCAGCGACGACAGCGCGGTTGTCATGGAGAACGACATGTCGGCGATGAACAGCGTGGACGTGGGAACCGAAGCGAGCGCCGAAGAGTACAGCAGGGAATTGGCGCCCCGGAACAGCCCGTATCCCAGCGCAAGCGCCAGCGTCCGACCGTTGACGAAGAACCGGCGGTAGTCTGCTGCCTGCGTTGTGTAGCGGCTGTCTTGCATGATCCCCTCTCGCGTCAAGTACCTCCGTATTCTAACCGTTGAACGGCCCCGATGCCCCGCACATCTCGCGCCTCAAACGGCCAAAACGAAAAATACCGCAAAACAGGGCAGAGACGAAACGGGGCGAAATACCGCAAAAGGCGGCAAGGTGAACCGCCGTCTTCGAGGCAGAATCCAGAAAGCAAGGGTACGGGGCGAGCGGATGCGCGCCCCTCTGTCAGAAGGGATGAACCATGGAAGAACAATCTCAGGGCAAGCAGCTCAACCGACGCTCGTTCATTCAGGGTATCGCGGCAACGGGCGCTCTCGGCATCATGGCGGGCGCGGGCCTGTCGGGATGCGCGCCGCAGCAGCAAAGCGCCGCCGCCGAAGCGCCGCAGCAAGAGGCGGGTGCGAGCGCAGGCGAAGTGCACGAGTGGGTCGACGCGGTATCCTCCGCGAGCTTGGCCACGAACAAGTACACCACCTTCACCGAAACGCAGCTGCAAGACGCCGTCATGGCGTACCAGACCGAATGCGTCGTCTCCACCTCGAACGAGGACGGCACGCCGAACATCGCCATCTTCGTGCCCGCAGCCATGATCGACGGAACGTACGTCGCGTTCGCCTGGGCCGAAAACCAGACGAAGGCGAACTTCGAGCGGGCGAAGATCGGCATGATCGCCTTCGACGTGCCGAACCCGACGGCCGAGACGAAGGAGCTGCGCCACCAGGGCTCGGTGGTGAAAGCGACCCTCGTGGAAGACGAATCCGTCATCGGGAAGCTGAAGGATGCCGACGAGCAGCTTGCCGTGTGCACCTTTGTGGAGATTACCGAACTCCTGCCCGTCGGTTAACTCTTCGCGCGTTGTCCGATACAATGGGTGCCACCGAAACCAGACGATAGGAGCGGCATGGCAACCATCGACACCATCAAGACCATCCTCGAGGAGAACCTCGACATCGACCCGAGCACCGTCGAGGAAAGCTCGACGTTCGACTCGCTGGGCATCGACTCGCTCGACATGGTGGAGCTGATCTGCGACCTCGAAGAGGCCTGCGACGTGGACTTCGGCGAACCCGAGGGCCTCGACACCGTGGGCAGCCTCGTGGAGTACATCGACTCGCTGTAAGCGCGACCGCGCACGCAGCGCCATCCAGCAGCACCGCGAAGGCCCGCCGATCGGCGGGCCTTCGCTTGTCCAGGGAGAATCGGGCCAGCAGAAAACCTTACGCGAGCGCCGCCTTGGCCGCGTTGGCGCCCGAGAAGCGACCGGAGGTGTAGGACCAGTTCAGACCGCACCCGCCCGCCGGGTAGTCGTCGTAGATGAACGTGCCGCAGCACACTTCGCCGGCCGCGTACAGGTGCGGGATGGGCTGACCGTCGGTGTCGAGCACCTGGAACTCGGTGTTCACGCGATAGCCGCCGAAGCTGCCGTGCGTGCACACGCCCATCGTCAGCACGTAGAAGGGAGCCTCCGCGAGCGGGACGAGGTTCTCGGCCTTCTTCTTGAACTGGGTATCCTCGCCGGACGCGGCCAGCTCGTTGTACGCGTCGAGCGCCGTCTGCGCCGCAGCGCCGTCGATGCCGAGCGCTGCCGCCGCCTCGGCCACCGTGTCGGCCTTCGCGAACATGCCCTGCTCCAAGCCGAAGTCGAGCTTGCTGCGCAGATCCTCGTCAAGCGCGTCCACCATGGCCTGGTCGTACACCGCGAAGAACTTCTGATCGTCGAAGTGCGCCACGTCGTAGTAGATGTCGTGCGTCTGGCCGGCCTCGTTGGCGAAGCGCTCGCCCTTGGAGTTGATCCACAGCGCCTTGTTGCTGATGAGCTTCGACTGGCCCGGCTCCACGGGACAGGCGAGGATGCCGTTCGTGCCGCCGTGGCCCACGTAGTCCGCGCCGATGTCGAGGCCCATCTGCAGCCCCTCGCCCGTGCAGCCGACGCCCACCTCGGTGTACACGCCCGAGTAGTCGGGGCAGTACCCATCGATCATCTCGACGTTGCGGCAGAACCCGCCCGTGGACACGATCACGTTCTTCGCGTTGTAGAGCACCGTCGAGCCGTTCCCGCGCTTTGCGAGCACGCCGGCCGCCGCGCCGCCGTCATCGACCACGAGCGATTCCACCGTGGTGCCGAAGTGGAACTCGGCGCCGTGCTCCTGAGCGTACGCCGTGACGGCGCTCAACGCGTCCATGGCGTTGTTGACGCAGTTATGGCCGCGCGGCACCGGGTCCTTGCCCTTCTTCGACACGGTCTCCTTGAAGGGCACGCCCAGCTCGCCCGTCAGCCAGTCGATGGTTTCGCCGAAGTGCTCGGCGCAGAACTTCTGCACGTCGTAGTCCAGCTTGTCGCCGCCGCGCGACAGGAAGTAGTCGAGCAGCCCCGACGGATCGTCCTCGATGCCCGCGGCTTTCTGCAGCTGCGTGCCCGCGCCGTAGAACGTGCCGAGGGCCAGCGAGCTGGAACCGGCCAGCCACGCCATCTTCTCCAGCAGCACGGTCTTCGCGCCGGCCGCCGCAGCCTGGCCCGCCGCCGTCACGCCGGCACCGCCGCCGCCCAGAACCACCACGTCGAAGTCCACCGTCTCGTACGCCTCGGCGGCCGCGGCCTGCTGCGGCGCGCAGCCGAACAGGCTGCCCAGCGCCATGGTGGCCAAACCGCCCGTCAGCGCCTGGGCGAACTGCCGGCGCGTCAGCGGCATGGAAGCCATCGTCGTCTCGGTGGCAGCAGTGGCGGTGCGTCCCGTCTTGATTCCCGTCATGATTGATCCTTTCCTCCCTAGGGTGATGCTTCATGCCCTGCACTCTACGCACGATGCGCGCACCTCAGAAGCCACCTTCCGGGTGAAAAACACCCGATGCCGCCGGGTTTCACCCGGAAGGTGTGAGGCGTGCTCTACGCGTAGTGCACGCGCTCGGGCGTGCTCGTATATACTGGTTGCCGTACTTCGTCCCCCTGCAAGAATCGAGGATCGATGCCGCACGCGAGCGCAACCGCTCGAACGAATCAGATGCGCGCCCTCATGGGCGGCGCCTTCCTGCCGTCGTTTCTGGGGCTGGCGGCCACGCGCGTCTGGCTGCAGGTGAACCTGTTCGCGTCGTACACGCAAAGCGACGACGGGCTGTTCACGGTGGTCAACAACCTCGCGTACGGCCTGGTGATGGTCATCGGCGCGGCCATCGCGCTGCGCAAGCCGTTCTCAAAGGGCAACCGCACGGCGGTGGCGTGGCTCGGCTTCGCCGTCATGACGTTCTCCACCGTGCTCATCCTGGCGGGCAAGGAAACCGGTGCCGTCGATATCTTGGCGGTGGCCAGCGTGTGCGCCGGCATCGGCGGCGCGCTGGGCGGCGGCATGTGGACGGCGGCGTACGTGCGGCTGGGATTGCGCCAGTCGGTGCTGTACGGGTTCTTGTCGCTGGCCCTCGGATCGCTCGGCGGCCTGGCGCTCAGCTTCCTGCCCGAGGCGCTCAGCTACACGGTGAGCATGTTCATGCCGACCATCGCCCTCTTGTGCTACCAGCGCGCCATGAAGACCGACGTGGGACCGCAGCCCGCGCCCGAGCCGATCTACGACAAAGAGCCGCGCAGCACCATGCTGTTCATCTTCGGCGGCCTGGCCGTGTTCGGGCTGGCGCTGGGCATCTCGCGCGGCTTCCCCGCCGGCGAGCCCGTGCCCATGGACGCGTTGCAACGCGTCGTCCACCAGATGGGCGTCGTGGTGATCAGCCTGTTCATCATCTGGTGGTTCATCGTGAAGCGCAAGCGGCTGAGCTTCTCGTTCCTCTGGCGCATCGAGATCATGCTGGTGGCCGCGGGCATGCTGATCCTGTCGGTGTTCCCCGGGCACTTCACGGGGCTGGCCATCGCTACCGTCAACATCGCCGACACGCTCATGCTGGGCGTGCTGTGGATCACGCTGCAGGACGTGGCGCGCCACACCACCACCGACGTGTACGCCGTGTATGGGTTCGCCTGGGCGTCGCGCGTGCTGTCGCGCGACGCGGGCCGCGTGCTGATCATGGTGCTGGGCGCGATGGGGGCCTCGTCGTACGCGGTGACCGCCGTCATCGGCATCGTGGTGTTCGCGCTGGCCGCCAGCATGGCGCTGCTGCTGTCGGACGGCATTTTGAAGCTGCGGCCGCTGTTCACCGAAGACGTGGCGGCTCCCGCCCGGCGAAGCGCGGTGAGCGCGGCGCGCGAGGCGAGGCGAGCGGAGATGGAAGGGGCGGGAGCCTCGACGCCGGCCCCCGCGGCGATGCCGAGCGCGCAGGCCCAGCCGGACCCGCAGGAGTGGTTCCGCGACGCGTTCGACCTCTCGGAGCGCGAGACGGAAGTGGCGCTGCTCATCGCCCAGGGACGCAGCAAGTCCTACATCGCCGAGGCGCTGTGCCTGTCGGAGAACACGGTGCGCACGCACGCCAAGAACGTCTACACGAAGCTCGACGTGCATTCGAAGCAGGAATTGATCGACCTGCTGCAGAATAGGGAATAGAGGCCTATCCTCTTCCCTAGCGCGGCGGAAGCTTCGGCATGCGCGCGTCTTGCTCCGCGCCGATCGCATGCCGCTTCCTTGCCGAATCGGCGCAACGTGCGGTCGCTAGACCGCAGACGCCCTTTCGCGCCATGGGGAAGGGCTGTCCCAACGCACGCATTCCGACCCCCCCCCGCAGCGCCCGGGCAGAAGACGTCTACCCCTCCAGCTGCTCTTTCAGCGCGCCTACCGAGTACAGGCTGCCGAACGCGCAGATGAGGCCGTCGGCCCCCGCCAGCTCGCGCGCCTTCGCCAGCGCGTCGGCCATGTCGCGCGCGACGAGAGGCCGCATGTGCGCCGAGCACCCCAGCACGTCCTGCCCCGTCCAGCGGATGGCGCGCGCCAGCCTGTCGGCGGAAAGCGCGCGCGGGTTGTCGGGCGTCACCGCCACGAACCCCCCGACGAGCGGCATCACGGTTTCCAGCATGGCCGGGTAGTCCTTGTCCTCCAGCACCCCCATGATGAACACAGGCTTGCGACCGGGGAACACGTCGGCCAGCGAATCCACGAGCGCGCGGGCGCCCTGGGGATTGTGCCCGCCGTCCACGACGACGGTCGGCTCGCCCTCCCCCGCGCGCACGATCTCGAAGCGCCCCGGCCAGGCGGCGCCTGCGACGCCCTGACGCACCGCGTCGTCGTCGACGGCCCATCCGCGCGTGCGCAGCGCTTCGGTCACCTCGATGGCCAGCGCCGCGTTCGCCGGCTGGTACGATCCCAGCAGCTTCGTGCGCAGGTCGGCGAAGCGCCCGTACGAGAACGAGCGCGCGGGCGCGCCGGAAGCGCCCCAATCCACCGGGCCCACGTTCAAGCACGCGAAATCGGGCACGGTGAGCGTATCGCCCGCCGCCGCAACCGCCTGCTCGACCACGGCCATCGCTTCGGCGTCCTGCGGCCACGACACCACGGCGGACCCCGGCTTCACGATGCCGGCCTTCTCGCCCGCAATGGCGGCCAGCGTGGTGCCGAGCAGCTTCGTGTGGTCGAGGCCGATGCGCGCGATGACGGCCGCCTCGGGCGCGTCGATGGCGTTCGTCGAATCGAGGCGCCCGCCGAGGCCCACTTCGAGCACCACGATATCGCAGCCTCGGCGCACGAAGTGCACGAGCGCCACCGCCGTCATCAGCTCGAACTCGGTGGGATGGTCGGCCATAGCCTCGGCCTGCCCCTTCACGAGCAGCGTCGCCTCGGTCAGCTCGTCGAGCGTGATGTTGGCGCCATCCACGCGGATGCGCTCTTCGAACGTGATGAGGTACGGGCTGGTGAACAGCCCCGTGCGCAGCCCCGCTGCCTGGAGGATGGAGGCCAGGTACGCGCAGGTCGAGCCCTTCCCGTTCGTGCCCGCCACGTGGACGAACTTGAGACGATCCTGCGGCCGGCCCAGCCGGTCGAGCAGCTCGCGAATGCGGTCGAGCCCCAGCCGCGACTCCAACCAGCGCGGCTCGTTGATGTAGGCGATAGGATCGAACGACATAGGGACCTCCTGATGAGATGGGGATCGAGGCGAATGTTTCACGTGAAACATTCGTTCGCGCACAAGCGCGAAACGCGCGGGAGCGAAGCGACCCGTGCCTCGCGCGCAGCGCGAGAACAACCGCGCGGGGGGTCGGGCGGGAGCGAAGCGACCCGCCCATGCGCCCGCAGGGCGCATAATGGGCGCGCGGGTTGGCGCAGTAAGTCAGCGAGGGGCGCTGTGGTGCCCGAGATCGTGGGGAGGGCGAGGGCGAAGCGTACTTCGGTACGCGAGTCCTCGGCCTCGCCGCGAGATCGGGTGCCACAGCGCCCCGCAGCGTCGGCGGGGT